>JAFRQF010000033.1 GCA_017428765.1 Erysipelotrichaceae bacterium
GCCGAATGTCTTGGCAAGAAGAACTGCCTGCGCCTCACTTGGATATGCACGATAGCGGTATGCGATATTACGTTTCATTGTTTTCCTTTTGCTTACTGTGATATTCCAACATGGACTTATCTATATTATTGCGATTTTGAGCGGCAAAAAATGTTCCACCAGAGAAATTCCGAATTCATTCCCGTCTTTACACTCCGTAGGAAGGCGGGGACTTCTTCGGACTTATGTTAAAATGAAGAAAAAGAGAGGGTTCATCATTATGGCAAAAGAGAAGATCAATGTTTTTGATTATGCGGAAAAGATAAATAAACAGATCGCTCCGGGGATCTTGTTGAATACCAACTGTGAGAAATTCAATTCGATGGTCATCGGCTGGGGACACCTGGGTGTCATATGGGGTCTTGAGACGTTCACCGTCTATGTCAGAGATTCCCGTTTCACCAAGAAACAGCTCGACAAGACCGGCAGGTTCACGCTCTCGATGCCGTTAGACGGAAGCTATGATCCGGAAGTCTTCCGGGTCTTCGGGACGATGTCAGGTTACGATATGGACAAGAGCGAATACATAACGCAGGTACCTGCCAATGTCAACTTCGTTCCGGGCATCAAGGAATATCCGCTGACGATCGAGTGCGAAGTCATCTATAAACAGAGACAGGATCCGGAAGCGATCGATAAGCAGATACTGCGGAAGTATTATTCCGCCGAGGAGACCAAAGACGATCACCACACCATGTATATCGGCAAGATCGTCGATGCCTATATCATCAGATAGAAGATGCCGGAAAAGTATATCGATGATTTCTGTTTCTGTTCATCGGTCTTTGAATTCCTGGATACACCGAAAAAGGAATGGCTAAAGGCGATGAAAGAAAACTATCCTTTCGTGACGCCGCATGAACTCAGCGATGCGCAGATCACAGCCTGGAAGGATGAATATAATGTCCTGGAAAAGGGACTGTCCGCCTGTGTGAATAAGAACAGGGACTATGGGAAGCTGTCCATCGTATTTGAATATGTCCTCTGGGATTTTGACAACGAATACGGTGTCAGACCGGATGTGCTGATCTTATCAAAAGACAGAGTGGGCATCATCGAATTCAAGACGAGGCCTTTCAGCAAGGAAGATCACATCTACATCACTTCGCAGGCCAAGAAGTATCGCCACCGTTTGTTACACAACCACGACAGATCGAAAGGCATGAAGCTTTCCGTTGCGGCGATCTCTACGTCGATGAAGGACTATTATGAGATCCTCGGACGGGTCAAATGTATCTCCCCGGACCGCTTTGAAGACATACGGGAATCTCTGATGGGCAGATATCCCAAGGCCCATGAAGATGTCTACGGCTGGATCGGTTCGGATTATCATTTTGAAAAAACTATAACGAAGTAAAAGAGGAAGTATATAGTATGAACACAAAATTTCTGATCGAAGCGTTTGGCTATCTCGGTTCTTTCCTGGTCCTGGTGTCGATGCTGATGACATCGGTCGTGAAGCTCAGGATCATCAATACGATCGGTTCTCTGATCTTTACGGTCTATGCATTCATCATCAAGTCCTATCCGACTGCCTTCATGAACCTGTGTCTGGTACTGATCAATGTACACTTCCTATGGAAGATGTCAAAGAAAGACAAGGTCTATGAGGCCGTCGAGTGTGATAATGATGACACCATGCTGAAGTATCTGCTGAAACGATATGATGCGGATATCCAAAAGAGTTTCCCGGGTATCGATATCGACCCCGGGCAGACGGATAAAAACTATGTCGTCTTCTGTGAAGGCAAGCCGGTCGGCATGAGCTTAGGCAGAAAACAGGGCGATGTCCTGGATCTGAAACTGGATTATTCGATCCCCGAATATCGGGATTTTTCGATCGGCGGATTCTTATTCGACTACATCGCAAAAAGCGATATCAAAAAGATCGTCTACCGAGGTCCGGATGTCAATCACAAGGACTATCTTAAGTCACAGGGCTTCGTCAAAGATGGCGATTCCTACATCAAAACATTATAAAGAAACAGATAAGAAACAATGACCGCGGAAGCGGTCATTGCCTTTAGTAACGGATCAGTGATTCCAACGTCGCAAACAACGTCTCCGGTTCGACCGGTTTGGACAGGTGGGCATTGAGTCCGGCTTGCAGGGAACGCTGCACGTCTTCGTCAAAGGCATTGGCGGTCAGAGCGATGATCGGGATGAACTTTGCGTCTTCCTTGTCTGAGGAACGTATCCGTCTGGTGGCTTCCAAGCCATCCATGACCGGCATGCGCATATCCATCAGTATCGCATCGTAATAGCCGCTTTCATGTGCCATGTATTTATCCAGAGCGATCTGCCCGTTTTCGGCGAGATCGACTTCGATCTGTCGGCTCTGCAGGATCATGAACATGATCTCGGCATTGATCTTCACATCTTCCGCCAGCAGGATCCTTCTGCCTTTGAGGTCCGCCTTGGAGGCTAAGAGGATCTCATTTTTGAATTTGAAGGCCGTCTTGAATTCATCCAGGACGTTGCCGGCAAATAACGGTTTGGCGACAAAGGAGTCGACACCGGCTTGTTTTGCCTGCTCGGAGATATCGTCCCAGTTGTAGGAAGTCAGGATGATGATCGGCGTATGGTCGCCGACGATCTTGCGTATCTCGCGGGTCGTCTCGACGCCGTCCATTTCCGGCATCTTCCAGTCGACAAGGATCAGATCGTAATCCTCACGTCTGGTGTGGCGGATGGAGATCATATCCAGAGCCTTCCTGCCCGAGTCTGCGGTCTCGCAGGAGATCTTCACCTGTGACAGTGTGATCTTTGCGTGTTCAAGCGCGATCGGGTCATCGTCGATGACTAAGACCGAGAGCTTGTGCGGTTCGATCGCCATGTCTTCTTCATCGGATCTGACACGGTCGGATTCGCCCAGCGTGACGGTGACATGGAAGGTCGAACCTTTTCCTTTTTCCGATTCCACTTCGATGTGACCGTTCATCAGTTCGACGATGTTCTTGGTGATCGGCATGCCTAAGCCTGTCGATCCTAAGACATTGTTTGCGGAAGTGACTTCCTGCGAGAAGGCTTCAAAGATGTGCGGCAGGTATTCTTTCGACATGCCGATACCGGTATCTTCAAAGCGGAAATGCAGCGTCGCTTTCTTATCGAAACGTTTGCCCTCATCGATCGTGAAGGTGACTCTGCCGCCTTCCGGTGTGAACTTGACGGCATTGCCTAAGATGTTGATCATGACCTGGCGAAGTTTCATGTCATCGCCGATATAGTAGTCGTCGATCTTGCCGTTGATGTGGCATTCGTAATGCAGACCCTTGTCATGGCACTGGCCGGAGATGATCGTATTGACCTGTTCCAGTGTTCTTGCAAAGGAGAACTCTTCGTTCTTGATGACCATCCTGCCCGATTCGATACGCGACATGTCTAAGATATCGTTGATGATGCTTAACAGATGTTTTGCGGAAACATCGATCTTGGAGAAGTAGACTTTCGAGCGGTCATTGACTTCCTTGTCATTGAGGGCGATGTTGTTGAGACCGATGATGGCATTCATCGGCGTACGGATCTCGTGGGACATATTGGACAGGAAGGTCGTCTTGGCTCTGGAGGCTTCCTTGGCAGCCGTCAGGGCATCCGATAAGGCCTGCGACTGGTCGAGCGACTTTCTTGTTTCACTGTCCACATCGGTGAAACATGCCGAGACGGTATGGACGAGATGATCGTCTCTGTCTTCCGGATGTCTGACACCGGCGAACTTGACGGATTCGTAGGTCTGCCTGCCGCCGCGTTCCACCATATAGGTATAGGAGATGACTCTCTGGTTCTTGAGACCCTCACGGATATTGTCCGGCTGGACGAATCTTAAGAATTCCTCGAGATACGGCTTGCAGACATACTGGTTTGCGTAATTGGTGAAGGCTTCCAGATATGGGAAGCGGTCGCCGACTTTGAAACCGCCGGAGATCCCGGAGTGGGATTGGAAACATTCGCCTTGATCCTTGTCGAGTTCGATGTAATAGACGCTCCAGTAGTCGGAAGCCAGTGCGGTGATCAGTTTCATCTGCTGGTCTTTGGACTTTTCATGAGCGATCAGCTGTTCGTGCAGGGCAAGTTTCTCATCGAGTTCCAGCTGCTTGATGCGGGCTTCGGTCTCGGCCTGCTTGGCTCTGGCAATCTCCGTGACATCGACGCACATGCCTAAGAGACACTTCCTTCCGGAGGCATCATTGAAGATCAGCTTGGTCGTCTGCAGGTTGCGCATGAAGCCGGCCGCATCCGGTACATCTTCAAAGAAGACATACGGCTCATCCATCGCGATGGCCTTTTTATCGTCTTCCACGAAGTGGTCGGCCGTATCCTTGTCGAAGATGTCGTGGTCGCTCAGCCCGACGACGCCTTTCGGAGATTCCTTGTGGGCATATTCGGCAAAGGCCTGGTTGCAGGCAAGATAGACACCGGTATTCGCATCTTTGGAGAAGGACATCGCCGGCATATTGGTCAGTAAGGCACCGACCGAACCCATCAGGTCGGCCAGCTGGTTGGCGGCTTTTGCCTCGTCGGCCAGACGGATGATCTCGTTGTTGGATTCATCATAGACGTGTGACAGCAATAAGATATAGGCAAACATGATCCCTAAGAAGAAGCAGCAGGGCTGGAAGGGATAGATCGCATCGACGCTGATCCACTTGGTGTAGATGAAGACACCCAAGGCCGGGATGATCGAAAAACCCAGTGTCGTCAGCAGAGTCCGTTTTCCCGAACCCTTGTCGGTAAACAGAAGATAGAGTATCGCGATGACCGGTATGAAGTAGTAGATCAGATTGAGATCGGAGAATAAGGTGAATAAAGGTCCTCTGGTGTAACGGTTTGCGCTGTCACCGATCGTCCATAAGGCACCTGTGCCTAGCATCGTCACGATGACCAGCGACAGATTGAACAGATACGGCAAGGCGAACAGAAGGTTCCAGTTGAAGGAATTCAGATGGCTGCCGGAAAAGTGTTTGGCAAACAGGAACCACATGAAAGGCAGCGTGATATAGACCGAATAAAATAAGAAGTTCAGAACGATGAACAGCGGGCGGTTGAAAGTTTCCGCGGTATAGATGATGATCCACAGGCAGTCCGTCAGCACATAGAAGATCGTGATGCCGATCAGGGTAAGAGAGATCTTCTGGTGCGGATTGTTTTTTAATTTCCGGCTGACGTCAAAAAAGATCAGAATTAGGCCAAGGATAAGCACGCTTGCGGTCATAGCGTAGTTTAAAGTCATAAGTGTCTCCTGTAAATTGGGGATATGAAAAGTTCTTTTTAATATTATAAAGTATCGTCTAACAAAAAAGATAGAATCACAGGCGCTACAACAACAAAAAAGAAGCCGAAAAAAGACAGGCATAACGCATCATGACGGGGAAGGCGATCTAAAGAACGAAGCGTTTTGTTCTTATAAATGAAAAAACGCCTTCTGACAGGCGTTTACTTCAAGGGCATCGGTCCTTCATATCTCGAACACTTCGCGGCAGCTTTGTTGGCATGGTATACGATGTCTTCAAAGCTTCTGTTCTCTCTTCTGAGGTATAAGGCGGCAGCTGCCGAAGTGTTGCCGCAGCCGGTGACATCGACCGCTTTTTCCGGTTCGATGGCCGAATGCGAGACGATCGTCTTATCTTCGATCCAGGAGGATCCGTTTTCTCCTTCTCTGAGGAAGCAGGGGACATCCAGCTCCATGATCTTTCCGATGATCTGTGTTCTGTCATTCACGCCAAAGAAGGCGGATGCCTCATCGAGGTTCATCGAATAACAGTCGCATTTCAGGATATCCTGAAGGACTCTGCCACGCATCAAAGGATCTTTGGAAGAAAAGGTCGGCGGTTCCCACAGGATCCTGATGTCCGGGGAAAGTTTTCGGATTTCTTTGATCTCTTCGAAGATCTCTTCCTGCGCAGCGGCGTCAAGATAGAGGCCTTTGGTGTTTTCATTTAAAAACGGTCTCAGCTTTTTTAAAGATGTGCGGTTGTTTTCTCTCTGCTTTACGAAATAATCTTCGCCATAGATCGAGGTCTCGCTCCAGGTGCCGTCCTTTTCGTATTTCAGAAGGGTATGGTGGGTATATGGAAGAGTAAAACTGATGCCTTCCTTTGAGATGTTATTTTCTTTGAAATAGGTCCCGTAATAATCAAAGAAATCACTTCCTCCGGAACTCAAAAACAATACGGAATCCGTGAAGTAACGTATGCCGCCATAGGCAAAGATCGCACAGCCGCCAAGCCTGCCTTTGACGAAAGTCCCATCGGCGTATTCGATGTCATTGATGATGGAGATGCCGGCAGCGATATACTCGTAATTCATAGTTTTCGCATCTTTCCTTCATAAAAGACATACATGTCTTCGTGCTTGATGCCGATGTGCCCGCCATTCTTACAGATATGCGGTTCAAAGGTGATAGGCTTGCCATATTCGGCGATGACCTGTTTCCTGCCGATGTCGATGGTGACTCGGTCTTTGGCATCGTTTTCGATGCTGTGGCCGTAGTTTCCGTGATAGTCACAGTTGTGATAGCCGTGTTCTTTTACAAAGGCATCGATACGGGAGTGAAGTTTCTCAAAAGCGGTATCCGCATCAACGAAGTTAACAAAGAGTTCATGAAGTTTCATTTCCATCTGCATGCCTTGTCTGATCTCTTGATTCTTGGATTCTTTCCAGTCGATGATCCTTCCGCCTTCCATGACAAAAGATCTCGCGAGATCTCCCCAGCCGGTCTGTATCATTGGGGCGACATCGATGGAGATGAGGTCGTCTTCTTTTATCCTTCGATCTTCATAATCGGGAAGTCCGGCACCCGAATAGGAAGACAGATCCCCAAATAGGATCAGTGCCGGATCATTGTGGATCCACCAGCCCTGAGATCCTAAGGAGCTCATGTATCTTTGACATTCCTCATGGATCTGATCTCTTGTAAGACCGGGCGCAAGAAAATCCTTCATATGTTCAAGGCATTTCTTTGCGATGTCCTGCGCTTTGAGGATGTTGATGATGTCGACATCCGTATTCTTAAAATGAGCGATAAGGTCCTTTGTGTCCATATCTTGATTGTAGCAGATGGGCGAGGGTTTTGAATGATGAGGGAAAGGACTATAATCAATATCAGGAGATAACGTATATGACAAAATTTCATTTTGCAGGAAGATATGACGGGGATCCCGAAAAGCTGATCACCCATCCGCATGAGCCGGATTATGTGCCGTTCAAAGAGATGGATATGAAAAAACTGGGGCTCGTCATGAACATCGTTTCATTGTTTGTCGCAGCGGTGACGCTGGGTATCTATTTCTTTGTCTCGCGCAGTCCCTTCAATATGATCGGGGCCATCCTGATGGTCGTGTCACTGGTGCCCCACGAATTCCTTCATGCGATCTGTTTTGAAGGAGATGTCTACATGTATGAGAACCTGAAACAGGGGATGCTGTTCGTGGTGGGACCGGGCACCTTTTCAAAAGCCGGTTTCATCTTCATGTCGATGCTGCCGAACCTCGTCTTCGGTTTCATCCCGTTCTTTCTGTTCCTCATCAATCCTTCCTGGACGGTTTTAGGGACTCTGGGAGCGATGGCGATCTCTGCCGGTACGGGAGACTACTACAATGTCTGGAATGCCCTGACGCAGATGCCGAAAGGTTCCCGCACCTATCTGCATGGGACCAATTCCTTCTGGTATATGCCGCAGGATAATAAGAAGGCGTAATATTACGATCGTTGATTTCTGAAAGAAAATATATTACAGTATATGTACCTATGAAGAGCACGGGAGAGACAAGCTCTGTGATCGTGCAGCAACCTGACATGTCAAGGTGCTAAAGCTTGAACGATGGGTACCATTGTTTAAAGTCGAGTCTCGTCATGGGTGTGATGAGACTTTTTCTTAGGTTAGAAGGAAGGACAAATGAAATTATTTTCCAATGAGATCGTCTTCCGCGGACATCCCGACAAGGTCTGTGATCAGATCTCGTCAGCCATTCTGGATGAATGTCTGAGGAAGGACGAAGGCAGCCGCTGCGGCGTTGAGGTGATGGGAGGCAAAGGCAAGATCTTCATCACCGGTGAGATCACCACCAAGGCGGACTTTGACGCGGCAGCGATCGCAAGAAGAGTCTTGCGTGACATCGGCTATCGCGATGACTATGAGATCATCGACAACATCGGCAAGCAGTCCGGAGACATCGCTCTGGGTACAAACGATGAGATCGCCGGTGCGGGTGACCAGGGCATGATGTTCGGTTATGCCTGCAACGATACGGACAGATATCTGCCAAAGGCGATGGTGATCTTACAGGAGCTTTCCAGAAAGTACGATGAGCTCGTTCACAGCCATGAGGATTTCTATCCGGATGGCAAAGCACAGATCACCGGAGTCTATGACGATGACTTCAATATCCTTTCGATCAAGGACTTCACGATCTCCTACAACAATTCCGAGAAAAACAGAAAAGTGACCGATGCGATGTTGAAAGACATCGCAGATGAGATCTGCGCACGCTACGGACTGAAGGTCGAACGCTATCTGATCAATCCGACGGGGCGTTTTGAGATCGGCGGTTTTGAGGGCGATGCCGGACTCACCGGCAGAAAGATCGTGGTCGATGCCTACCAGTCGTTTGCCAATGTGGGCGGCGGCTGCATGAACGGCAAGGATCCGACCAAAGTCGATCTTTCCGGTGCCTATATGGCCAGAAAGTATGCGAAGGAATTATTGAAGAAGTACGATCTGAAGTGGTGTGAGATCCAAATGTCTTATGCGATCGGTCTGAGAAGACCGCTTGCCATCTACATCGATTCCGATAAGGGCAATTTCATGCCGGAAGAACAGATGTATGAAAGAGGCGAGCCGAAGCACATCATCGAAGAGCTCGATATGAAACATATCTGCTACGAGAAGCAGGCGATGTTCGGCCATTTCTATGACTGACGAAGACCGGAGAGGAACACCGTCAGTCTTTTCTGCAATCACGTATCGATAAAAAACAAAACCTCCCGCTTCCTCATATATAATGAGGGAAAGGGAGGTGACTCTATGTATGCGGCAGTAAACGGGACAAGGATCTATTATGAGATCATCGGCAAGGGCAGACCTCTTTTGATGGTACATGGAAACGGCGAGGATCATAAGATCTTCGATGTCGCTGCAGGAAAACTGAGGGAACGCTATAAGGTCTATCTGGTCGATCTGCGTGGCCATGGCAAATCCGACAGGATCGATGAGTATCACTACAGCGATATGGCGGAAGATCTGAATGTCTTCATGCGGATGCTCAACATGAATGATGTCATCTATTACGGCTATTCCGACGGAGGCATCGTAGGACTTCTGCTGGCAATGAAAAGCGACAGGATCACCAGACTTTTCGTTTCCGGTGCCAACCTGAAGTTCAGGGGACTGACCAGACGCTGCCGTTTCATGATCGCCTCGAAATACCTCTTCACAAGAGATCCCAAGCTGAAGATGATGATGAAGGAACCGGATATCGATCTGATCGACCTTTCCCACATCAAGGCAAAGACCATGGTGCTGGCAGGAGAAAAGGACCTTGTCCGCTATGAGGAGTCCAAAAGTATCGCCGATGCCATCCCGTATGCGACATTAAGGATCATCAACGGTGAAAACCATGGTTCGTATATCGTGCATTCGAAAAAGATCGCCGATATCCTCATGGAAGAGCTGAATGACTGATCATCGAAAAAAAAGTGATACAATATCACAGGTATGAAAAAACAGATCAAAGCAGTAAGCTGTGATATCGATGCGACGCTGGTGGGCGATTACACCGGCGGCCTTTCCGATGCCAACCGCAAAGCATTGGAAGATCTCATGGATGCCGGTGTCAAAGTCGGACTTGCCTCGGGAAGGGCTTATGAGGATCTTAAGTCCTATCCGGAAAACTGGGGGATGAAAAGACCTTTTGATTTCTATATCGGACTTAATGGCGCATCTTTATATGATGATACGGTGAAAGAAAACAGGATCTTCTTTGAGATCGAGATCCCGCACATCAAACTGATCGTCGAAGAGATCGATAAGCTGGGTCTTGACTCTCACCTCTATGTGGATGGGGTCACCCTGTTTTCCAAAGCTTCCGATCGCTTTCTGAAGATCAAGCAGACCAAGCATCGTGATTTCAGGGTCGTCGAAGATCTCTCCGAAATGTATGAAAAAAAGACATCCAAGATCCTGATCAACTGCGGTGATGAAAGGATGCCGGCGATACGGGAACACTTCAAGCCGATCCTGGAAATGACCGGAAACAATGTAAAACTCGTCAGGACTTCTCCCGGCTGCATGGAATTCGTTCCGGCAAAGGCCAATAAGTTCTATGCCCTGCAGAAGTATTGCGAAGCCCATGGCATCGATGTGAAAGATGTTGCGGCGTTCGGCGATACGACCAATGACAATGAGATGATCGCCGGAGCGGGACTGGGCGTATGCATGTGCAACGGTTCCGATGACACCAAGGCACTGGCTGATGTGATCTCGGAATATCCGGCCAATGAAGACGGTTTCGCAAGGTTCATCGATACCTATATCCTGTAAACATTCCATGAAGGGATGTTTTCTTTTTGTATAATGAAGACGATGGAAAGCTTATATATCAGAAGCGTACAGATCGAGGAAAGATTATCGGAAGATTCCTATCTTTCTCATATCCCTTCAATACGGCAGCTGGAAGAAAAGCCATTGGTCTTTGAAAAGCCCGTGAGTTTTTTTATCGGCGAAAACGGTTCGGGCAAGTCGACACTGATGGAAGCCATCGCCATCGCCATGGGATTCAATCCGGAAGGCGGCACCAAGAATTTCACGTTTTCAACGGATGACACCCACTCCGATCTTTATAAGCACATCCTGATAACAAGGAGCGCCTATCCCAAAGACGGTTTCTTTTTGAGAGCGGAGTCGTTCTATAATTTTGCGACCAACGTCAATAAGCTCGATGTGGGAGGAAGAGTTCCTCTGATCGATTACTATGGCGGCAAGTCCTTACATGAGCAGTCACACGGGGAAAGTTTCCTGGCTCTGGTCAAGAACCGCTTTTCGGGAAAAGGACTCTACCTGCTCGATGAACCGGAAGCTGCCTTATCGCCTTCAAGGCTGATGCAGCTGCTGGTATGCATCCATGATCTGGTCAGAAATGACAGCCAGTTCATCATCTCCACGCATTCGCCGATCCTGATGTCCTATCCGGATGCCGATCTTTTCGAACTGAGCGAAAATGGGATCGATAAAACATCATACGAACAGACCGAGCACTATCGGATCACCAAATCGTTCATCGACAAGCCGGAAGTGATGTACGCCCACCTGTTCGATGAGTAAAAGAAAAAAAGATCACGAAGATCTTTTTACTGATAACGTCTGCTGACTTCCTTGAGTTTTTTCAGGAAGTCTTTTTTTAAGCGTTCCGGTTCATGGATCGTGATGTGGTCCATGTACTGCTGGGCAAGATATAAGGCACCGGTATCGGATGTCTTCACGCGCAGGAAGAAATGATTATCATCATCGGGTATGATCGAGATCTGCGGTCCGAAGACATCGATCATCTGATCGATCGCATCACTGTCGCATTTATAGGTAACATAGCCCATCTCACCGTTGTACATAAAGAGCTTGTTTCTGGCATATTCATAGGCATCGACATCTTTGGAAAGCGCACGGGCCTTTTCGTTTACCACAAGGGCGTCCTTCATGCGGTCGAGCCGGTAGTGGGTGAAACCTTCGTGATGCGTAGAAGTCGAGATCATGTAGGCTCTGGAATCGGCGTAGACGATGTAGCGGGGCTCGACGATGTAAGGGTCGTTTCTTCGGGCGACGAGCTTTTTGTCGAGATCATATTTCAGATAGGTGAACTGTAAGACCTTGTGATCGCGTATGGCTTCCGAAACGGCTTCGATGGTGTAAAGAAGCTGTCTGTTTGCCGTCTTCAAAGGATTGGCCATGTAGACCCTGTCGGTGAATTCCTTGGCCTGGTACTTCGATTGGGTGGAAAGAAGCTTCCTGATCAGCTCCTGGGACTGTTTCTGCGAGATGAAGTGGGAGGCGTGGATGGCGTTGCACAAAAGAAGGACTTCGCCCTTGTCGAATTTCCTGCCTTCCAGATAATAGCCTTTGCGGTTGTCGTCATATTTAGAGATCTCATAGCCGCTGTCGGACAGCATCGCGATATTGGAATAGATGGTCCTTCTTTCCAGTTTCAGACCGTATTGTGTTTCCAGATGACCTGCGATCTCATTCAAGGAAAGGGGGTGTTCCTCATCGGAATACTTCTGCAAGATGTCTAACATTGCCAGAGCACTTTGTTTCTTTTCCATCGTTGTACCTCTTTTTCATAGTAACACGGTGGCGGGTTTTTGTGCCATAGGGAAAAACGCACATCCCTTGTGTGCACCATTCCTTATACAATATAGCCTTGTAAAAAAGATAGCCATGATTGATGAAGAAACAAAAAAAGATTTACAATTGTGAGTAAATAAGGGGGACAGCATAATGGAAAAAGAAAACAAGAAGACCATCGGTCTTTTGGAAAAACTCGGTTTCATGAGTTTTTCGGCTTCGACCAATATCGTTTTCAATTTCAAAAGCACGTACTACAAATTCTTCCTGACCTCGATCCTGCTGATCGATCCGGTCGCTGCTTCCAATATGGCACTGGTCTCAACGTTCTGGGATATCGCCAACGATCCTCTGATCGGTGTCTGGGCAGACAATATCCGATTCAAGTCCGGTGAAAAAGTAAGACCGTGGCTCAAGTATATCGCCGTACCGTATGCCGTAGGCATGGTGCTGCTGTTCACCGATTTCGGGGTGAGCGAAAGATGGGACATCATCCTCGGTCTGACGGTCTTCTTCTTTTATGAGATCGTCAATACCTTCCGCGGCATCCCGTACAACGGCATGGGTGCTCTGGCTTCGCCGAACGATGAAGACCGCAAATCGATCAACGCCTTCCGATCGCTGGGTGCCTGCATAGGATCGGGCATCGGTGCGGTCGCCGTACCGATGATCGTCAAGGCGTTCGGCGGTTTGAAAGATCACAAGGTCATCAATTCCTCGGATTCCCCGGCCATTTTCAAGTCGGCAATGTTCATGGGCGTGCTGATCGTTCTGGGATGCCTGCTTCATTACTTCACGACGAAGGAAAGAGTCAGACAGGTATCCGACAATACGGAGAAGGTCGGTATCGTCGATACGTATAAGATGCTGTTCAGATGCAAGTCCTGGGTCAGGAACATGTTCTATGTCATGTGCTATGGTGTTTCGACCTGCCTTCTGACCTCATCGATCACCTATTACTGTGCCTATGTTCTCAACAACTCTTCTCTGGCTACGCCGATCATGGCAGCATATCTGGTGGCGTCGATCGTCTTTTCGATCATCACACCGCGCATCGATTCGCTCCTGGGACGCAAAAAGGCGATGGGCCTGGCAGCCATATTGCAGGTCGTCGGCAAGATCCCGTTCATCTTAACACCCAAAAGTATCATCAACGCCTTCATCAATGCGGTATTTACCGGTATGGGTCTGACAATGACTTTCGTTTTGTTCAATACCAACCGCAACGCCATCTCCGATATCGTCGAAGTGCAGAACGGAAGACGTATGGATGCGATGGTCTCTACGGGCGATACTTTGGTCTCCAAGATCGCGGAAGCGGCCGTCGACAAGCTCTTTTTGGTCGCTCTGGCAGCTGCCGGCTTCTCGGCAAAACTGGCCGATGAGGGGCTCCTTCAGAACATCGCCACCCAGAATACGATCAATGCCTTATTAGGCTGGATCCCGGCACTTGTGGGCATCCTGATGTTTGTCTGCTGCATCGGCATCGATACCGATAAGGAACTAAGGGAAGCGATCGCCGAAAAGGGAGGCTACCGCTAATGAATCCGCATGCCTATCTGCAGGATGAAAAGCAAGTCGAAGCCGTCGAGTCGATCACAAGAGTCGATGAAGCCGGCCATCTCTATGCGATGAAGGCAGACTATGATTATTATGATCTGCCGGAGGCTTTCAAAGCCTACATCGATGCGGGCTGTTCGTGTTTTGTGACCAAGGACCTCGACGGACACGTGCTGTTTTGCCGCAACTATGACTTCTCCCATTTTCCGGACAACGACAGAAGCAAGGAGCGTAGCGGCCTCAATGTGATCGTTGAGACGAACAATCCCAAAGCGAAGTATAAGACCTTAGGCGTTTCCGATGCCTACTGGCTGGATTTTAAGAACGGGTCGTTTTATGAAGGCAAGGCCGATGACGGAAAGAGCGATGTCTCATCGTTCGTACTTTGTCCGATGATCTGCATGGACGGCATGAACGAGAAAGGTCTGGCACTTGCCATACTGGCTTTAGGCGTAAGGGCCGACTGGCAAGAGATCCCCTACGACAGCTATGAAGAAAAGATGAATGAGTATAAGTCGAACCTCTTCATGGATGTATCCGGGCAAGAGCCCGATCCTTACTGGATGCCGGCAACGCTTGGCTCGGTGGCTGTCAATACGGCGGATAAGAAGGCCTGGATCGCCACGATGGAACTGATCGAAACAAGGGCGGAAGGAAAACCGACGCTCCTTCATCCGATACTGATGCGCATGGCTCTGGATAACTGTGCGAACGTCGAAGAGGCTGTCGGCTTGTTTTCCAAGTACAATGTCAAAGGCGCCATGCCCGGTGCCGATTACCACATCCTTGTCGCAGATGACAAGGGCAGGTCCGTGCTGATCGAGTGGGATGGCGATGAGATGAAAGTGACGGATATCGATCATGCGACCAACCACTATGTCTGCAAGGAAGATCTTTTCTTTAAGGATGGCTGCGGCAGGGACGAGTGTCTCAAGGCCGGTCTTTTCCGTACCAGGAACGTCGGTATGTCCAAAGACTATGCCAGGGATCTGTTGAAGATCGTCGTCCAGGATCCTTCAAACAGGATCGACCGATCCAAGACCCAGTATTCCTGCATCTACGACCTGACGGAAAAGTCGATGCGGATCTTCTCCTATGGCGATCTTGAAAAATACTGGACCTATTCGATCAAATGAAATGACGCTGTCTGTGATGACGGCGTCTTTTATACATTACATAATATGTTTCTTATGAGAGTCACTCCGTTTTGAGGACGCTTTCCTTCAGATACGAAAGGAAGATCTTGCCGGCCCTTGAAAAGAAGGGGCTTTTTTATAGATGATCCTGTGATTCTGGAAGACCGGCGGATCCAGGGGGACGAATCTGAGGCCTTCATCTTTTTTGAGTTCTTCGATCGTGAAACAGTTACCGCCTTCGTTTTGACCAGGATCTCGGTTTCCCTGTCTCAAAGAAGGAAGGCATGTTAACAATAATAGCGCATCATCGGAATTTTTCTGATCTTATGGAATCCGGCGATGTTTCAGCCTATAATGAAAGAAACGGGAGGAAACGCAGTATGTTTTCCGAAAATAAACTCATCAATACCGCTTATCAGAGAGCTTCAAGAAAGCTCATCGTTTCCTGTGTATGCATCGCCATGGGCTTAGGACTTCTGGCGTATTCTGTGATCGGTTTCCATGCTAAGACCAGGGATATCCGACACCTGAACTACATCATCACGTCCGATGAGAAAGACAAGACCGGAAGACTCGCCTATGGCGATTTCGTCGGCTTTTTTGAGTTTGCGACGTATGGCGAAGATACGGGCTATTACATCGCCTATGATGAAGAATTCTTCTACATCATGTCCATGCCCGAAAAGGATTTCGATTATTTTGCCGGTCTCTATGATGACAATGCCGGTTCGACCAGGATCTATGGAAGGACGTTCTCTTTGCCTGAGGAGGCAAAATCCTACGCCATATCCGCACTCAACGAAGAGATGGAGACCAATTATGTCACTTACAGCAATTTTGAAGATGTCTTCGGCGATGTCTGCCTGGCGGCGAGAAAACAGTCTTCGTTACTTGGGTTCAACGGCTACATCGAAACGATGGCACCGTGGTTCATCTTCTCGATCTTCTTTCTGGTCGGAGGCATCCTGTATCTTCTCATCAGCCGGAAGCAGAGAAAAGATCTCGATATCTTCAAAGACAACGGTCTAGTGGAAAATGAGATCGTGAGACAGATGAACAGCGAAAACTGTGTGACCTATGAAAAAGCGATGCTGGCACTGACGGATGACTACCTGGTCAGTCTTGCTGAGCCGATCGCCGTTGCGAAGTATTCCGATATTGCCTGGGCTTATATCACCAGACACAGGACCAATATGATCTCCGACTATAATTACCTCAATGTGCTGACAAAGGATGGCAAAGCGATACATTGTGCCAACTCTTCTTCCTTCGGAAAGAAAAACAAGACCGCTTCCCAACAGTTCCATGAGGAGATCCTGTCAAGGCTTGCCGCGAAGAATGAGAATATCCTTTTCGGCTATACGGAAGAAAACAGGGAAGCTTACTCTTCCATATTGAAGGCAAGATAGATATCCGATATCGTTCATCACAAAACAAAGGGCAGACTTCAAAGTCTGCCGCTTTTTAGAAAACCGATCCTGTATCCGGATTCAGTGTCTATCCTATTTTCAGAAAACCGCCTTCTGCGGGATTGATCTCTTCCCAGGCTTCTTCGTAGATCCTTATAAGTTCTTCAAGATCCTTTTCCGATCCGTCTGTCGAAAACTGAAGCGGGTTGCGGTGATATTCATCACGAAGCCCCTGTTTCAGTTCTTCGAGCGTAGCTCCCCCGCGCTTGAAAACGGTCACGGCATATTCGATCGAATCCAGTGCTTCATCGCTTATGGCAGCACCGCTGATCTTTTCCAGAGCAGCATCATCCAAAGCATTCATATTCTTGATCATCTTTTGATCCTCCTCACTACTGCTATAACACTGCGACCTGTTCGATTTTTCTGATCGGTGTGCCAGAACGGGACTTTAGAACAGAAGAGGGCACACTGATCGTTTTTTTGCACAGAAGAAAAGATAGTATGAAGCCAGGTGAGGCAATACTATGAATAACGAAAGAAACTATATCACGATCTGTCATCTTGAAGATCACTTCGGGACTGGTTTTCTGAAAGTAAAGGATGAGCTGATCTTAAAGAAAGAAAAAGACAATACCTATGATGATGAGGCGATCGCCGTCTATAAGGACGCTGTGCGCTGCGGTTATGTAGCCAATTCGGTCTGTTCGGTCGCCAGAGGGACGCTTTCGGCGGGAAGGGTCTATGACCGCTTTGAAGAAGAGGCTTCCTGCCTGGTGCGTTTCATCATCGAAGACAGAGCGATCGCTGAGGTCTTTGTCAGAAAGGCCTAGATCTCTTTGCGGCAGTAATCGCCGGGCAGATGAACAAGCGTTACGGTTTCATCCATATCGATCCCGATGATGAAGGAAACGGCACATTAAAAAGAAGGAAAAAAGATTCCTTCGAGTGGTACAGAAAAGTCATCGCTTCGAATGGCGAAGAATTACAGTAAAAACAAGAGTTCTGCTATGCGGCAGAACTCTTGTTCGTTTCCAGACAGATGACGACTCCGCGGCGTTCCATGTAGTAGCTGCATAAGCCTCTGGTCGGATAGATGCTGATATCGGCTTCCGGATATTTCGATAAGACGAGCTCTTTCAGGCTCTTAGCGCCTTCTTCGTTTTCCGTGTGGGTGATGATGGCTCTTCTGCCGTTGAAGCCGGCTTTCTCCATCTCATCGAGCAGGATCTTCTGGCATTTCTTTTCGCCTCTGGCCTTGCCGGTCACGGCGATCTTTCCTTCGGCGGTTGCGGTGCCGGTCACGCCGATGTTGAGCACATTGAGCGAAGCGGCGACGACCTTGTTGACCCTGCCGTTCTGGGCGAGGTTGTGGACCGAGAAGAAAGAGAAGAAGAGCCTGGTGGTCTTTGCATAGTCCCTGACCTTTTCATCGATCTGTTCGAAGCTGAGACCCTCTTTTTGTAATTCGATCAGTTTTTCGATGAGCAGTATCTCTTCGCCGCCCGTGGACAAAGAGTCGATGACGGAGACTTTGGCTTTTTTGTTTTCGTCCGTGTACATCTGGGCAGCGGAAAGTGCCGAATTGTAGGAGCCGGAAAGTGCGGAAGTGATGGTGACCACGAAGATCTCATCAGCTCCTTGGAAAGCCTCCAGCCAGGCGTCGATGCTTGGACAGGAAGTATAGGAACGGTTCTTATAAGCTGCAAGATAGTCTAACATTTCGCTGACATTGAGATCTGTTGAATCGGTGAAGCTTCTTTCATCGGTATAGATCGTGAGCGGAACTGTTTTGAAATCCGTGTCTTTAATCTGATAGAGATCACAGGATGAATCTGCAATGATGCGCATAGTAAAATCCTCCATCCTTACATGTCAAATTGTAAGAAGAATCATACTGTGTTAAAATGTACAAAAGGGCATAAAATGTCACAATAGCGACATCAGGGGTGATTTTGTAACAATATGAAGATCAAAACGGAACTGAATAACAGAACAGTCGCGACCCGAATGGCGATCGGTGATGCGATCATCGATGAGCTGGAAGACAAGGAATTTTCCAAGATCCGGGTCAGTGATGTCATCCGCCGTGCGAAAGTTTCACGCATGTCTTTTTATCGTTACTATGAAAACCTCTATGATGCCTTATGCGACTATCTCAATATCATCGTCAACGGCTATATGATCGAGGGCGGTGAAAAGGATGATCCGGATGTCTTCATGCGTCTGGAACACATCGAATTCTCTCTGAATTATTTCGACCGCTATGCCCGCTACTTCCTGACCCTCAATAACAAGGGCCTGTATGCGATACTGATGGATGCGGTCAATGAATATATGGTCAAAAACATCCTGCCGCAGAAGAAACTGCATATGTATGAGCTTTATGCCTATGCGGGAGGACTTCTCAATTCTTTCATGAAGTGGGAGGAAGACGGCAAGAAAGAGACGGCACACAATGTGGCGTCGATGATCTACCGGCTCTATGATCATCATCGGGCCGAAGAGGATATCTGGGTTTAAGGCCATCCTGAAACGATGGCTTTTTAGTTTATGAAAGGCAGATCATATGGAATATAACAAACCGAAAAAGATCGAAGTGCGCGGCGCAAGAGTGCACAATCTGAAAAACATCGATGTCGATATCCCTCTGGATAAGATCACAGCGATCGCCGGTGTCTCAGGTTCGGGAAAATCTTCCTTAGCCCTGGGCGTCTTATATGCGGAAGGATCGAGACGCTATCTGGAGTCTTTGTCGACCTATACCAGAAGAAGGATGACCCAGGCTGCCAGAGCCGATGTCGATGAAGTTTTGTATGTACCAGCCTCTCTGGCTTTGCATCAAAGACCCGGCGTTCCGGGCATCCGCTCGACGTTCGGTACGGGGAGCGAACTTCTCAATTCCTTACGTCTGATGTTTTCAAGACTGGCCTCGCACCGCTGTCCGAATGGCCATTACGTAAAGCCTTCCTTTGCGGTCGCTTCGATGAAAGAGATGATCTGTCCGGAATGCGGTGAACACTTCTACGGTCCGGGTGCGGAGGAACTGGCTTTCAATTCTTCCGGTGCCTGCAAGTGCTGCGGCGGTACGGGCATGGTGCGGACGGTCGATATGGATACACTCATACCCGACAAAAACTTAAGCATCGATGATGGTGCGGTCGCGCCATGGAATTCGCTGATGTGGTCTTTGATGACCGATGTCTGCCGTGCGATGGGCGTAAGGACGGATGTCCCGTTCAAAGACCTGACCAAAGAAGAACAGGATATCGTCTATGACGGTCCGATGGAAAAGAAACACATCTTTTACAGGCCGAAGGGAAAAGACAATCCCCTTGCTGCCGAGATGGATTTTACCTATTACAGTGCAAAGGCAACGGTCCTCAATGCCTTAAGCAAAGTCAAAGATGAAAAAGGCATGAAGCGGGTCGAGAAATTCTTAAAGGAAGATATCTGCCCGGAGTGCCACGGGACAAGATTATCGGAAGCCGCAAGAGCTCCGAAGATCATGGGCCTTTCTCTGGATGAAGTCTGTAAGATGACGCTCAAGGAGTCGATCGAATGGGTCAAGAAAGTTCCTGCTTCCTTACCGGAAGAGATGCGTCCGATGGCGGAAAGGATCGTTGAATCCTATCTTGATAACGCAAAGCGTCTGATGGAGTTAGGGCTTGGCTATCTGAGTCTTGACCGTGCCTCTTCCACGCTTTCCACCGGCGAAAGACAGCGCCTGCAGCTCTCCCGTGCCGTACGAAACCGCACGACCGGTGTCCTCTATGTCTTGGATGAGCCTTCGATCGGTCTTCATCCGGCCAACATCGTCGGTCTCAACGGCGTCATGCACGACCTGATCAAGGACGGCAACTCCGTGATCCTGGTCGACCACGATACGCAGATCCTCAAGGAAGCTGACTATATGATCGAGCTGGGGCCAAAGGCGGGAGCCGACGGCGGTAAGATCATCGCACAGGGCACACTTGAAGAGATCGCAGAAAACAAGGATTCCGTCATTGCCCCATATCTGAAAGAGGAACATGCGATCAAAGCATCCGATCGAAAAGATGATCTCTTCGAAAGCGGAAGCATCGATATGGAGACCGATGTCATCCATACCGTCAGACCTTTGAAGGTCTCGATCCCGAAAAACAGACTGACAGCCGTGACCGGCGTTTCCGGTTCGGGCAAGACGACGATGGTGTTGGAAAGTCTCATACCTGCTCTCCAGCATCTCTGTTACGGAACTTCGCTTCCAAGTCACGTGAAGAAGATCGAAGCTAAAGGCATCAGGGAAGTCAAACTGATCGATGCCACACCGATCGGCATCAATGTCCGCTCGACCGTAGCGACCTATGCCAATGTCCATGACGAACTGCGCAAGATCTTCGCCAGGACGGCGGATGCGAAGAAGTACGGATACAAGGCTTCGGACTTCTCCTACAATACCGGATCTTTGCGCTGTGAAAACTGTGATGGTACCGGTCAGGTCTCATTGGACGTACAGTTCCTGCCTGACGTCGATGTCCCGTGTCCGATCTGCCGCGGCAGCCGCTATTCCAAGACGGCCAAGAAGATCGTCTATACCAACAAGGATGGCGTCTCTCTGTCTCTTCCGGAGCTGATGGAGATGGATGTCGAACATGCATTGAAGTTCTGCGAAAAGATGAATGCCGTGAAGTCGAAACTGGAGACATTGAACGATCTGGGTCTCGGTTATCTGACACTGGGCGAGGCGACACCGAGCCTTTCGGGCGGCGAAGCGCAACGACTCAAGCTGGCCTATGAGATGGGCAGGAAACAGAGCGATACTCTGTTCATCTTCGATGAACCGACCATCGGCTTACATCCCAAGGATGTGGAGACCTTATTGAAAGTCTTTGATTCTTTGAAGGAACTTGGCGCTACGATACTCGTCATCGAACACGACCTCGATGTCATACGAAGCGCCGACTACATCATCGATATGGGTCCGGAAGGCGGAAAGGACGGCGGGCGGATCGTCGCCTGCGGCACGCCGAAGGAAGTCAAAGAAAACACAGACAGTATCACCGGACGTTTCATATAAGAAGACCAGGAAGCAGGATGACTGCTTCCTTTCTTTTGTAAGAAGAAATGGTACTATTAAAGTATCAAAACGAAAGAAAGAGGAACTATGCATATCAAGCCCTATGGATTTCGTAAGCTGCTGCATATGTTTGCCGTGAGCATCACGACGGCGATGCTGATGCGGATCGATACCTGGCTGCATGTCATCTATGCCTGTCTTACCGCGATCGTCATCATCTACCCGCTCTTGGCCCTTTTTGAAAAGTATCCGGCCTATAAGCGTTTCTTTGTCGAGAAGGAACCGGGAGAAGCCAAACTTTCGATGGTCCTGCTGTTTGGGACGCTGATGATCCTGACGCTTCTTGGCTGGGCACTGTTCAACAATAAGTACACGGTCTTAGCTGCCTTGCTGATGTGGGGACTGGGCGATGCCTCCGCGGCACTAATCGGTATCCCCTATGGAAGACACAGGCTCGGCCGCAAATCCCTGGAAGGAACACTGGCGATGTTCATCGTTTCCTTTCTTGCAGGCTATCTGATCCTGGCACATTTTACTGCTTTCTCAGATGCTAAGATATTGTTGACCGTAGCGATCTCCGCTGTGATCGCAACTCTCACGGAATTCTTTTCGCCTTCCAAGGCCGATACCTTCACGGTACCGATCGTGACGTTATTGTGCCTGCAGCTGCTGGAGATCCTGTTGAAGTTATAAACCATGCCATTACAGATATCAAGAAACGACATTCAGAAGATCAAAGCCGATGCGATCGTCGATCCGACCGATGTTTTCCTTTCGGGTTCCGGCAGCATCGATGCGCGCATCCATGAACTGGCCGGTGAAGGCCTGGAGGAAGAACTTTCTTCCTATGAAAGACTGGAACCGGGCAAGGCCATCCTGACCAAAAGCTACGGTTTGAAAAACTGTAAATACATCATCCATACCTGCGGTCCGCATTACATCGATGGAGATCATGAAGAAGAAAAGATCCTTGCCTCCTGTTATAAGGAATGTCTGAAGCTTGCGAAAGAAAAGGAACTTTCTTCGATCGCTTTTCCTTTGATCGCTTCCGGTACCTTTGCCTTCCCGAAAGGCAAGGCGCTTCGCATCGCTTCCGATACGATCACCGACTTTCTGATCGATGAGGAAATGGATGTCTTTCTTCTGGTCTATGATAAGGAATCCTTCGATTCGGCAAACCGCCTCTATGCGGATGTGAAAGACTATCTCGATCAGAATCTGAAACCGCGCAAAAGAAAAGAGATCTCGGAAACGGGTCCCCGTCCGAACAAGGTCCCTTATTCCAAGCCTTCTCTCCTTAAAGAAGAGACGACGGAAGAGATGGAATTGTCCGCTCCGTATTTCGCGATGGCGGAAAAGGAGAGGTTTGAGCCGGATGAATCGTTTTCGCAGTGCCTGATCCGGATGATCGATGAAAGGCATATGAAAGACCCGGATGTCTACAAGCGGGCGAACATCGACCGCAAACATTTCAACCACATCAAAAACAATGCCGCCTATAAGCCGAAGAAAGTGACGGCCGTGGCTCTGGCGATCGGCATGCGTTTGAATATCGAGGAGACCAATACGTTACTGGAACGAGCGGGTTTTGTTTTATCGCGTTCTTCGAAGTTCGATCTGATCATCCGCTATTGTATCGAACATCAGATCTACAACATTTTTGATATCAACGAGCTTTTGTTCCGGGAAGACCAGCAGACCCTGGGCTGTTAAATGTCGTCCGGCAGACGACCATAAGTTTTTTCATTCTAGTTAAGATGTGATCGTAGAAACGATCACGTTTTAAAAGGAGGATTTAACTTATGAATGAAAATTTAACGGAACTGGTATTCATTTTGGACCGCAGCGGTTCAATGTCAGGACTTGAGGAAGATACGATCGGCGGTTTCAATTCCTTCATCGAAAAACAGAAGAAGGAAAAAGGCGAGTGTCTGGTCTCGACGGTCCTCTTCAACCAGAGAAGCAAGGTCATCCATGACAGGGTGAGTCTCGATACGATCGCAAAGATGACGAAGGAGGATTACTTTGCCTCCGGTACGACGGCGCTGATCGATGCCTTAGGCGATGCGATAAGTCATATCAAGACGGTCCATAAATACATACGGAAAGAGGATGTGCCATCCAAGACCGCGTTCGTCATCATCACGGACGGATTGGAGAATGCATCGAAAAGGTATTCTTCCGACGATGTGAAGAAGATGGTAAAGACGCAGAAGGAAAAGGGCTGGGACTTCTTATTCCTGGCGGCCAACATCGACGCGGTGCAGACCGCCAAGACCTATGGGATCGAAGAGGAATTCTCGGTCGATTACCGTAATGATGAAAAAGGTGTTGCAAAAAATTTTGAGACACTTTCCAAAGCGATGTCCGGTTACAGAGAAAAACGCGTACTTCCCGCAGGCTGGGCAGAAGAGATCAGAGAAGATTTCAAAAAAAGGAGGAACTGATATGTACGGCGCTTTGATCGGCGATATCGCCGGTTCCAGGTTTGAATTCAATAATTTCAGGTCCAAGGACTTCGAACTGTTTTCGAAAAATGATTTTTTCACTGACGACTCGGTAATGACGATCGCTGTGGCAAAAGCCTTGAGCGTATCAAAGGGAAACGGCTATGCGGATCTCGAGGATCAGCTGTATCACTATATGCATGAGATAGGAAGAAGATATCCCGACTCCGGCTATGGCGGAAACTTCTATTACTGGATCATGAACGGGGAAACAAAGCCCTACAATTCCTTTGGGAACGGTTCGGCAATGCGTACCTCTGCCTGCGCGTGGTTTGCGGAAACTCTCGAAGAGTGTCTTGATCTGGCAAGACGCTGCGCAAGCGTGAGCCACGATCATCCGGAAGGCATCAAAGGGGCGAAGGCTGTTTCTGCCTGCATCTGGCTGGCAAGGGAGGGAAAATCGAAGGATGCGATCCGTGACTATGTGAAGGAAAACTACTATGATCTTGATTTCACATTGGATGAAATACGGCCTTCCTATCGTTTCGATGAGACCTGCCAGGGTTCTGTCCCACAGGCGATCGAAGCTTTCCTGGAATCCAAGGACTTTGAGGACGCCATCCGCAATGCGATCTCCATCGGCGGGGACTCCGATACGATCGCTGCCATCACCGGCAGCATCGCCGAAGGCTTTTACGGTATCCCCGAAGGATTTAAGGAAAAGGTTGATTCCTACCTTGATCCGTACCTGAAGGAAAAGCTATCAGAAGTCCTTTCCCATCTTTCTTAGGCTATAATTGTAAAAGAGGTGTACTTATGTTTCTTGCGATCGGTGTGAGTGATTCTGAAGAACGGCTGGAATATGAAGAAGGCCTGATGACCTGCGGTGTCTGTGGCAATTACGGACGCTATGAGGTGTATCTGGTCTGCAGTGTCTTTTATCTGTTCTTCTTTCCGGTCTATCGCTTCAACTACCGCTACTACGTAAGGACCACCTGCTGCAACAGCGTATATGAGCTCGATCCCGAGGTCGGCGAAGCCATCGAAAACGGCGAGCGGGTCATCATCAGAGAAAGAGACCTGCACATCCTGGGAAAGGGACGGGCACACAAGAAATGCGGCTACTGCGGCTATGAGACGGCAGAGGACTTCGAGTACTGCCCGAAATGCGGAAACAAGCTATAAAAAAACCTTCATTTGCACAGATGTGCTGATAAATCCTTTATTTACTGCTTCTTTTTTAGGTAGTAATCTCTGAAAGTAATTCTTTTTGATGAATTTATGGCTTTCTCCAGCAGAATGTTTTCTTTCTCCAGCTTGTTATGTGGCTTATTCATCATGAAGGAAAACAGATTCAGATAGTCCTGTAATTCATCTCTGTCAAAACCGGGATGGGAGTTAAGAAACTTCTTGAGCAGGTCACAGTAGTGGTTGATCCTGTTCAAGGGATTGTGCATATCATCCAGAGTCTTGAGATAGGCTGACTTGTATGACTCACTTTTAAGTCCGAGCAGGATGTTATGGGATCTTTCATCGTCGTGGATAATGGCTGATCCTTTTCTGATGTGTTCCCTAAAAGACTTGAGTGTCTTGGATTGCGAAGTCTAGGCCTTTCCCTCAACGACCAGGTATACCTGATCTTTGTCACAGACTATCTGGGCAAGGGAAGGCGGCTCTGATGGAAGCCAAACCTACACTCCGCCTAAGACTGGAATAGAGTAACAAAAAAAACTGCCTTTACAGTACGTGAAGGCAGCTTTTACTTAATATGGTTTTCGATCAGATCGACCAGAATGGTGTTATGCAGATCTCTGTAGATTTTTGGTGCTGATGAATCGGTGACGATGAAACCTTTGTCTATCGGTGCGAAAGTATAGGTGCAGATGACATTGAACTTGCTCAGATCGGCCAGGATGTAGGACTCTGCACAATGCAGACAGGCTGTTCTTTTGATCTCGCCTTCTTCAGGGTCCGGAGTGGTGAATCCTTCCTGAATGCTGATGCCGTTGGTGCCAAAGAAACCGATGGTGAAGTTCATTCTTTCAAGATATTTCAATGTATCGGCTCCGATCAGGGCTTCGGTGGTCATTTTTATCGTTCCGCCCGGCAGATAGACCTGATGGCCATAGGAAGCCAGAATACCTGCATGGGAGATGCAGTTGGTGATATAGGTAGCATTGATATTCCTTAAAAACGGCAGCATTTCCGCCGTGGTCGTTCCGGCGTCGAGATAGACGACATCGCTTTCCTTAACTAAGGAAGCGGCATACTGGGCTATCTCTTTTTTATATGCGGTATTGAGATCCTGGCGATACAGAACCGTTTCATCCTTGGTGAGGATATTGTTTTTTAATGATATGGCACCGCCATGGACTTTCTTCAGCATTTTGGCATGATTGAGTTCGCTTAAATCTCTTCTTATCGTTGATTGAGAAGCACCTAAGATCTCCATAAGCTCATTTATCGTTACACTTTTTCTTTCGTTAGTGATATCGACGATCTTTCTTTTTCTTTCTTCATTCAGCATAATCTCTATATTCCTTTTTAATAATTGTAATTATTTATTCAAAAAATGTCAAAATCAGTCAAAAACAGTCAAAATATGATTGACAATGACTGAAATTGAATATAGTATATAAATAAACAAGCAAAAAAATGCATAAACGTTCAAAAATGATCTTTTTGAACAAGAAAGGGGAGAGATATGATTTATACGATCACCTTTAATCCTTCGCTTGACTATATTGCCAACTGTGAAGATTTCCGTTTAGGTGAAACCAACAGGGTTTCAAAGGAGATCATCTTCCCGGGAGGCAAAGGGATCAACGTATCAATTGTCTTGTCGAACTTCGGCATGGATACGACAGCCCTGGGCTTTCTGGCCGGTTTTACAGGTGAAGAGATCAAAAGACTGATAGTAGAAAAAGGTATCAGAAATCAGATGATTCCGATCAGCCATGGCTTCTCCAGGATCAATGTCAAATTAAGATCCAAAGTGGAGAGTGAGCTCAATGGCATGGGACCTTCAATTGATGATGAGGCGATCGGCAAGCTCTATGAAAAGCTTGATGAGCTTACTGATCAGGATATCCTTTGTCTGGCAGGAAGCATTCCTTCCAGCATGCCTTCAACGATGTATTCGGACATCATGAAGCACCTTGAGGGAAGAGGAATCAGGATCGTGGTGGATGCGACAAAGGATCTGCTGATGAATGTACTGGAGTACAGACCGTTTCTGATCAAACCGAACAATCATGAAATAGGCGAACTGTTTAACGTAAAGCTCAATACCCGCGATGAAGTCATACCGTATGCAAGAAAGCTGCAGGAAAAAGGTGCAGTAAACGTACTGGTATCGATGGCCGGAGAAGGAGCAATCCTGGTCGATGAAAACGGCAACGTCCATAAGTCGGAAGCGCCGAAAGGAAAGGTTGTAAATTCCGTTGGGGCAGGCGATTCAATGGTAGCGGGATTCATCTATGGCTATCTAAAGTATCAGGATTATGATGAGGCCTTCAGATATGGCCTGGCAACAGGAAGCGCGAGCGCATTCAGCGAAGAACTGGCAACAAATGAGCAAGTCATTTCGTTATACAAAGAAACATGGGGAGAAAAACTATGAAAATCACTGATTTACTGTCAAAGGAAAGCATTGCCCTGAAACAGAAGGCTGCAAGCAAGAAAGACATCCTTAAGCAGATGGTCGATCTGATGGATGCCGGAGGCAAGATTTCCGACAAGGCACTCTATCTCCAGGCTGTTGAAGCCAGAGAAGAAGAAGGAACAACCGGCGTTGGTGGCGGTATCGCTATCCCGCACGGCAGATGTTCAGGCGTCAAGGCACCAGGTCTGGCTGCCATGAGCATTGACGGGGGCGTTGAATATGAAGCTCTTGACGGCAATCCTGTCGATCTCTTATTCCTGATCGCTGCTCCGGAGACTTCCGGCAATGTTCATCTGGATATCCTGTCAAAACTGGCTACGATGCTGATGGATGAGAAATTCGTCAAGGATCTTAAGAATGCCAAAGATGCCGATGAATTTCTGAAGGTCATCGACAGAGCTGAAGAAGAAAAAGATGAAAGCGATGTCAAGAAAACCAATGAGGTATTAAAGGACGTTACAGGCGATCATCTGATCCTGGCTGTTACAGCCTGCCCGACCGGTATCGCTCACACCTATATGGCTGCTGAAGCAATCGAAAAGGCTGCCAAAGCCAGAGGCTATCAGGTCAAGGTCGAAACCAGAGGTTCCGGCGGTGCCAAGAACGTACTTACTGCTGAAGAGATCAGAAAAGCTGACGGCATCATCGTCGCTGCTGATACCAACGTTCCGATGGACAGATTCGACGGCAAGAAGGTCGTTGAATGCCAGGTCTCTAAAGGCATAAACAAGCCTGATGAACTGCTTGATGATGTAGTAAACGGCAATGCGGCTGTATACAAAGCCAGCAATGCGGTTAAAGAAAATAAAGCTGAAGCTGGCGGACATCAGATCTATAAGCATCTGATGAACGGTGTTTCACACATGCTGCCGTTCGTTGTCGGTGGCGGTATCCTGATTGCCCTGGCCTTCCTGGTTGATGGTATGGCCTTTGATATCAATGAACTTACTGCTGAACAGCGTGCCAACTTTGGTGGTCTGACACCTCTGGCTCAGCTTCTTAAAGGTCAGATCGGCGGCGTTGCCTTCGGCTTCATGCTTCCGGTATTGTCCGGCTTCATCGCCATGTCTATCGCTGATCGTCCGGGTCTGGCTGTAGGTTTTGTCGGCGGTGCTATTGCCGCATCCGGCAAATCCGGATTCCTTGGCGCCATGGCTGCCGGTTTCCTGGCTGGCTATCTTGTAAACCTGCTTAAGAAGGTTTCAGATAAAGTCATTCCTGATTCACTCGATGGCATCAAACCGGTATTGATCTATCCGCTGTTTGGCATGCTGCTTATCGGTCTGGCTATGATCTTTGCGATCGAACCGGTAGTAGGTGCTCTCAACACAGGCTTAAACAACTTCTTAGGTTCATTAAGCGGTGTCAACTCCATCCTGCTGGGTGCGATCCTTGGCGGTATGATGGCGATCGATATGGGTGGTCCTTTCAACAAGGCTGCCTACGTCTTCGGTGTCGCTTCAATTGCTGCGGGCAACTACAACATCATGGCTGCCGTCATGATCGGCGGTATGGTCCCTCCTTGTGCAATCGCCCTGGCTACCATCCTGTTTAAAAACAAGTTCACGGAATCTGAAAGAAAATCAGGTCCGACCAACTTCATCATGGGTCTTTCATTCATCACGGAAGGTGCGATCCCGTTTGCGGCTGCTGACCCGATCCATGTCTTACCTGCATGTATTGCCGGTTCAGCTGTTGCCGGTGCCTTATCAATGGCCTTCAACTGCACACTGATGGCTCCTCATGGCGGAATCTTCGTCTTCCCGGTTGTCGGTAATGCGATAATGTATGTAGTAGCCCTGGTAATCGGTACAGTAGTCGGTGCCGTGCTGCTTGGCTTACTCAAGAAGGACGTAGAAAAATAATACAGTCAATAAAGCATAATAGAGGAAAAAAGGTATGATCGGTTCATACCTTTTTGCATAAATAAAGGATTTATCAGCACATCTGTGCAAAGAAGATTTTTAAAAAAATACTGTTCAAAGACAGTATTTTTTGTTGAGTAGGAATCACGTTTGTCATCGCTCAGCGATCATTGAAGTAGTTTTTGTCGTGCCATTCGTGGCCGCAGTTCGTACAGATGTAGACTGTATTCGGGGTGCCAGGGGCATCAGACGTTCTGTTGACATCGATCTGCTGCGATCCGCAATTGGGGCAGGTATAGACTCCTGCAACAAAGGTGCCGCCGTTTACTCCCTGAAGATCGCTAGGACCTAAGCTGTGCGGCATAAATTCTATCCTCCTGCTGCTGCCAATATCATAAGCTATTCAGGTGAACTTTTTGTGTAAAATGCTCAAAGAATACGCCAATTGTACCCAAAATAACGTGTGGAGGTCTTTGCGGCGTGTTTGATCTTGTCGCCGGCATTCAGAATATACTTGTGTCCCTTGTCGTTGGGCTGATCTTTGAGCCATTCAACGGCCTTATCCAGGTTGTCGTATTCTTCCAATATCGTATTGCCGTTCATGCGTAAGACCTTACGTACCTGGTCGGGATAACGGTAGGGATCGACGTATTCGAGAAACGCATCGAAGTTGCGGTCGCCCGTCTTCATCTTCTCGTGGACCATCTTGAGAAGCTTGGCATCGTCTAAGGCGTTGTGGGTCTGATCGCCCATGTCCTTGTCGAAGAACTTGCCCAGTTTCTCCAGAGAGATGGTCTTGTTGACATAGAAGAATTCCTTGAGGTCTTCCGAACAGTCGTACATGTTGAGATATAAGAAACTCAGCATCGAAGCTTCCTTGAAGGAGGAAGCGGCATAGAAGGAATTGCTGACGAAATCGAAATCGCCGGTACCGTAATTGATGAATTCCGGAAAGCCATCGCTGTTGCACCAGTCGTATAATCTTTCAAATACTTCGCAAGAGTCCGGGGCATCGTCGATGTCTTCCTGGCTGATGCCGGTGATCTCTTCGATGCGGGGTGTGATCGGATCGTCACAATGGACCAAAGAATAGAACTCTTCGCCTTTTTCATTGACGGCGCCGACCGAGATGATCAGTTTTTCATTTTCGCTTGCTTCAAAATCGATATAGTACTTCATAGGTTACCTGCCATTACCATCTTATCAAAAGGAAGTACTTGCGTGGTAAGATGTTGTTGTATTTAAGGATGGAGAACAGATATGAAGGTTACATTTTTCGGAACGACGACACTGTTATTCGATGACGGGAAGGACCAGATCCTTTTCGACTGTCATTTCACCAGGCCGTCTCTTTTGAAATACATCGCCGGCAGCGAACCGACCGATACGAAGCTGGCAGATGAATTATTGAAGAAACATCACATCGACCGCCTGAAGGCGATCTTTGTCTCCCACAGCCACCACGACCATGTCATGGATGTGCCGTACGTGGCAAATAAGACCGGTGCTGCAGTCTATGGAACTTCTTCAGCGATGAATGTCTGCAGGGGCGGAGACGTCGATGAAAAGAAACTGATCGAGTTCAAGGAGAACGAGACCTATGAGGTCGGTGATTATAAGATCACAGTTTTAAAGTCCTTGCATTCCAAGCCGACGATCTTGAACAACGACCTGGGTGAAACGATCGATGAACCTCTCCGACAGCCGGCAAGACTCAGAAGCTATAAGGAAGGCGGTTCCTATGATTTCTTTGTGGAAACAAAGGATAAGAAATATATGATCCGTCCGAGCTTCAACTACATCAAGGGACAGCTGGACGGCTATGAGGCAGACGTGCTGTTCTTAGGTGTTGCCGGACTGGCTAAGGCAGACGCGGAAACGGAAAGGATCTTCTTTGAAGAGACGGCCGCAAAGGTAAAGCCGGAGCTCATCATCCCGCTTCACTGGGATAACTTCTTTTCAAGACTCGACAAGCCGGTCGTGGGCATGCCTTCTCTGATCGAGAAGACACCGGTGGTCTTCTTCAAGCTGGCAAAGTATTGCGAAGATCACGATATCGATCTGATCCTGCAGATACCGCGTACCAGCATCGAACTCTAGTACAGTAAAGAAAAAATAAATCACTTCAAAGACTGAAACGAAAAGTTCCGGTCTTTTTCTTATGATGGGGTATCATATAGACATGATAAAAGCGGTGATTTTTGATTTTGACGGAACGCTTGGCGATACGGAACCTTTCTATGCTGTGAATTTCGATGACACGATGAAAGAATACGGAGTCATCTGTGACGAGGAAGACCATATCGCTTTCATCGGCTACGGTCCGTATGACAAGGTGAGGATCGTAGAAGAAAAGTACGGGGTGAAGATCGATGCGGATGAAGCTGCAGCCTCTTTCCGCAAGAAGAACAACGACCGTTTTCCTGAAGATGCCTCGTGCTTTCTTTTTGATGATGTCATAGGATGTCTGAACCTGTGCAAAGAAAAAGGGCTTTCCTGCTACATCTGTTCCAATACGGATTCTGCGAGGGTGGAAATGATGGTGAAGCAGATGGGGATCTATGAGTATTTTGACGGGATCTCCGGCAAGGACCTGTGCGGGGCAAGAAAGCCTTCGCCTGTTCCGTATCTGTATATGCTGGATAAATACGGCTATCAAAAAGATGAGGTCATCGTCATCGAGGATTCCGCAGGCGGTGTCAGATCGGCCAAAGCAGCCGGACTGAATACGCTGGGGCTGGAAAGAGTGAAGGGACTTTACCTTGAAGAGGCGGACGAACACATCACTTCCTTAGACGATGTTCTTAAAATCATATCCGGACCTGTCACTTTATGAGAAAGGGTGCCATAATAAAGATATGAACATGATACCTTTTGAATCCTATGGAAAGATATTCGATGCCCTGCTCGATGCCGGGTATTCGGAGGAAGAGGCGGAACAGCTGATCTGCGATGTGATCACCGACCAGAGAGATTTCGATAATTACGGTGAACGCATCCATTCCATCCTGGAACGTCTGAAAAATGAGGATATGAAAAGCTGAAGCCCTGAACTGCTAACGTAAAAGTAGACAAAACCCGAAAAGGCACATTGTCTACTTTTTTCATACAATGAAGTCAGAAAGGAAGTGATGTATCACATATGGGAACGGGCAGACCTTTAGGAGGAAAGAACCGCAAATGGACACC
>JAFRQF010000004.1 GCA_017428765.1 Erysipelotrichaceae bacterium
CGTGCCGGCTTAGTCGATCCTTTGGATTACTACATAACAAGACATAACCTAAAGTTAAATCAGGTTTAACTGAACCGCCCACTGCCGAACGGCACGGTGTGGTGGTGTGAGAGGGACTAGAAAATAGTCTCTACTCGATTTTGAATATTATTTTGATGAAGCCGTGCAAAGCTATGGATTAGACACAGCTGTGATCATCGGCAGCGGCCGCATCCTTGTAAGAAGAAAATGAGGAAAGATGCGCAGATAATAGTAAAATAAGTTAAAAGAGAAAAGAAGAAAAGGCCTATGATCTGCTTAAGAGTCTGATGAGATCCAAAGCAGTAAAAAATGATCCGGTCGATCGGATCGGAATACATTACGGTCAAATATTGGAGGTTGAAGGATGTTAGAAGAATTGAAACAGAAAGTTTTTGAAGCGAATCTGGAACTGCCGAAACATGGCCTGGTCATTTTTACCTGGGGCAATGTCTCGGGGATAGACCGGGAAAAAGGACTGGTCGTCATCAAGCCTTCCGGTGTCGATTATGACAAGATGACGGCGGAAGATATGGTCGTCACTGACCTTGAAGGCAACAAGATCGAAGGAAAGCTCAAACCTTCTTCCGATCTGATGACACACCTTGAGTTCTACAGGAACTTCCCGAATATCGGCGGAGTCGTCCATACCCATTCCATCAATGCCGTCGCTTTTGCGCAGGCAGGAAGGGACATCCCGGCTCTGGGTACGACACACGGGGATTATTTCTATGGTCCGATCCCTTGCACGAGATATATGACGCCGGAAGAGATCAGCGGCGAATATGAGCTCAATACCGGCAAGGTCATCGTCGAAACGTTCAAGGAGCGCAAGATCGATCCCGATCAGATGCCGGCTGTCCTGGTCCGTTCCCACGGTCCGTTCACCTGGGGCAAGGATCCCTTCGATGCGGTCCATAACTCGGTCGTCCTGGAGGCACTCTCCGAGATGGCGATGAAGACTTTCTTAGTCAATCCTGAGACCGGAGATATGCAGCAGGAACTGCTGGACAAGCACTTCTTAAGGAAACACGGTCCCGGAGCGTATTACGGACAGGGATAGGAAGATCTGACAGACAGCTGCTCAGATTCTTGAGCCTGATGGCTTTTGGCCGTTTTGAAATACATCATTTTAATCTATAATGAAAACGGAGGGAATTATTAATCATGGATGTAAATAATCTGAAGAAACATGCACTGAACATCCGCAGAAATATCGTTAAGATGGTCTATGCGGCGCAATCCGGGCATCCGGGAGGATCTCTGGGTGCTGCCGATATCCTCACTTACCTGTATTTCGTAGAAATGAATGTCAATAAAGACAATGTCGCTTCCAAGGACAGAGACCGTTTCATCCTTTCCAAGGGACACTGTTCACCGGGCCTCTATGCGACGCTTCAGGAAGCCGGTCTGATGGATGAAGATCTTCTCGGTTTCCGCCAGCTGGGTTCGAAGCTGCAGGGCCATCCGAATATGAACTACATCGACGGCGTCGATATGTCGACAGGTTCCTTAGGTCAGGGCGTTTCCTGTGCGGTAGGCATGGCACTTGCCAACAAGCTCGACGGAAAAGAAAACAGAGTCTATGCGCTTTGCGGTGACGGTGAATCCGAAGAAGGCATCGTCTGGGAAGCCCTGATGGCAGCTTGTCACTATAAACTGGATGATCTGTGTATCATCTTCGACCAGAACGGTCTGCAGATCGACGGCAATGTCCAGGACGTCATCGGACCTCTGCCGCTTCTCGACAAGGCGAAAGCATTCGGTGCGGCAACGGTGGAATGCGATGGCAATGACTTCGAGTCTTTGAGAAATGCCTTTGAATTTGCCAGACAGACCAAGGGCGTTCCGACAGTCATCATAGCCCATACCGTCAAAGGAAAGGGCGTTTCTTACATGGAAAACAATTATGCATGGCATGGCGCTGCCCCGAAGGAAGAAGATTTCAAGATCGCAATGGAAGACTTAAAGGAGGTCTGTTAAGATGGCACAGGAGACAAGAGTCGCCTATGGCGAAAAGTTGGCTGAACTGATCAAAGAAAATGAGAACATCGTCGTCCTCGATGCCGATCTGACCAAGTCCACAAAGACGATCGAGGCCAAGAAGGCCTGCCCGGAACGTCATTTCAATGCCGGTATCGCCGAAGCCAATATGATGGGCATGGCAGCCGGTCTGGCCGCATCCGGCAAGACCGTATTTGCCTCCTCTTTTGCGATCTTTGCCTCAGGCAGAGCCTGGGAGATCATCCGCAATTCCATCTGTTATCCGAAACTCAATGTCAAAGTCTGTGCGACGCATGCCGGACTTTCCGTCGGCGAGGATGGCGCATCCCACCAGGCTTGTGAAGATGTCGCGATCATGCGTGCCCTTCCGAATATGAAGATCTTCGTCCCATGCGATCAGTACGAGACAAAAGCCGTCATCGACTATGTTTCCAAGATCGATGGTCCGTGCTATGTGCGTATGGGCAGAGGCAAGGTCGACGATGTCTACAATGAAAACACAGTATTCGATTTCGATAAAGTCGATATCTTACGTAAAGGCAATGGCGATGTCGTGCTGTTTGCGATGGGTCTGATGGTCCAGGAAGCTTTGAAGGCTGCCGAAGAGCTTGATGCGACAGTCGTCAACGTATCTTGCATCAAACCGTGTGACGAAGAAGATATCAGAAAGCTTCTTGCCTGCCATAAGAGAGCGTATACGCTTGAGGAACATTCGATCGTCGGCGGTCTGTTCTCTCTGGTCGCTGAGATCAAGGCAAAGACGGACATCACGACACCGGTCACGCCGATCGGCGTCAACGATACGTTTGGCGAGTCAGGCAAGATGAACGATGTCTTGAAGAAATATGGCCTGACAGCCGAGCATATCAAGGAAGTCGTCAAAGGTTAATTATTTAGGAAAGCGTCTTGAAAAAGACGTTTTCTTTTTGCCTTATGCTTTACTTGACCAAGCTGGCCAAGATCAGTAAAATCAAAGTGAGGAGGGATCATTATGACAATGGTAAATATGCTGGAAGCAAAGACTTCTCTGACAAAACTGGTGAAGCTTCTGGAAAACAAAGAAGAAGATGAAGTCCTGATCTGCAGGAGCGGTGTTCCGGTCGCCAGGATCATGAGGTACGAAAAGCCGAAAAACAAAAGGATCGGTATTGCGAAGGGAAAACATAAGCCTTTGGATCTAGATGCATTCAACGCAATGAACGAAGAGATCGCCAAGGAGTTTTACGGAGAATAAAAATGGATTATATCTTGGATACACACATCATCATTTGGGCTCTGGATGGAGATAAGAGACTTTCCGAGGAGCTCAGAACGATCATCGAGGATGAAAATAATAACATCTATTTTTCAGCTCTGTCGGTCATGGAGGTTGGAATCAAACATAAGAAGAATCCTGATGCAATGGACTGGAGCGGAAAAGAACTTTATGAGGATTGTCTGAGAGCCGGTTACTACACGATGCCGATGAAGCCGAAACATGCGATCTGCATGGATGATCTGAAGCTCAAAGAAGGGGCTTATGCAAATGGAGATCCTTTCGATCGGGGGCTGATCGCCCAGGCAAAACAGGAGGGGATGATACTGCTAAGTCATGACAGGGCGATGGAGTCTTATGATGAACCATGCATCAGAATGGTATGATATGGGATTTTGATCAAGAAGACATCGGCTGTGTCTTCTTTTTTATATAATAGGTTCTATGAAAACACTTGGATGGATCATTAAGATCATCACGATGATCGTGATGTTTGCGGTATTGGAGCTGAATAAGAATTCGCTGTTCGGCTGGTTTCTGACTTTTGTGTGCACCGGCTTATGTTTCTTTGTATCTGCAAAGATCAACGGCTTTAAAAATGTGCTGGTCTATTTCATCTGGGTCGCAGTATTTGTCCTGATCCTGTTTTTCAGCTGGCCGAAGGAAAGATATGTACCAGCTGTGAAGGGAAAAGATCCTTTGAAAACTCAGATCTATGAAACGGCATATGGCAAGGTACAGGGCGTATTCAACAAAGAGGGAACGGTCGAAGTCTTCGCCGGTATCCCATACGCCAAGCCACCGATCGAAGACCTGCGATGGAAGAAGCCGCAGAAAGCCGATCCTTGGGACGACATCCTGCTTGCGGATCATTTCATGGCGATGGCGATGCAGGAAAAGGATCTTCCGATCTATTCTTCAATCGCAAGGATCGTGGGTTATCACGACTATGTGCCGGAGTTAGGCGATGAATATGATTTCAAAGCGAGTGAAGACTGTCTCTACCTGAATATCTGGCGTCCTTCAAAGCCGGAAGGAAAGGTTCCGGTCTTAGTTTATATCCATGGCGGATCTTTGAAGTCGGGGCAGACATGGTACCGTGATTTTAACGGAGAAGGTCTGGCAAAGGAGGGGATCATCGTCGTCAATTTCGCCTATCGTCTCGGCGTATTCGGTTTTTATGCAAACGAAGAATTGGCAAATGAATCGACCGAGCATACGACAGGCAATTACGGTTTATTGGATATGGTGGAAGCTCTCAAATGGGTAAAGGAGAACATCTCCGCATTCGGCGGTGATGAAAATAACATCACGATCGCCGGCGAGTCGGCCGGTTCGGCAGCCGTTTCGGCTTTATGTACTTCACCTTTAGCAAAAGGCTTATTCGATAAGGCGGTCCTGGAGTCTTCGACAGTCGCTGCCAAGATCCCGACACACTCCTACCGCAGCTATGAAGATGCGCTTTCTTCCGGCAAAGAACTGATGGAACGCTATGGCGCAAGCAGCGTGGAAGATCTTCGAAAGATCCCGGCGGAAGATCTGGTCAAGGAGGCAGAGACCCAGCATCATATGACGGTCGACGGCTATGTGCTGACAGAAGATCCTTATCAGTCCTATAAGAAAGGAATCCATAACGAATCGGCCATCTTACATGGCTATAACAGCGAAGAAAGCGGACCGTTCATCCTGTTCTCGCATGCGAATATGAAAAACTTTGAGGAAAGGATACGCCGCTATTTCGGCGATCATGCCGATGCGGTATTGAAGATCTACGATACAAAAGATGATAAGGAAGCGGATGAATACTGGGCTGAGATCTACTGCTGCATCTATTTCTCTTATCCGCATTACTGCCTCAACCGTCTGGCGGTAGAAAATGATATCCCGGTCTATCAATATTTCTTTGACCGCAACAACGGATATTTAAGCAGCTGGCATTCCGGGGAAGAGATCTATCTCTATCACAACATCCCGGAAGGTTCTGTTTTTGATCAAAGAGACAAAGAGCTGTCCGACGAGATGGCTTCTGCACTTCTTTCTTTCGTGCGGACTTCCGATCCCAATCACGAAGGTCTGATCAGCTGGCCTATGAATTCGGATTCCAAGACCATGATGGGCTTCGGCGATACGACAAGGATCGTAACGGAGCGTTCTTTGGCCTTATATGAGATCCTGGATGAAATGCAGGGTTTCGAAAATAAAAAGTGAAGGCTTGCTTCACTTTCGGTTCAACGATTCTTTGTAGCTTTCCAATAACAATCCGTCATTGATATAGGCATTCAGGTATTTCGGCTTGAGTGCCTTTTCATATTCATCGGTCAGGACCTTGTATTCGGGAATGGATGCGATGATGACGTTAGGGATGATCAGAGAATCGTTTTCTTTTCCTTCGACATAGGTGACATAGACATCGCCTTTCGGGATGGTTGTCTGATGAAGGGAGAACTTTTCGATGATCTGTGCTTCGTGTGACTTCATGTCGTTGTCGTAGATCTCGACATCGAGTTTCCAGAAGACATGGTTCTTGAATCTGGCGTCTCTTGCAAAGCGGACGAAGCTGCCGTCTTTGATGCGGGCAAGCGCCACATCGCCATTGGAAACTGCCTTGCGGATCAGCTTTTTGTCGGCGTTGAGATCGTAATAGGAATAAAGTACCGTCAGTAAAAACATGAAGGCGGCAAAGCCAAGAATCGTCAGTATGGCGTTGTTCTGCCAGCTTTCCCTGGTCTTGATAAGCAGTAAAATCATCGAAATTTCGATGATAACGACGATCGTAAGTAATAAAGTTGACCTTTTATACAATTTCAGCTGCATGATCTATTGATACCTCACATTTCAATTTTACCACTTGCACATAATTATGTGAATTGTGTGAGCATTGTGTGAAAATTGTTGAAATCGTTTTCAGTATGTCCTACAATCAAATTGTAAGGAGGTTCATAACTATTATGAGCAATTTAATGTTAGGTATAATCCTCGGCTTATGGTCAGGTGTGGCTATGGTCCTGGATTTGTCCGGTTTAGGTATTCGTACTCCTATCATTACTGGTCTCCTGGCTGGTCTTTGCACTGGTAACGTTGCAATGGGTCTGCAGGTCGGTTCCGTCATGCTGATCAACAGCTTAGGTTTCTACACATATGGTGGTGCTACGATTCCTGACTTCATCACAGGTTCTATCTTCGGTACTGTCGTAGGTGCTAAGGCTGGTAACGTAGATGCAGGTATCGTCGTTGCTCAGGGTATTGCCCTTCTGATGTCTGAAATGGATATCTTAGGCCGTGCTTCAACGACTGTCTTCCAGCATTTAGGTGAAAAAGCATTAGCTGACAACAACATTCCTAAGTTCGAAACATTCACCTTATTAGGTGTTCTGCCTTGGGCTTTATCAAGAATGCTTCCGGTCGTATTGGGTATGGTCCTGATCGACAACGTCGTTGCGCTGACTAACTTTGCTACAAGCATCGAATGGATCGCTAACGGCTTAAGAGTCGTCGGTAAAGTCTTACCGGCTGTCGGTTTCGCTCTTCTGTTATCCTACATGGATCTCAAGAAATACTGGCCATTCTTCATCATCGGCTTCGTATTGTTCGCTTACGCCGGTATGGGTACAGTAGCTTTGGCTTTAGTCGGTCTGGCTGCTGCTAGCTTCTTTGTTAAGGGAGGTGTCGAATAATGGCTAAAAAGTTAACACAAGCTGCTTTAAAGAAAGCATGTTCAAGACACAACTGGGCATTACAGTGGTGCTGGAACTATGAAAAGATGCAGGCTGCCGGCTATGCATACGCAATGGTTCCAATCGTAAAAGAATTATATGATGGCAACGAAGAACAGTGCAGACAGCTCGAAAGACATATGCAGTTCTATAACACTCACCCGGGAGCTTCCGCTCTTATTTGCGGTGCAGGTGTTGCCCTTGAAGAAGGCGGACAGCCGGAAGTTCACGACAGCTTAAAGGTCGCTTTGATGGGTCCTTTAGCCGGTATCGGTGATACGATCCAGGCAGTCTTAGTTACTCCTCCGTTCAACATCATCGCTGCAGGTCTGGCATCCGAAGGTAACGCTATCGGCGCTATCCTGGCTTCCACACTTCCAGTATTAGCTCTGTTCATCTTAAGATGGCCATTGTTCAACTATGGTTACAAACAGGGTGCTAACGTTATCAACGATGTTGCAGGTGCCGGTATGATCGACAAGCTGCAGGTCGGTGCTAACATCTTAGGTGTCACTGTCATGGGCGGATTCGTTCCTTCTATGATCGGTGCTACTTTACCGGTCAAATTAGGTAGTGACTTGACGATCGACGGTGCTACTGTTGAAGCTAAGACTTTACAGCAGGTCCTCGATGCCATCTTCCCTTACCTGGTACCTCTTTGCCTGACATTCGGCTGCTACTATCTGATCAAGGTCAGAAAGATGTCTCCGCTGTCAGTCATCCTGATCCTCTTCGTCGTCGCATTCGTTTTAGGTGCGCTCGGCTGGATGGCTTAATCTTAAAGATTAAAAACGGGTATGAAGCGCAGGTCTTATGATCTGCGCTTTCTTTTATTAAAAATGTAAACGCTTTACTGCAGAGTGTTATAATGATTTATGGAGGTATCATTTTATGATCAAACATTTAAGAATCGATAACAGACTGATCCATGGCCAGGTAGCCGTTACCTGGATGAATTCGATCGGTGCAGACAAGATCATCGTCTGCAATGATAAAGTAGCTGCTGACCCGATCCAGAAGATGGCTCTGCCGATGGCTGCCAGAGGAAATACTGTTTATGTATTCTCCGTTGCCGAAACCATCAAATATGCGCAAGAACATCCGGATGAGACGATGTTCATCATCTGCAAGTTCCCATCTGATGCTTTGCAGGTATTGGAATCCGGTCTTGAAGTCAAGGAAGTCAACGTAGGTAATGCTGCTCCGATCCAGGGCACAAACTACAAGATGGTCACGAAGTCCATCGCTGTCACGGAAGATGATGCGAAGTGCTACCGCAAGATCGCTGAAATGAGAGGCGGCGTACTGACCAGCAGACTGACGACGATGAACGAGACAGAAAACTTCCTGGAGCTTCTGTCAAAGAACGGTTTGTAAGATCAAGTACAGATGGCCGGTGCTCCGGTCATCTTTTTTTATGTTAGAATCATATTTGTATGAATGAAGTAAACTATGTCGATGTGATCGATTGCAAGCCTCAGGGAAATTTTGTAAAAGCGATCTGTTTCAAGCCGAAAAAGGCACCGATCGTCTGTATCGTCTTAGGCATACTGATGATGATCCCGAACAACCTGTACGTGCGTCTGTTAGGTGTATTCTTCATCTTCATGTCTTTCGTGGTGCTGAAACTGGTGAGAGACTTCAAAGTGATGGATATCTTTGATAAGGGCATCATGTTTTACGGCGACGAGGAAGCCAGAACGGCATACTTCCTGCCTTTCGAGCAGATGGAAAGCTGGCTCATCAAACATGAGGACGGCCACGATACGGTTGAAGTGAAGATGATCGACGGCAGACAGATCATAAAGGATACCTTTGAGGCCGACAAAGCCTATAAGGCATTGTATTCCCTGGTAAGGGAAAAGGATCTCAAATACATCGAGGCGCTGAAAAACAGGGAAAAGAGCTTATCGATCCCGGATGCCTTCAACAACATAAAACGTTCTTTCCGCAAGAAATGATCTTGCGGATTTTTTAATTTTTTTTACATTGATCTCCCGCATAAAATGTTAGAATATAAGCAGTTTATGAAAACGTTATCAGGACTGTCGCATATCTGGCAAAGACAAGGCATATGGTGTTTTTGATTTGATATCAGCGGTCCTTTTTGTTTTCAGCATATTGCCATGAATATAGGAGGGGATTTAAATGGCACTAGATTATGTAAAGACTTCTAATGAGATCCTGGAAGCCGTCGGCGGAAAGGACAATGTCGCTTCGGCGACAAACTGTATGACGAGACTTCGTCTTGTCTTAAAGGATGAATCCAAGGCAAACGATGAGACCGTCAAAGCGATCAAGGGTGTCAAATCCGTAATCAAACAGGGCGGACAGTACCAGATCGTCATCGGAAACGAAGTTTCCAACCTGTTCAAAGAGTTCAGCAAATTAGACAATTTCACGGAAGAAAAGGCTTCTGCAGCGCCAAAGAAGGCCGAAGGCAATGCCCTGACACGTTTATTTGGCTTTGTTGCAGGCTGTCTGACACCGTTACTTCCGGCGATGCTTGGAACCGGTATGGTCAAGGTCTTACTGACTTTACTTACGACATTAAAAGTACTGGATGCAGCCGGTCCGACGTATACGATCTTATTCTCAATGGCCGATTCGTTCTTCTACATGCTGCCGGTCATGTTAGGCTGGTCCATCGCCAAGAAGACAGGCCATTCCGTTCCGTTATACATGGTCATCGGTGCGATGCTCTGCTATCCTGATCTGATCACCTTGCTGGCAGGCGACAGCGAAGTCGCAAGATACGGCACTTTCTTAGGCCAGCCTTGTACATATCTGTTCGGGTTCTTACCGGTCGTCGGTGCTTCCTATACGAGTTCCGTTCTTCCGATGTTGTTGATGACACCGTTCATGGGCTGGGCGGAAGACTTTGCCGACCGCGTTTCGCCAAACGTTCTGAAGGCTTTCTTAAAGCCGATGCTGTTCTTGCTCATGTGTACACCGGTCATGCTGGTGGTATTGGGCCCGATCGGTGCGATCTTAGGCAACGTCGTTGCAGCCGGTATCTCCGCTTTGTACAATGCCGTTCCTTGGCTGACTGTCGCGATCCTTTCTGCGATCATGCCGTTCATCATCATGACAGGTATGCATTACGCTTTGATCCCGCTGGCCATCAACAATATGGCACTGCTGGGCTATGATGTCGTCGTACTCGTTACGATGTTCTGCTCCAACATCTGTCAGGGTGCCGCTTCCTTTGGTGTCGCTGCAAAGACCAAGGATACCGAGATCCGTTCGGAAGGTATCGCGTGCGGTATCTCGGCGATCGTTGCCGGCGTTACCGAACCGGCGATGTATGGTATCAACATGCGTTTCATCAAACCGATGATCGGCGCTGTTGCCGGTGCCGGTGCTGCAGGTCTGATCTGCGGTATCTTCGGTGTCAAGGGCTATACGATGGGTGGTTCGCCTTCCATCATGACACTGATCAACTTCATCGGCGGTGAAAATCCGTACAGCGGCGTTATCTGGGGCGCTATCGCTGCGCTCGTCGGTATCGCGATCGCTTTTGCTGTGACATTTATCTTATATAAGGACGAAGAAGGTAAATAATATCTCAGACCTGTTCTGGCAGGTCTTTCACAAAGGAGTAAACATGACACTTAGAAAAGATTTCTTATGGGGCGGTGCGACCGCTGCCAATCAGTACGAAGGTGCCTGGGACGTTGACGGAAAAGGCTTTTCCGTTCCCGATCACTGCACCAACGGTTCCCACACTTCGCCGAAACGTGTAACACCGACGTTTGAAGAAGGCACCTTATATCCTTCCAAGGAAGCGACGGATTTTTATCATCACTACAAGGAAGATATCGCATTGGCTGCCGAGATGGGCTTCAATGTGTTCCGTATGTCGATCAACTGGTCAAGGATCTTCCCGACCGGCATGGAAGAAACGCCGAATGAAAAAGGTCTGGAGTTCTATGACAAGGTCTTTGATGAATTGAAGAAATATGACATCGAACCGTTAGTCACGATCTCTCACTATGAGCTTCCATACGCCCTTGTTGAAAAATACAACGGCTGGTATGGCAGGGAACTGATCGACTATTATTTCAATTACTGCAAGGCCATCTTCGAAAGATATAAAGACAAGGTAAAATACTGGCTGACTTTCAATGAGATCAACTCCGGTACGATGCCGATGGGTGCGGTCTTATCTTTGGGTACCATCAAGGGTTACAACGGTCCGATCAATAAGGTCCCGGATGAACCTCAGGTCCGTTATCAGGGACTTCATCATCAGTTCGTGGCTTCCGCCAAGGCTGTCAAATACGCTCATGAGCACTATCCGCAGTTTAAGATGGGCAACATGTCGATCTTTGCGACCAAGTATCCGTATACCTGTGATCCGAAGGATGTCCTGAAGTGCCAGAAGATGATGCGTGTCGTCAACTGGTACTGCTCGGATGTTCAGGTCAGAGGCTACTATCCTTCCTATGCGAAGCGTTTCTTACAAGAAAACGATATCCGCATCCATATGGAAGAGGGTGATGAGGAACTCTTAAAAGAAGGAAAGGTCGACTTCTACACCTTCAGCTACTACATGTCGGGCTGTGAAAGCGCAGACGATGCCGTATTGGCCAAAGCCGGCGGCAATCTGGTCGGCGGTGTCGCCAACCCGTACCTGAAAGCTTCTGACTGGGGCTGGCAGATCGATCCGGAAGGTTTGAGATATTCGCTCAACGAGATCTATGACCGCTACCAGATCCCGCTCATGGTCGTGGAAAACGGCTTGGGTGCTTATGACAAACTTGAAGAAGACGGTTCCGTTCACGATTTCTACCGCATCGATTATCTGAAGAAACATATCGAACAGATGAAGGAAGCGGTGGAAGACGGTGTCGACCTGATGGGTTATACCCCTTGGGGCTGGATCGACGTCGTTTCCGCTTCGACCGGCGAGATGGCGAAACGTTATGGTTTCGTCTATGTCGACAAGTACGATGACGGTACCGGCGATCTTTCCAGAAGAAGAAAAGATTCGTTCTTCTGGTACAAGAAGGTCATCGAGACCAACGGCGAAGAACTTTAAACGCTTACAATGCAAAGGCCTTTGTAAAATCAGACAAAGGCCTTTCTTTTTGTGTTTTCTCTTTGGAAAAATGCGTTATGATGGTATGGCATGAATCCTTTAGAGAAAAAGACGGTGATGCTCAATACCGTCTTCAATTTCGGTGCGACTCTGGTCTCACAGTTCATCTCCGTCTACCTGTACATCTATACAGGCTCTTTGCCGTTGATGTGCTTGTATATCATCGTGCGTATCGGTTTGTTCCCGATCTTTTTCATGCTGGGAAATCACCTGAGTAAGAGGCACTCCTTCACGCTTACTTATACTCTGGGACTTGTGTTCATCACGTTGGGACTGGTGTTCTCCTTGCTGGCAGGACCTCTGTTTGAAGCCAATCCTTTCTATGTGCTGATCGTGGCAGCCATCATCGGTTCGGGCGAAGGCTTCTATTATTTTTCCGCCAATACCTGCAACCAGATCGTTTCCAGTGTCGAAACCAGAGCTTCCTTCCTGGCGTATAACGGCATCTTTTCCAACATCACATCCCTGCTGGCACCGATATTCTCCAGTTTCGTTTTAGCCAATACGGCTACGGAGATGGAAGGCTATCGTTTCATTTTATTTTCGATCATCATCATCTTCATCTTTGTCATCTTCATGGCCTTATCGATGTCCGCCCGTTCCAGGGACAAGGATTCTTCTTTGCTGAAGGCACTGTCTTTGAAAGACAAGGTCTGGCGGGATCATTGCATCGCTGTCTTCTTCTATGGCTTGAGAGATGGTGTAGGACTCAATGTCATCGGCCTTCTGATCTATGAGGCGGCCGGAAGCGGCGGTACCTATTCAAGATTGCAGACGCTGTTCTCTTTCATCATGATCTTCTCATATTATCTGTTAAAGAAGGTCTTGCGGAGAGACCGCATCGAAAGGACGATGAAGATCGGTGTCCTGTTCAAGATCTTATCGACCTATTCGCTGATCTTTGTGCCGAATACCGTCGGAGCGATCTTCTATGGTATCGGAAATGCGATGGCAGCTGCCTTCTATGACAACTCTTATTCCTATCTTTCCGCCAACATCATCGGCCGTTATGCCGATGAGATGACGGCAAGGATCGTTGCCAAAGAGACCTACCTGTCTCTGGCAAGATGCACCTCGATGGCGCTGGTGATACTGGCGTACTTCGTTCTGCCAAAGGCATATTATTTGCAGATCTCGGTCACTCTGATCACGCTGTCGACGATCGTCGTCACCAGGATATTACTGAAATACAAATCGTAATGTGCAATCGGCATTTCTTCAGCAGCAAAACTCTTTGATTTTCTTTACGGATCTGATATCATAAATCTGCCGTAAAGGGCTTCGATTGTCTGATACTTAAAGGTTTGAAAATAATGGATGGGATTAGTCCGTCCATTATGTTCGAGCCTTTTTTTGTTGTGCTCGAAAGAAAGGAGCCCATATGGCAAAAACATTTGAGATCGTAAAAAGAAGAAACCTTGTGACCGGTGAAGAAAGAGCCGTAAAGTTTACTTACGGTGCAGATGAGCTTTCCAAAAGAAGGATCTTAAGAAAGCTGAAGAATTCCATTAGCGGAAAAGAAGGGCAGATCTATGAGTATCGTTACGATGAAAGCATGTATATGCATCTTCTTCCCGGACTTTCTCCTGAAACGGTGAAAGAACTCAGCTCGAGGATGTATTCGACGGCGTATGCCGTATGCAAGAAGAAACACAAAGGGGAGGAAGTCCTCTATCTCAGCCTGTTCAAGGATTCGGCTTTGCGCTTCAAGGCTTCGATCCCGGCGGCAAGCAGATGGGAAAAGGGAAAGGAAGTCCTGAATCCGGACTTCTATGTCAAGGAGCTGAGGCTTTGCCTCTGACTTCTTTTTAAGGCACGGAGTGATGAGGGTACCGTACATACGGGATCCTCAGACCTGTCTGAATGAAAAGCACTCCTTCGATATAGAAGGAGTGCATACAGTCATCATATATTCTGAAGGGTCGAAATGATCCTTTTTTTGGATCCCTGTGTCAGAGTATCGGTGAACATCTCGTAGGTGATGTACTTAAAACCGATCGGAAGAACGTATGGTCCATAGCCGTTGGAGTAGGAGACCAAGAGTTCTTTATTCAGATCGATGTAGTCCATATACGCGGAGAAGATCTCGTTGGGGAAGAAGATGAGCTTCACGGCATTGAGATCCAGCGCGGAAATGATCGCTTTCTGTATCGGTGAGCCGAAGATCGCATTGTTTTTCTTTTCCAGTTTTGCCCGTTCGATCTGACCCAGACGTATCGTTTCCAGTTCACGCTCCGACAGATCACTTCGGATCTTGGAAAGATCGATCGGTGTGAATTCATGGTCGAATTCGATCTCAGCTTCCTTGTATTGAAGGATGAGGTCTTTCTTTTCAGGATCTTCTTTGTAGAGCTGATCGATGTCTTTCAATAAGGCATCACCCAGCTTCTGTAAGGCTTCATAATCCTGGCCGTCTCTTACGAATCGCGATGAGATGTCACCGGCTGCTCCCTGTAAGAAGGAGAAGTCACGATCGGGATATGCTTCTTCAAGCTTTCTTAAGACGTAGCCCGGATACTCGGCAGAGAAATACGGGACGTTCGCTTGTAGGATCGTAGGGTGGCAGTTGTAATAGAGAAGATCGAAGAATTCTCTGTCTTTCTCACAGAAACGGATGAGACCCAGCGTTTCATTGTCCGTTTCATAGCCGGAGATCCGTGACTTGCCGACAGCGGTCGTATGAAGTTTCTGATAGGAGACTTTCACATCACTGATCTCTCTGAATCCGATCTTCACGGTTTCCTTCTTGAGAAGGTCACAGAGATACTTCACATATTCGGGATCTCTTACGGAATTGGCGTAATGGGTATGGGTCGTCGATGTGATGACCCGCAGCTTTTTGTCGTTGTAATAGCCTTGGAAATATTCCTGGAGTTCGTTGCGATGTTCCAGGTCAAAGGCAAGCAGGTCCATCGAGAAATGAAGGATGAAATGTTCCTCATCTTTGAAGGAGAAGACCCTGGCATAGAGCGGATCATGGTAGTCGAAGAGTTTCTCGACCTGACAGGAGTGTCCGCACTGTGTCGTGGGAAAAGGAGATCGGATGTCGATCTTTAAAAAACCGTACTGCATGATTGCCTCCTAAATGAGCCCGTAGTGTTTTAATGCATTATATACGCCGTCTTCGTCGATGTCATCGGTGACATAGTCGGCGCTTTTTTTAGTATTGTCAGCCGCATTGCCCATGGCGATGCCGATGGCACAGTGCTGTAACATTCCGATGTCGTTTTCCCCGTCGCCGATGCCCATCGTTTCCGATTGTAAGATGCCGTATCTCTTGCATACCTCGTCGATGCCGTTGGCTTTGGAAATGCCTTTCGGGACGATGTCGACTGCTCCGATATGCCACCAGGTGATCTCGGCAAGATCTTTCAGTTCATAGATCGTCTGGATGTCTTCCTCGCAATTGAAGAAGGCAGATACCATACAGACATCTTCGCCTTCGTATTCCTTGATGCGCGGGATGCCGGAAGATACCGCATCCTGGACTGCCAGGACGGTCTCATTGACATCATTCAGGAAGATGTCGTCTCTGGTGACCATATACATGGGGAAGCGTTTTTCTTTGAATAAGGAGATGACTTTTTCTTTGAGTTCACCTTGAATGGAACATTCGTAGATCAACTCGTCGTTTTCGTCAAAGACCATCTGACCGTTGGAAAGGATGCGTCCGTCCAGCATGAAGTCCGTAAGATCGAAATCGTAGAATTCCGCAAAGGCTCTTCCGGTGCATAAGAAGACTTTGATGCCGTTTTCTCTGAGCTTTCTTACCGCTTCATAGGTGGAAGCGGGGATGCGTGCGCTCGCATGGGAAAAGACCGTTCCGTCAAAATCGAGGAATACCGCTTTGATCATAAGACGTACCTATGGATGAACTTTGCGAATCCGTCATCCTCACAGCCTTCCTCTGTGACGTATTTTGCGAGCTTCTTGGTATTCTCGTTGCCGTCTTTTAAGCAGACGCCGTTGGAGATTCTTAACATCTCATTGTCGTTGTCGGTATCGCCGAAGGATAAGACGTCTTCGATGGATATGCCTTGAAGGGCACAGTACTGTTTCAAGGCATAGCCCTTGTTGGAATCCTTATGTGAGAATTCAAGAAGATCTTTCTGCGTATTGAAGCCGATGTACGGCTTGTCTTTGAGTGTCTTGAGTTTTTCATGGATCGCTTCATCGTATTTGAGATCATAGCGGAACATGATGCCGCAGTTGTCTTCCTTGTAGAAGATGGAGATGTCATCGCTGACGATGTACTTCCTTGAATTCTTATAGGCGGAATACCAGGCCTTGTCGGTATCGGAAGAGGCGATATAGACCCCCGGCAGATACATGTGGATGTTGGCATTGAATTCGGCCATGAAATCGATGATCTCTTTGATCCATTCTTTCTTCAGTTTGTTGTACTGATATTTTTTATTTTCATGTAAGTCGATGAGTTCACAGCCGTTCCAGCCGATGATGAAATCGAACTGTCTGGCAGCACCCCAGACCTTGTATTTGTTGACGACGTCGTCAGCCGGTCTTCCGGAAGCCAGACCGAAAAGATAGCCCGCATCTTGCAGATCTCTGATCGTATCCAGGGTGTAGGCGGAAGGGTTGACTGCCGTCTTGGCAAGGGTGCCGTCGATGTCGGCGGCGATGACTTTGATATTGTCGAACATACGTTAACATTATAGCATTGTCAAAATGAATCAAATGTATAATAAGGGTATGAAGAGTATCAATATCGGTATCATCGGTTCAGGTTTCATCGTTCCTGTTTTTATCGGTGCCTCAAAGGCCTTTGAAGACTTTCATCTGCGGGCGATCTGGGGACGGCACGAAGAAAAACTGATCCCTTTCAAAGAAGACGTCGATTACTGTACGACGGATCTTGAAAAGATCCTTTGCGATGAATCGATCGATGTCATCTATGTGGCACTTCCCAATAAGTTACATTACGAATATGCCCTGAAGGCTTTGAAACATGACAAACACGTCATCCTGGAAAAACCGTTCACGGTGAGATACAAGGAAGCGAAAAAACTCATCGATCTGGCAAAAGAAAAAGGAAAGATCCTGTTTGAGGCGATCCCTTCCGGCTATTCCAAGCCATATGAAGAAGCCAGGAAATATCTTGAGGAGCTTGGCGAGATCCGTCTGGTCGTATGCAACTTCTCACAATATTCAAGACGCTATGACCGTTTCAAGAAAGGGGAGATCCTGCCGGCTTTCGATAAGAATCTGGCCGGCGGCGCCTTGATGGATCTTGGTGTCTACAACATCCGTTTCGTGATATCATCTTTCGGCAAGCCGAAGAAAGTCGAGTATCATGCCAATGTGATCAAAGGCGTCGATACTTCCGGGGTCCTCGTGCTGGATTACGGCAAGTTCAAGGCGACCTGCATCGCTGCCAAGGACTGCAAGGCCGATTCCTATGCCCTGATACAGGGAGACAGGGGGTATCTGCGCTGCAACACGACGACGAGCCGGGCAGCTGATTTCACTTTGAAACTCAATGACGGAAAGACTTTGTCTTTCTCACAGGAAGAGAAGGGGGAATTTGCTTCCTGGAGCTATCAGTTAAAGGAATTCATAGAGATCTATCGGAATGAGGATCTTGATAAAGCATATGAATGGAACAGACTGACACTGATCGAGTCCAAAGTCCTCGATCAGGCATTACAGTCAGCGGATCTGAAGTATTAGGAGGATAGCATGATCAATGTAGGTATCATCGGTGCAGGCGGTATCGTTCCGTTTTTCATCGAAACGACGAAGATGGTAAAAGGTTTCAAATATGTGGGCATTGCCGCAAGGAACGAAGAAAAGCTCAAAGCAGTGAAAGAGAAGTACGGGATCTCCTATTATTCGACTAATAATGATGATATATTGAGCGATCCGAAGATCGATGTCATCTATGTGGCAGTACCCAATTCCCTGCATTATGAGATCGGTAAAAAGGCACTCGAGAATGGCAAACATGTCATCATGGAAAAGCCGTTCTGTGCCAATTACGCGCAGGCAAAGAAGCTGATCGATCTGGCCAATGAAAAGGGTCTGATCATCTTCGATGCGGTGACGATGCTGCATATGCCAAATTACGCCAAGATCAAAGAACTTACGGAACAGGTCGGCGAGATCAGGATGGTCGACATCAACTTCTCGCAATACTCTTCCCGTTATGACAAGTTCAAGAAAGGCATCGTCCTTCCGGCATTCGATCGCAAGCAGGCCGGCGGTGCTTTGATGGATCTGGGCATCTACAACATCAATTTCACGATGGGACTATTCGGTACGCCGAAGAAGGTCGTTTATTATGCCAACAAGAAAAAGGGCATCGACACTTCCGGTGTCCTGGTGATGGACTATGGAAACTTCAAGGTCAATGCGGTCTGCGCGAAGGACTGCAAGGCGCCGCTCTTAGTCTGCATACAGGGTGATAAGGGCTTCATCCGTTCCAACGATGCATCCAGTGTCTTAAAGAAAGTGGAGCTCGTCGCAAACGACGGTTCTATAAAGGAATATGCGCTCAATAAACATCCTGATGTGCCGCATTACGATGAGTATGTGATGTTCAAGAAGCTGTTCAACAATAAGGATCTAGAAACAGCGAGGAAGTACAATGAGCTGACCTTGGCGACGATGAAGGTCCTTGATAAGGCGCTCAAGAGTGCGGAGATATCGTTCAGGTAGAAAGAAGACTTCGGTCTTCTTTTTCTTATCTTTATATTGACATGGTCAGATGAACCTCTGTTATTACGGAAAATGGAGAAAATGAAGGATTTTGAAAAATTTTTTTTATAAAATTAAGAGTTTGTAAAGTCCTTTGTTTAAGGGCTTTTATCAAATTTTTGTGTGAAAACTATGTGACGGTGTCCTTAACATGGTCACCGGAGGATGTTATAATGTTAACGCTTGCAATAGCGTTAGGGCTATTACTAGAAAGAAGGATAATTAAATGAAAAAGATTCTGATGGTAATGCTGAGTATCGTCTTGGCATTAACGACTTTTGTTGGCTGCGGTCAGAAAGAAACACCTGCACCGGCAGACAACGGCGGAGCTGAACTTTCCGGTGTCAAAGCGATCATCGCGGAAGCACAGGGGATGACGCTGGAAGAACTGGCTAAGAAGGCCATCGAAGAGTCCAACGGCAAGACGTTCTATGGCGTCGGTAACTCTTCCCGTGGCAAGTCCGCACTTCCTCTGTTCATCGAATATCTGCAGACCATCGATCCTAGCTACAAGATGGAATTCGAATGGCAGCAGCCGAAGAACAATAAGATCTTCGATCAGCTGACAGCTGACGGTCTCAAAGAGACAGGAACCTTCGCCATGACCCTCATTCAGGATGGCAACCAGATCGAATCCAAGATGGTCCAGACTGGTGTTCTGGATACCTTCATCCCGAAAGAGTGGGCGGAAGCCAACGGTACGACTCCGGAAGCTTACGAAGGATATCTGCCTTTACAGACACTCAACAAGATCTTCGAATACAACTGTGTCAATCCGGACAAGACTTATGACAACTGCTGGGATTTCGTAGCAGAAGGCGAACACGGTCTGTTCATGGATATCGACTCCGAGATCGTCGGCAAGAACTTCTTATACATGCTGACGAAGGACGAATATGCGGCATATCTGAAAGATGCCTATGACAAGCTTTCTGCAGAGGAACAGGCGTACTTCCAGCCGACTGTCGATGCACTGGAAAAAGATGCGGCAGAATTAGGTTTAGGCGAAAACGGCAAATACGCTCTGGCTTGGATCAAGCTCTGGGTCAACAGCTACAATGCAGTCACCGATGACGGCCCGATCTGCAACACACTGGTCGATGCATCCGCTGTCGATAAATTCGGTCTTCTGGTTTATTCCAAGGTCCGTTCCGTTGAAGAGACTGATACGGTTTCCGTCAACAACATCAAGGTCGCTGCTTACCAGCCGGGTTACGAAGGCATCGGCGGCTACGCATATTGCCACTATCTGTTTGTAACAGACAACTCACCGCTTCCTTGGACAGCTTGTGCTTTCATCGCTTACATGACTGAGACCGTCGATGGCTTCTCTGCATGGGGCAAGGACTTAGGCGGCTATTCTTCCAACCCTGTCGTTGCGAAAGAAACAGAAGCGAAGTTCCACCACTCCGAAGGCTTATCCGCAAAGGTCGCATGTGAGACTACGATGGATAAGGGCTATGACTGGTGGATCGGTGATGGCAAGCTCGTCGTCGAAGATCCGAAGTACTGCGCATCCGTCGCATTCACTGTCGGTTCATGGATCGAGATGCTTGACAAGTATACTCCGGAATAACAGTTTTAAGTTTCTGAGTATTCATCAGTAAGTAACGTAGTGCCTTTGTAGTATGATCTACGAAGGCACTTTCTATAAGAGAGGTAACTTATGTCAAAATCAATGAAAATACGACTCAACAGCATAAAGACTTATCTCAGCAAACCTCAAAACATCATCCTGATCCTGACGGGCATCTTAGTGACGTTCACGACGATCGCGCCGATCTTTGCGATCATCCGTGATACCTTCCAGGTCCATCCGGGAACGATCGACCAGTATCTTTCAGGCAAGGCGAGCGGCTATACCTTTGCCAACTATATCGACTTGTTCACTTCAAGGCTTGCCAAGACCAATCTCTGGACGCCTTTGATCAATACGGTCTGGCTGGCCATCGGTGCCTGCACCTTTGCGATCCTGTTCGGTGGTATCTTCGCCTATCTGATCACCAGGACCAACATGGCCTTCAAGAAGTATCTGAGTTCGATCTTCATCTTCCCGTACATCATGCCGCAGTGGACTCTGGCTGTCGTATGGCAGAACCTGTTCAACTCCAATGCCGTGACCGGTACATCCAATGGCTTGCTGGCATCACTGTTCAACATCACGATGCCGGCCTGGTGGTGCGTGGGACTTTTCCCTTGTATCATCGTTCTGGGCATGCACTATGCGCCATTCGCCTACATCCTGATCGGCGGCATCTTCAAAAACATGGATGCCAACCTTGAGGAAGCGGCGACGATACTGGATACGCCGCGCTGGAAGATCTTTACAAGAGTCACCATCCCGATGGTCAAGCCGGCCATCCTGTCGACGATCTTACTGGTCGCAGGTTCGACGATCGGTTCCTATCCGGTCCCGCACTATCTGGGTCTTACGACTCTGGCGACCAAGTATGTCTCGATGAATGACAAGTATACAGGCGAAGCTTCGATCATCGGCATCATCATGATGCTGTTCGGTGTGGCGATCATGTATCTCAACCAGAGGTCCTTACATTCAAGAAAGTCTTATACGACCGTTACCGGTAAGTCCGGCCATATCTCGAAAGTCGATCTCGGCTCAGGAAGATACATCATCGCTGTGGTCTTTGTGATCATCACTTTCTTCACATCGATCTATCCGATCATCTCCTTTGCCTTTGAGACCTTCTTACCGAATCCGGGCGATTATTCGTTCTTATATACCGGCAATACCAACAACCTGACCACCAAGTGGTGGGTTACCAATGAAAACGTTACCGAAAACGGCATGTACGGTCAGATGGGTATTCTTCACAACAAGACCATCTGGAACGCCTTCCGCGGAACGATCTTAGTCTCCATCGTCTGCTGTCTGACGGCAGGTGTCATCGGTACTCTGATCGGTTATGCGGTTTCCAAGGACAGACACGGCAAGCTGGCAAGCTACGTCAACTCGATGGCTTTCCTGCCTTACCTGATGCCTTCCGTCGCCGTAGGTGCGGCTTACTTCATCCTGTTCTCCTCGGGCAAGGTGAACCTGTTCAATACCTATACCGCTTTGATCATCGTCGGCACAGTCAAATACATCCCGTTCGCATCAAGAAGCTCTTTGAACTCGATGCTGCAGCTGTCCAACGAGATCGAAGAATCGGCCATCATTCAGGATGTGCCTTGGATCAAGCGTATGACCAGGATCATCATCCCGATCCAGAAGTCTTCGATCGTATCGGGCTTCTTGCTTCCGTTCATGACCTGCTTAAGAGAGCTGTCATTGTTCATGTTACTGTGCGTGCAGGGTTTCATCCTGTCGACGACCTTGGACTATTTCGATGAGATGGGTCTCTATGCATTCTCGAGCGGTATCAACCTGATACTGATCGTGACGATCTTAATTTCCAACTATGCAGTAAACAAGATCACCGGCGCGAGCCTGGATGAAGGAATTGGAGGATAATACTATGCCAAAAATCGTTTTAGAACATGTCACGAAACGTTATGACAGATTCTATGCAGTAGATGACCTGAACCTGGTCATTGAAGATAATGCTTTCGTCACCCTGCTTGGTCCTTCGGGATGCGGCAAGACGACGACTTTGAGAATGATCGCAGGTCTGGAAACGCCGACTTCCGGCAAGATCACGATCGGCGATCGCGTCGTGTTCGATTCTTCGGAAGGCATCAATATCCCTGCCAACAAGCGTAAGGTCGGCTTCCTTTTCCAGAACTACGCCTTGTGGCCGAACATGACGGTCTATGACAACATCTCTTTCGGTCTGACCAACGTCAAGGAAGCTTTACCGGTCATCGATTTCGATGCCAGGACTTCCAAACAGCTGATCAAAGCCTTACAGAGACCAAACGACGTTGCCCGTATCATCAACGAGTGTTTCGACAAGAAGGGCAAACTCGATGAAAAGAAGGCCATCGTCAAACTGATCGATGCCTATGAGATCTCACAGTTCTCCGCAAAGAAACTGCTGGGCTATAACCTGCACAAGGCGTCGGATGCCATCGCGGAAGCACAGAAACATGTTTCCGAGCTCAATCAGGTCATCGAAAACGCCAAGTCCAAGGCGGCAGCCAAAGGCTATACGCTCGATGAGGATTTCACCGCCATGAAAGACGGTGAGGTCGTAAAGGAAGTGCGTAAGCTGACCAAGGAAGAGATGGATCTTTCCGTGAGAAGAGTGGCCAGGATCGCGAATATCGGTATGTTCATGGACCGCTATCCGGCAGAACTTTCCGGCGGTCAGCAGCAGCGTGTCGCCATCGCCAGAACACTGGCACCGGAACCGACGGTATTATTCATGGATGAACCGTTATCCAACCTCGATGCCAAGCTTCGTTTGGAGATGCGTTCCGAACTGCAGAGACTTCACCTGGATACCGGATCGACTTTCGTCTATGTCACCCATGACCAGATGGAAGCCATGACGCTGGCGACCAAGATCTGTCTGATCGACAATGGTGACTTACAGCAGTATGATGCGCCGCTCGATGTCTACAACAAACCGAACAACCTCTTTGTTGCCGACTTCGTAGGAAATCCGGCCATCAACTTCATCGATGCGCATGGAAAACAGGAGAACGGAAATTTCGAACTGGAAGTCTTCAACGGCAAGAAACTCAGATTCGTACCGAATGAACCGTTGGACATTGCGGCATGGCGCAAAGAATATGCCCTGAAGCTTGAAGAAAAGGGCAGGGAACTGAGCGAAAAGGCTGCAAAGAAAGGCTATGTCGAACGTTCCAACAAGGAAACGTCCTTCAAGTATCATGTGGCGATGATCAATGAGACGGAAGATTATGATGATGAGGTCGAATATACCGATGAAGATTATGTCATCGGTATCCGTCCGGAATTCGTCGAGATCTCCGATCATGAGAAATTCGAAGGCGAAGTCTATTCCTCCATGCCGACCGGTATGGAAACGACCGTCCGTGTTGCCATCGGCAATTATCTTCTGACCGGTGTCATGTTCGGCGGTGTCGTCTACAAGCTGGGCGATAAAGTCAAAGTCGGTTTCAAAGGAAACAATGCGATCCTGTTTGACCGCAAGTCAGGTGAGATCGTTGCATTGGGTTCTTTGAAGGAAGAATAGAAAAAAGACAATATAAAAAAGATGAGCCATGACGTTAAGCCATGGCTCTTTTCCTATCAGTAGTTGTGCTTGTTCTTGATGATCAGTGATGTCGTCGTGATGATCAGTCCTACGAAGGTCGCTGCAGCGACGACATATGTCGCATACAGGTTGACGCCTTCGAAGTGTTCTTCCGCTGCATAGACCGGCATCAGGATGGTCAGTGCCAGCAGCAGCAGGATCAGCACGATCAGCCTTTGTTTGGTGTAGCCTCTCGCCATATAGACGAAGAGGTTTTCTTTCTTCACCGGTTTCCATCGTTCTGCCACAGGCAGTTTATAGAAGAAAGTGAAGCGGAACCACATGGCGGCGATCAGATATAAGGCAATGAAGATGATCGCGGCTGCCAGATAATTGAGATGGAACAGCTGCACGCAAAGCAAGGCCATCACGATGCATAACGGCAGCATGGCCGTATATAGCGTATAGGTAGAGACATCGGAAGATGTCAGAATGTATCCTTTGCGGCTTAAAACATCATAGAATATGGTGCCTTTTTTGGGATCCTGATAGATGAAGATCCCGGAAAGGTCACTCGCTTTAATGATCCTTCTTTTTGGCATGTATAACTTTTACCCCTAACAATTTCATTATACACGTTTTGGATGCGGATGCTGAAACATGGATCCAAACTGCTGTCTAAGGGATAAACTCATTTCCCCCTGATAGTGATAAGATAGTATTGAGGAGAATAAGGAAATGATAATTCAAAGCAAAAGAGTATATATTGCATCTTCTCTGATCCCTGCCCAGGTGGAGATCGAGGATAAAAAGATCAAAGCGGTCTATCCGTATGGCACAAAGCCGGTCGATGAGGATTATGGGGACCTCAGGATCGTTCCGGGTTTCTATGATCTGCATACCCACGGCTATCACGGTTATGATACGACGGCCGGCGGCAAGGACGGTCTGAAGGCCTGGCTGAAAGATCTTCCTAAGGAAGGCGTATGCGGCGTGTGTCCGACGACACTGACGCAGTCTCATGACACGCTCAAAAAGGCGGTCGCGGAAGTTGCGGAAGTCAGAAAGGAAGATCCGGAAGGTGCGCAGATCTTAGGCATCCACTTTGAAGGTCCGTATCTCGATGTCAAATACAAAGGTGCGCAGCCGGAAGAATACATCGTCAAAGGCACTGTGGAAGAATTCAAGGAATACCAGGATGCCTGCGGCGGTCTGATCAAGATCATCACGATGGCGCCGGAACACGACGAGGATTTCACTTTGACCAGATACTGCGCGGAAAACGGTGTCTGCGTTTCGATCGGCCATACCGATACGGATTATGACACGGCGCTCATGGCTCTGGCTAACGGTGCCAAGGGTTTCACCCACACCTACAACGGCATGACCGGTTTCTCACACAGGGCGAATGGGGCAGTCGGTGCGGCGTTCCGATGCCATGACACTTATGCGGAATGCATCTGCGACGGAAACCACTCTACATTGGCTTCTTTGAATATCTTCTTCAGAGAGAAACAGGGCTTTGGCATCATGGTGACCGATTCACTCATGTGCAAGGGTTATGAAGTCGGTTCCGTCTTTGATTTCGGCGGTCAGGATGTCGAGATCTATCCGGATGGTTCCGCTCATATCACGACCGGAAAGAAACAGCTTGCCGGTTCGACTTTAAAAGTCAACGAAGGCTTGAAGATCCTGGTCGAAAAGGCGCTGGTACCATTTGAGATCGCACTGGATGCGGCGAGCATCAACCCGATGCGTTATCTGAATATGGATGATCACAAAGGCCGTATCAAAGCAGGATTCGATGCGGACATCGTCGTTCTGGAAGATGATTATTCCATCAGACAGACCTATTGCCTGGGAGTCAGACAGTTATAAGCAGATGAGCTGTGCCAAGGCACAGCTTTTTTAAAAACTATGAAAAAATATCTGACATTACTGATCATCCTGTTATTATTCAGTGGATGCACACCTGTACCGGAAACGGATAACAATACAAAGGAAGGGGAAAACGTGACGCTGGAATCTTTGTTGCAGAAAGAAAGCAAACATGAAGGCCTGAAAGGCATTGCGTACAATGAAAGCGGCGGCATGGACTATGCCTCAGATCTGCTTATGCTGACTAGGGAGGAAGGAAAACTCACATTACGTAGGGAGATCATGAAAGGCGGATCTACCAGGACCTATATCTATGAAGGAGAAGAAAGCCTCTTTGATCCGATCGAAGAATATGTTTCCAAATACAATCTTTCTGTCTGGGATGAGCTTCCTGAAAGCGAATATTTTGCCTTGGATGCCCCGTCAAGGATGCTGACCCTGTCTTTTGAAGACGGAGAGACATGGATCGATTTTGACGTTGAGTTCCCGGAAGGAGGATGGCCGATCATCAACGGTCTGCTGTCGATGATAAAAGAGAGTCAGCTGACTATGGAACTGTCAGACGGCTTTTATTCGAAAGAGGACGAGACGATCCTTTGTTCCAGAGATCATGCCAATACGGAGGATGAGATCAAAGAGCTTCTCTGGGGCTATTGGAGAGATGAGGTTTCCTATATCTATATGGATGATCCACAGGATATCCTGGTCATTGATTTCGGTGGGGCAGAGAAAAGGCAGTTCAGACTTTCACAGATCGTCAATGAACCATATAAGGATATCGATGCTTCCTGGTACGCCATCGCTCAGAATCTGGAAGATGAAAACGATGTGCTTTACTTAAGCATCGACAAAGGCCGGCTGATCGCGGAAGATGAAAACGGAAATACATTCAAAGGAAGCTGGTATTAATGAAACTGGAATTTCAAAGTATCGAAGAAAGAAAAGACCTGCTTCCTGAAAAGGTCTATGAATACATCAAAGCTTTCGATACGAAGGGCTGCATCAGGGTATCTGAGATCGATCCTGCATTTGCGGATGGCGAATCTTTGAGCAGGGAATACGACGTTCCTTATGAAATGGAACTCAACTGCCTGGTGGTGGAAGGACAAAGGGGCGAACAGCTAAAACATGCCGCCCTTGTCGTACCTTATGGCAAGCGGGCCAATATGAATGCCAAAGTCAGAGGTCCGCTGGACGTCAAGAAAGTGAGTTTTGCCGATCTGAATTATGTATGTGAAGTCACCGGCATGGAATACGGTTCGATCACGCCGGTCGGCCTTCCAAAGGATTTCATGATCCTGGTCGATGAAAGCATCTTTGATCAGGAAGAAGTCATCGTCGGCTCGGGGAAGGCAAACGGCAAGCTTTTATTGCCGTCGGAGTTTTTCAGACAGATGGACAACTGCATCATCGTCGGGGGTCTGGCAAAAGAGTAAAAAAACGACGGGTCATGATCGGCCCGTCCGAGGAAAAAGAAAAAGCGGCAGCTTCCTTGATTCAGGAGCTGTCGCTTTCTTATGTCTTATTTCTTCCTGTTTCGAAATCTCTTGTACAGGCGATAGCCGGCAAAGCCAAGTACAGCCAGGAACAGGATAGTCCAGATGTTGTAGACCAGATCGATGATGAAATCGCCGATGCCTTCATAGAAGTTCCTGAAGCCTCTGGAGAAAGAGGAGGCCAGTCTCTGTAAGAAGGTCGGGGAGACCGGGGTATAGACTTTGGTCTCGTTGACGGTCAGATTGAGCGTCGAATAGGAGACTAAGAGGTCGTAGTTCTTGATCTGGGATTCATAGGATTCGATCTGATAGCGGATATCGGAGAGCCTTGATTCCACGGTGATCAGATCCTGCAGGTCTTCGGCCTTGTCGTAGAACTCGAGGACCTTGGCTTCCTGTGCCCTTAATGAATTGAGTCTTGCTTCAATGTCAGCGTAAGCGTCGGTGATGTCTTTGACTTCTTCCGAATAGAACAGCGCATTTCCTTCGCCTTTGAGTTCGCTTAAGAAGGCTTCATACTTATCTGCCGGGATGCGGATGGAGGAATCGTAGGTACGGCTGTTGACGTTCTGGTTGCGGATCGAGGATCTTTGAACATAGCCGCCGTACTTGTTGATGAGGCCGTTCACCTTTTCCAGCAGGACATCCATATCCTGTGTCTCCATGGTCATATAGGAGGTCAGGATCAGCTTCTTGCCTTGTCTGGCGTTGCCGGTATCTGCGATCGTCTCTTCAGCCTTCGCTTCCTCGTCGGCAACGTAGTATGCTTCGGCAGGTTCCGAGGCATAGGCGCCGTTATATGCGACGCTTTCCTGTGCCATGTAGGAGGAATCGTAAGATGCCCCTCCGGCAGCTCCCTTTCCATAGGAATGGAAGAGAACCGGGAAAAGGTTGATGACTAACAGCAAGGCGCAGGCGGCAGCTGCCAGCTTTCCGAAACTGTTCCAGTTGAGATATGCGCTTATGTCGAATTTCTTCTTTGTCTTGCTGTGAGCTTCTTCAACGTATCTGTCATCGATGTCGTTGATGGCGTTGATCAGTTTTTCTGTTTTCATTGCAGCACTCCTTCCTTTATGAGGTAGTCTTTGAGCCTGTCTCTGGTGCGTTTCAGCATCATCTTGGTCTTGCTGGAAGAATAGGAAAAGCGTTTCGCGATGTCTTCGATGGAGTCGAAATACCAGTAGCGGCAGACAAAGACTTTTCTTTCATTTTCTTTGAGTCCGGCAAGGAACTCGTTGATTGAATCGGTCAGGATCTTTTCCTGAAGAGCCTCACGGAAACTGCGGTCTTCGCCGATGCAGCCTTCCAGCTCGTCAAAGGACAAAGTCACCTGATCGCCGCCTCGTTTGAGTGCGGAGTTGGACCGCCATTTGTTGAGCGAGAGCCTGCGACAGATCTTGCCGATGAAGGTCGCGAGGTTTTCCGGATGATGGGGCGGGATGGCGTTCCAGGCCGCCAGATAAGTGTCATTGAGAGTTTCTTCGCAATCCTGCTGATCATGTAAGATCGAATAGGAGATCGAGAAACAGTAATTCTCATACTTGTTTTTCGTCTCGGCGATCGCGTTTTCGTTGCGCTCAAGATAAAGATTTACGATCTTGTCGTCTTCCATATCCTTCCTCCTTTCATCTATCAACTGTAACTTTATTGGGTCTCGGTCACACTTTTTTCGATATTTTTCAGATAGTCGAGATATAAGTAGTCATGAAAGATATAAGCTGTTTTGCCCAAACGGTTTTCGATAAGTTTTTCCTGCATCAGTTCGCCATCCACCCACACCCAGGCCAGAAGTCTTTCATAGGCATCGTAGCGTTCGGAATTGGGGTCGAGCTCGATCACGATCTTCGAAGCTTTTTCCAAGGTATTGTCGGTAAACTGCTTGGCTTCACTGTAGCCTTCTTCGCCAATCTCCGGGGTATCGATTGCCAGGAAACGGCAGATCACATCGCCCATGCCGTCGATATAAAAGACCGCCGTATCGCCGTCGTGGATATACTGGTAGACGGCCTCGTATTTTTCCGAATACGGGGAAGGCTCGATCTTGTATTCCGGCTCATGACAGATACCGTATATGACAAAGGCGATGATCAAAAGACCGATGGATAAGCCGATCGCTCTTTTCATCTTGCGGGTGATCCTGAATTTTTTCTTTTTTGTCATTTTATAAAGATGCGATCTGCTGCAGCATCTCCTTTAGCTGATCTTCATCCAGACAGAGATAGCCGCCATCGTTCATTTTCTTGGATGTCATATGGACCTGTCCGGATCCGGCCGTCGTGATGACGTCTTTGATGTTGTTTACACGCACGCCGCCGCCGGGTAAGAGCTGTATCCGATCGCCATATTTTTCATATAAGGCATGGATCTTCTTACATCCCTGTAAGATGTCCGGATAGACAGCGGCACCGGATGTCAGGATGCGGTCGATCCTGCATCCGATGAGTTTGGAAACGGAATCATTGAGGTCTTTGGTCTCATCGAAGGCTTTGTGGAAGACGGCTTCTTTGTCGTAGGAATGGATGAGATCGGCCATCTGCTTCGTGCGTTCGAGGTCGATACTGCAGTCTTCATGCAAGAAACCGAACACGATGCCATCCGCTCCTGCCTCCAGGAAATTCTTTGCGTCTTTCAGCATCGTTTCATATTCATTCTGACTGTAGAAGAAATCGCCGCCTCGAGGTCTCACCATACAGCAGATCTTCTTGTCGATATGCGCTTTGAGGTATTTCAGCGTTTCCAGAGATGGGGAACAGCCGCCAAGTTCCAGGGCGGAATTGAGTTCGATCCGATCGATCGGGTATCTGTTGGCGATGATCGCATCGTCCAGATTGCCGATGCAGATCTCGATTGTAATATTGTTTATCATAGCTTCATTATACCGTATGTTAAGATTTAAGTATGATCAAGGGCATATTATTCGATATCGATGACACATTATTCTCCCATGAGATTGAAGCGGTGCCGAAACAGACTTTAAAGGCACTCGACAAGCTCAGAGAAAAGGGCTATAAGCTCGGTGTCTGTACCTCCCGCATCGCGGCGGAGATGGGCAGATTCCCAAAGGATTTCCTGGACCGTTTTGACTGCAAGATCATCGGCACCGGGGCGACGACGATCGTGGAAGGCGATTATTTCAAGAGCTATACGATCGCTGTGGATAAGGCGAGAGCCTATACGAAATATTTTGAAGAACATGAGATCTCCTATTACTATGCCGATATCAACGGCGATGTCTACTACTGGGGAGATCTGAATGAAGTGAATAACGGACACTGGCTTTCCTATGCCGCGGGCAATGTCAAATTCAAGCCCTATGAGGATGAGGAAGTCACCAATCTTTTCTATTTCCATGCCAAACAAGAGGAGGTCCCTGAGATCGCAGCGATCGATGAAGGAGCCCTCATTTCAAGCTGGGGGACTTCCGGCAACATCTGCGCTCCTCTGGTCGACAAGAGCTTCGGCTTATTGAAGTTCTGTCAGGTCTTTTCCTTCACCACCGATGAGGTTGCGGCAGCCGGGGACGGCGGCAACGACGATGTGATGTTACAGATGGCAGGGATCGGCATCGCCGTATCCGATGCCAAGGAGAATGCGAAAGCCTGCGCAGACTATGTCTGTAAGAAATCGATCGAAGAGGGCGGACTTTACGATGCCTTTGTCGATCTGGGTCTCATCGAAGAGGATCGTTACGAAATGAAGATGTTCTGCTTCGACAACGATTCGACACTGCTCGACCATGGCAATCACAAGTTTCATGAAAGTACGATCGATGCCCTTAAGGCATTGAAAGAAAAAGGCTATGTCCTGGCGATGAATACGTCCCGCTCTTATGAGGAGCTTTACAATATCCCGCAATACATCCTGGATCTGATGGATGTATTGATCCTGTTGAATGGTGCCTATATCGTGAAAAAGGATGGCGTCGAAGTCAGTTACATCGACGATGAGATCGCAAAAAAGATCATTGCCTTTTTTGATGAAAACGATGTCCGCTACCGCTACTGCACGGATGACGGAAGGGGCTATCTTTCGGTCGATGATAAGGAAAGGGCTGCGCTTTTTGACAAACTCTACGGCATCATACCGGCGGTCAAGAAATATGAAGGAGAACGTGTCATACAGTTTCTGTATTATGCGCAGGGTGACTTAAGAGAAAAGATCATCGAAATGGCAAAAGGCTGCGAATGTGACCGTCTGGCGATCGCCGGCGAGATCTCGCCGCCTCATAAAAACAAAGGCGAGGCGATGCTCGATGTGGCGAAGTCCTATGGCATCAAGCCGGAAGAGATCTGTGCCTTCGGTGACGGAGGGAACGACATCGAGATGCTGCAGCTGGCAGGACTTGGCATCGCCATGGGCAACGGCGCAAAAGAATGCCGCTATGCGGCAGACTATGTGACCGATCGCATCGATGAGGATGGCTTATACAATGCATTGGTCCGTTTCGGATTTATCGATCACTAAGGAGTACTTATGGAAAGTTTCTTTGTAGAACTCACGGATATCGGAAGATCTCATGTCAATAAAGAAGAGATCGAAGAAGAGCTTCAGGATGATGAAGCACTGATCAAAACGGAATATACGATGATCTCCGCCGGTACGGAATTATCGCGTGCCTATGCCTTAAAGAAAGGCTTCAAATATCCGGTGCGTCCGGGCTATTGTGCGGTAGGGAAAGTGATCAAGGCAGGTAAGGATCTCGATGTGAAGAAGGGAGACCGCGTCTTTTTCAATGCCCCGCATGCCTCTTTGGTGAAGTGGAAGACGTCAGATTCCGTTCAGGGGCCTTTGATCAAAAAGCTGGATGAAGATATCGATCCGATCGATGCGACCGCCATGAATCTGATGCTGGTGGCATTACAGGGAGTGAACTTAAGCGAGGTGAAGCTCGGTTACAAGGTCGCCGTCTTTGGTTTAGGCAATATCGGCATCCTGACGGCTCTGATGTACCAGAAGATGGGATGCAAAGTTATCGGGGTCGATCCGGTAAAAGAAAGATGTGGCCTGGCGAAAGATATGGGCTTGAAATATACCGTCTTTCAGAACAAAGAAGAAGTATTGCAGGACTTTGCCGGAGCGGATGGTTTTGATATCACGGTGGATGTCACCGGTCTTTCGCAAGTCATTGAAGACTGCATCAGTTTCTGCGGAAAATATGGGCAGGTCGTCCTTTTGGGCTCACCAAGGGTCTCTTATGAAGGGGATCTGACAGCCGTCTTTTCCAAGATCCATATGAAGGATCTCAAGATCCTGGGTGCTTTCAATGAGACGATCCCGGTAAAAGCGGTACCGGGTTCCAAGAATTCCATGGACCGCAACTTTGAAGTCTGTGAAAGTTTATTGAAAGAGAAATCGATCGATGTTCGGAAACTGATCTCGCGGATCATCGATCCTCAGGATTGTGAAAAGGCCTATGAAGATCTGATGTATCACAAGGACAAGGCAAACTGCATCGTCTTTGACTGGAGGGCATATTAGATGGAACTCTGGGATCTTTATGACATCGACCGCAAGCTGACCGGCGAGACGATGGTCCGCGGTGAGAAACAGCCGGAAGACAGGTATCGCATCATCGTTCATATCTGTCTGTTCAATTCCAAAGGGGAGATGCTGATACAGAAAAGGCAGCCCTTCAAATCGGGTTTCTCCGGCATGTGGGACATCACGGTGGGCGGTTCGGCAATATCCGGCGATGATTCAAGGAGCGCGGCGATGCGGGAATTACAAGAAGAACTAGGCATCGACGCCGATCTCACGGGACAAAGACCGGCACTGACTGTTAACTTCAAACTTGGTTTCGATGACATGTATGTCATCAATAAAGATGTTGATATCGATACTCTCTGCTTACAATATGAGGAAGTGGAGAAGGTCAGATGGGCAGACAAGGAAGAGATCTTTGAGATGCTGGAAGAAGGGATCTTCATTCCCTATCACAAATCATTGATCGATCTGTTGTTTTATATGAGAGATCATAGTGGTGCTCATACCAAGGCGGATCCGACTTTGAAAAAGGATCAGTAAAGAAGGTGGATCATGAAAGCATTTGAGAAGTATTTTGAAGAACTGGAAGCGATCGTTGAAAAGGTAAGAACGACGCAGTCTGAGAATATCATGAAGGCAGCCAGGATCCTTGCGGATACCACAGAAAAGGGCGGTCTCATCTATGGTTTCGGCACAGGCCATTCCCATCTGGTGGTGGATGATGCTTTCTGGCGCGCGGCAACGCCGGCTAACTATGTCGCCTTATTGGAACCGAGTGCTACCGGCAATCAGGAGATCACCAAATCCTATTTTGTCGAAAATACCTACGGCATCGGCAAACTGATCGTCGACTATCATCGCATCACACCCAATGACTGCATGATCATCATCTCCAATTCCGGCAACAATATCGCACCTGTTGATGCGGCACTCAGGGCCAAGGAAAAAGGCATTCCGGTGATCGCCATCACCAACGTGGAATATTCCAGATATCTCACCTGTAAACACTCAGACGGAGTGAAGCTCATGGATATCGCGGATGTCGTTTTGGACAACTGTTCGGCGATCGGCGATGCAGCTGTGGATATTGAAGGTTTCGGCATGAAAGTCGGCTCGACCTCTTCCATACCGAACATCTATTTACAGAATGCGATCCTGACGGAAATGGTCGAGATCCTGATGGAAAAAGGCATCATAGCAGATGTATATTACAACGGACATATGGCATTCATGAATGAGGAGTTTGCCGATCACAACGACAGGCTCGTGGATAAATACTTCTATCGTATAAGGAATCTCTGATGGCAAAAAACAAGGCGATATCACTCACGGAAGGCAATATCGACAGACTGATCCTGGCTTTTTCCTGGCCGGTCTTTGTTTCGATGATCTTTCAGGAGCTCTACAATGTGACCAATTCGATGATCGTAGGAAACTACGTCTCTTTGAAGGCACTGAGTGCGGTATCGGCTTGTACCTGGATCTGCAACATCTTCAATTACACGTTCTTCGGTCTGGGCATGGGAACGGGCATCTTAGTCGCCCGATACTATGGGGCAAAAGACCAGCAGAATCTGAAAAAGACGCTGGATACGGCCATCGTCTTCGCTTTTGCAGGAGGAGCTCTGCTTACAGTGTTATCGGAGCTCGGTCTTCCTTTGATGATGCGCTTGTGCAACATCGGTCCGGACATCTATGCCGATGCCAGGTCCTATCTGATCGTCTATATCTTAGGCTGCACAGCGGTCCTGACTTCCCAGATGTGTTTCTACATCCTAAGAAGCTTTGGCGATACGAAACATCAGCTATACTATTCGATCGTTTCTTCGATCGTGAACATCACCCTGGGTTTGCTGTTCGTGCGTGTGTTTCATATGGATGTGGTCGGCACGGCTCTGGCGACCATCATCTCACAATTCGTCATGGTGGCATTGGCTTTACGGCTGATCTTTCATTATGACGGGATCGAATTCCATATCCGCAATGTCGATTTTTCCTTTGCGGTGGTCAGAGATATCTGTGCTTTGGGCATCCCGGCCGGTTTTCAGAACATGCTGATCGCTTTTTCTTCGATGCTGGTGCAGTCCTACATCAACCGCTTCTCCAATGAGATCATCGCCGGTATCGGCGTGGCAGAGAAAGTGGCTTCCTGGGGACAGCTGATCTCTGTGGCGGTCTCTTCGGCAACGATGTCTCTGGTCGCCCAGAACCTCGGTGCGGAAAAATACGAAAGAGTGAAAGAGTCGATCCGTTCTTCGGCGATCATCTCAAGCATCGGCACGATAATATGCGTTGTGCTCATCTTTTTGGCGGCACCGTTTCTGGTCCGGCGTTTCAATGAGAACAGTGAAGTCATCTTCTATGGAACGCAGATGATCCGCTATTCGATCTTTTCGATGTTTTTCATCAATCTGTCCCACATCTACAATGCGGCCTGCAGGGGAGCGGGAAACGTGCGCGTTCCGATGATGGTCGCGGTCTTTTCACAGGTCATCTGTAAGTATCTGTTCGTGAGGATCGGCCTGTCGTTATATTATGACGTGCATATCCTCTATCTTGGTACGGCCTTCGGCTATACGCTTGCCGGAACGCTGGCGGCCTGTTATTTCTATTTCTCAAAGTGGACGAAGAAACACGGACTTCGTTAAATCTGTTTTTACTTTTTCGGGTCCGGAAATAAAAAATCTTTACTTTTCTTTGTGCGAGAGCACAAAAAGTAAAGATCACATAAGAGTATTAAAAAAACCGGTAAAGCACCAAACTGAAGCAGCGGCTTATACCGGTTTTTGTTTTTACATATTCGCTTTTAAGATCGCTTTGAGATCGGTGATACCGTCTGTTCCGGATTTGAGCAGTTCCTGAATATCACAATCTGCCGCTTCTCTTACAGACAGGATCTGAAGGATCATAGCCAGGTTAACGCCTGTGATGACCTGCAGCTTGTCGTTTTCCATATCCTCAGCGACGATCCTTGCCATGCAGTTGCAAGGTGAACCGAACAGCATGTCACAGAATACGATGACGCCATCCCCGGTATCGACTTCCTTGACGGCGTCCTTAAGTGTATCTACGAAGTCATCCGGATTATCATCTGCATACAGACAGCAGGCTTTGATCTGCGGCTGTTCGCCGAAAAACAGTTTAGAAGTTTCCAAGATCCCCTGAGCCATCGGGCCGTGGCTCGTGATCACGATTCCTTTCATGAGTTACTACCTCCACTATCTAATTCAAGTATAACATCATTTCAAAGACGATAGATGAGTTTAGACGGTGCGGTTTCTGAAGTCTTCTTCGATCTTATCAAGTCTTTTTCGAAAGACAAGCGTGAAGAGCAATGCCAGCAATACGCACAATGCCATGACGCTCCACATCAAAGATGTATAGCCAAAGGCGTTGGCGACCTGCCCACAGATGAGCGGTCCGACAAGGGTGCCGGAATCAACAGCAATGTAGTTGGTGCTCGAGGCGGAACCTCTTTTATTTACGGGAACAGCTTTCATGCACATGGATTGCAAGGCAGGCTGCACTGAGCCATAACCGAAGGAATTGACCAAAGCTGCCACGATCAGATGCCAGAGTTTTGTAGATTGACCGATCATAAACAGGGATAAGGAGGTCATAATGATAGCGGGTATGGCAACTCTGACGAATCCGAAGCGATCGGTCAGTCTGCCTATCAAAGGCCTTGATGCCATCAGCATCCCGGCATAGACCGTGAAATACAAAGAGGCCTGAGGGATGTTTCTCTCCTGGGCAAAGACAAGGAAGAAAGAATTGATGGAGGTAAAGCCGATACAGATCAGGAAACTGATGAAAGCGGGTACCAGAGCCTCTGCCGCGACCATGTTTTTGAAGTTGAGCACAAACTTGCCGCTTCCGTAATTCGGGACCTTAACGATCAAAGCTACCAGGACGATGGAGAAAAACATCATTCCCGAAGTCACCAGATAGGCATTGGAATATCCGATCAGGTCTTTTATGGAGACACCGATCATCGGACCGAGGGACTGGGCAATGGCTTGCGCCAGGGCAAAGATCCCGATACCGGAGGAAAAGTTTTCTTTAGGTATGCAGTTGGAGGCGATCGTCATCAGACAGGCATTGCCAAAGGCGTTGCCGATACCCTGTATCAGACGGAAGACTTTCATGATCGAAATGACATTGATACCGGTCGCTGATGATATGGCCGGCGAGAAAGAAAAGCCGAGATAAGCACTGCCGAATAAAAACATTGCCAGCTGTAAGAGTTTTTTATGATCATAGGCGTTCATTGCCGGTCCGGCGACGAAACGAAAGAGTAGAGCAGTCAGGGCAAACATCGACATGAGCTGTCCGATCTGATCAGCAGGCGCACCGGTACTTTTGGCATACAGTGACAGCATGGAATTGGACATCTGCGCACTGAGATTGAACAGCGCACTGGATATGAATATCGAGATGAACATCGGATTCCAGAGCTTATCCGGTGTTTTGTATGTTTTCTTTTCTTCCATAAGATAACCTCTTTACTATATTCTCACAGAAGACTATCGGTGCAATGTTTCATATGTTGCAATAAAAAGCGATGAGTTTTTGAATGATTGGAAAATAAAAAAACAGGCTATGGAGTCCATAGCCTGCAGGATCACTCAGTCAGCAGCTTTCTTGTCTTCCACTTGCCGCTGAGGAAGTATAAGACCGTGATGATCGCATTAGGCAGTCTTGAAGTTGCCACGCCGATCCACAATCCTTCGTAACCCATGCCCAGGATATTGGCGAAGAAATAACTGAAGCCGATCTTACAGATGAGTCCATCCAGCAGTCCTAAGATGAAGCCCATCTCGACGAAACCGCATCCTGTGACCATCGCCTGGAAGGAACCGGTAATGGCCGAGATCAGAAAATGCAGTACGAAGATCTTCAGATAGACAGCGCCAAGATCGATGACTTCGGGATCCTTGGAAAACAAGGAGAAGATCGGTTTTGGTATCGTTACGCACAGGATGCTGATAAGGATCGCTGCTGTAAATGCTGAGGCAAAGGTATATAAGGTCGTCTTTCTTGAACGTTCGATATCCTTTGCGCCGAGACACTGGCCGATCATCGATGCGGATGCCGTGTCGACGCCGCTGATGAAGACTTCCAGGAACTTCTGCAGCTTGTTGCCGACAGAGTTGGTTGCGGATACGACCATACCGTACGCGTTAGCGGACTTGTTGACCCAGATCATGCCGAAGCGTACGCACAAGCTGCGGAAGACCTGCGGGATGCCGAGTTTCACAAGAACGGAAAGGATCGCGAAGTCGATCCTGAAATAGGATAAGGAAATTTCAAATCCGAAGTGTTCCTTGTTTTTCCATAAGGAATAAAAGGCTGCCGCGAAGGAAGCAAACTGGGAAACGACCGTAGCGATCGCCGTACCGGCAGCTTCCAGCCGGAAGAAGGCGACCAGGATGACGTCCAGGATGATATTCGTGCTGGCGGCGACCAGGATATAGTACAAAGGCTTTTTGGATTCGCCCATGCCCCTCAGTACTCCGCAGACGGAGTTGTATCCGAATATGAAAGGATAGCCGATCGCCGTGATGATCATGTAGGCTCTTGCCTGTCCCAGAGCTTCGAAAGGGCACTTTAACCAGGCTAAGATCGGGTCGCAGAAAAGGATCGCTGCCACGCCAAGGATCGCCGAAAGACCCAAACAGAAAGAAAGAAGGGTCCCGATGGCTCTTTTGGCTTTGGTTTTTTCGCCTGCTCCGACCAGCTGAGCGATATAGATCTGTCCGGCCATAGAAAAACCGGAAGCGATCGGCATGACGAGATCGGCGATCTCTCCGCCCGTATTGACGCCGACCGTGCCGATGTTACCGACATACTCTTTGATGACGATCAGATCGATCAGAGAGTAAGCCTGCTGGATCAGATTGGTCAGAACGATCGGGATCGCAAATAGCAGTAATGTTTGTAATATCGGGCCTACAGTCAGGTCGGATCCTACTTTTTTGCTTTTTACAGATGTTTCCATAGGCAATACCTCTTCGCGCTAATCATACACAACACTGTCAAGTCATACAGTTCCAAATGTTACTCCTATATAAGGCAGTTTCTGATCAGTACAGACCCTTATTAATAAAGACAGCTGTGATATCATTAAAGCAGTTGATATGGTCTCTCATACAGGCTTTAAGATTCTGATAAAACTCATTGAGAACGATGGTCTGGCCAGCGGTGCTTTTCTGTCTGAAAGCTGCAATCTTTCCATCAATACGATCCGTAATGAGATCGATAAACTGAATGAGGATCTGAAAAAATATAATAGTTCCATCACTTCTCATATCGCCAATGGTTACCGTCTGATCGTGAAAGATCAGGAAAAGCTGAATGATATGGTGAAACAGCATAGGCGTTTTTCTTATCTCAATATCTCAGAGAATACGATCGCCTATCACCTGATCCGCGAACTGCTGTCGACCAACCGGTATCTTGGCATCGAGGATCTCATGGACGAGCTTTACTGTTCCCGTTCGACGATCGTCAGGATCCTGGATAAGGCGAAGAAGTATCTGGAGCAGTACGACCTGAAGATCATCAATAAGAAGAACCATGGCTTGCAGATCGAAGGGAGCGAGTGGAACAAGCGCCTGTGTCTGATCAAGCAGGAAAAGATCAAACGTCACGATGAGAACGAATACGACAATGAAGGAAACTTCGATGCGATGTTTCTTTTGAATACGGATTACAGGCGCAGCATACGTAAGATCATCATAAACCGTTTTGCCAAAGAGGCATCCTTCTTCCTGCCGCAGATCGGCCTTCCGGAAGTTTTCAATATGGCCATACTCAATCACACCAGGAAACAATACCTGAATGATTACGAGCCGATCTTACAGATGAATGACATTCCGACTTTGGACCTCGCTTACAAGATCTACAGTGATCTGCCTCAGGAGATGAAAGATTCCTGGAGCGACAATGAGATAAAGATCTTTGCCGCTTTGATCGCATCCATTGCGTATCCCAACAAGGTATTTCTGGAAGAAAAAGGGCTTCTGGAGCCTTATCTGAAAGAAAGCGGAGAAGTCGTTTCTTATATAAGGCAGTACTTTGAACTTCCGGAAGTTTTTGATGAGCTTTTTCATGAGAATATGGCATCTTACCTGTTCCGTCTGCAGCAGCAGCTTCGTTTTTCCAAGTCCAATGACAGCGAACATCTTTCGGAAAGTTTTTCGAAAGGTATCGTCAGTGCTGATATCTGTTCCTGTCTGGGCCTGTGGTATTATGAAAAATACGGCGTCCTTCTGAGTGGGGAACTTTTAGCACCGGCATACTACATCATCAATCGTGTATTGGCCATGAACAGGACGTTTTATCATCCGTTTGAAGCTGTTGTGATGTCCCGATATGGCCTGTATTATGCGCAGAATATCGCGGAACGATTGAAGATGCAATACCCGGAATATATCAAGGGAGTCGACTGTACGGAACTGTGTTATCTCGATGATTATGACTGGGAAAGCAAGGAAATTCTGTTTTCGGATCTGTTTTTCAATTCGCTTCCTACCAGGCCTCCCAAGATCATGACGATCCCGATCGGTTCCTTACATGATCCGGACCTCTTCGGCCACTTTGATGCCTATCTGAAACAATACATCCTTCTGGATGCCTTGGAACTGTTCCCCAAGGAATATCTCAGATACACGTTTGCGGCTTCCATGGAAGAGATCTATGACGAGATCTATGATATCTGCAACGATGAAGTGGGTGATAAGGAAAGGTTCATCAGAGATCTGCGGCTGCACGGACAGATGACCGGAAACAAGAGAGTGAAGGGCATTGTCTGTCTTTCGAACTGCGCTCTGCGGACAAAGGAAGCGATGTTTTCCGTGGTCGTAAGCCAGAAGCCGATCCTTTGCGACGATGCGCCATCTTCCGTCTTTATCTTTTATTCCTATGGAAACGGAAGCGTTAGGAACCGCTATCTGATCAGCTGGCTGATACAGCGCTTCTACAATAAGAGCGAAGATTATCTCAATACGATGTTTCAAAGACCTTACCAGTCTCTCAGCGAAGAACTGTGATAATAACTCATTTTCTGATCAAATATGACTCCATTTTGTGAATTTTTCGTATGCCTTGGATGTCATAAACTGATGATAAGAGAGGTGACTGTATGAGAAAAAGATTGATTTTCAGAGGCGATGATGTGGGCTATACCAAAACATACAACGACGGTATCTTCAAAGGGATCGATGAGGGGATCATCACGGATGCGGAATATATGCTCGATTCGCCGGGCACGATCGATGCCCTTCAAAGGCTGAAAGAAAGGCCGTGGATCTCTGTCGGCTGGCACCGCCACCTGTGGAATTATCCGGTACTTCCGAAAGAGGAAGTGCCTTCTCTTGTCGATGAAGAAGGAAGATTCAAATGGCGCCACAAACAGCCGGGCAGGATGGTCGAAGCTACCTACGAAGACTGCTACAAGGAATTCATGGCAGAAGCTGAGCTGAGCTATCAGATCCTGGGAAGATATCCGGATACGGCCACGATCCGCAATTCCGACCTTCCTTTGGAGAAGGCGTTTGCGGATGTCGTAAAGGAACTTCACATCGTTCATAATATTGAGACCTTCAGGCCGGGTTCCTTTAAGGCTGAACATCAGAAAGGGGAACCGATCCCTTGTTCGATGAAGCTTTTCAACGGTCAGATCATCGATGAGACTTACAACAACTGGCACGACAAGTGTGACTTCGATCTCAAGACATATTCGGAGTATAAGCCGGAAGAATACACGTTCCGCCATCATTGGGAATCTGAAGACGAGATCATCTATGGCGGCGGCGGACATCCGGGGTATCTGGATGATTTCATCCTTTCCGAATCCCGTTCCAATATCTACAGAGTCAGGGAATTGCAAGCCTGTCTCTCCAAGGAAGTCAGACAGTGGATCATAGACAATCAGATCGAACTGATCAATGTCAGAGATGCCTTATACGGGACGAATGAATATCAGATGCATCTGAAGTACATCGGCTCCGATCTCTATATGCTGGAGAAATAAGATGCCGGGAAATCTGAAGAACACCAAACCGAACCGCTATATCAAGTCGGATCTCAAGAGTCACAAGATCATCTGGGAAGCGGAGCATCCCTGCCGCTGGCCGTATATGAAGATCTTAAGGGAGTTTTCGACCTTAAAAGAATTTTATCCTGACATCGATCCTTATGTTGAGGCATACAAGATGCGTGACAACATGTGGGCGATCTTTGAAGAGTCCATGGACGGGGTCGGCGATGTATGGATGTATCTGATCGACGGTCCTGAGAAGGCGATGCTGATCGATACGGGTTTCGGCGTTGGCGATCTTAAAGGTCTGGTGGAAAAACTGGTCGGCAAGAAGGAACTGATCGTTGCAAATACCCACCATCACTTCGATCATGCCTATGGAAATTCACAGTTTGGCAAAGTCTATTGTCATGAGGCGGAAGTGCCGCAGATGTTAAAGACCGTGGATCCGCACATCTGGGATTATCTCTATGATCATGAGACGAGAAAGGGCATCTATACGGATTTCGATGTCGATGACATCGTGCCGTTTGAACCGGTGGAAGTCATCGGTGTGAAAGCCAATCATATCTTCGATCTGGGAGACGGATATGAAGTGGAACTCATTCCGTTAGTCGGTCATACGGCCGGCATGAGCGGATATCTGGATAAGCACAATCATGTCTTGATCGCCGGAGACATCACCGGTGTGGGCAAGCCAAAACCGGGAGATACCCATCCGGAAAACTGCACGGTAGAGGCATTGCATGACTGCTTTGAGGCGATATGGAAACGTCACGATGAATTTGACGGCGTCTTCCCGGGACACGGTGCCCTGGATCAGACCAATGTAATGATTAAGTATCATCTCGATGCGACCGAAAGGATACTGAAGGACCCTGAATCTTACGATGAAATCGGTGAGATCATCCGTCCTTCCGGACCGGTAAAGGTCTGCAAGAAGTATGTCCAGCAGGGTACCGCGATACGCTATGATCTGAACAGTGTCTATAAAAAGGATGCCGTGAAGGATTAAAAGGATTTCAAAATTATGATTCGAATAGGATGCAATTTTTGAACAATTGCATCCTTTTTATCTTTATAGAATGAAATCGTAAGAAATCAATCTGTCAGGTATTGAAAGGAGAAAACATATGATTGTTCAACTCAGATTGGATGAAAGACTGATCCATGGACAGATCACGACAGCCTGGTCAAAGTTTCTGACTGTCAATGCGATCGTCGTTGCCAACGACAAGCTCTTCAATAATGATCTGGCGAAAAAGACATTGCTGATGTCCGCTCCTGCCGGTATCAAAGTCACCGTCCGTACGATTCAGGGAACGATCGACCTGTTGTCGGATCCGCGCAGTGAAAAGATGCGTATCCTGATCATCGTCGATAATCCGAAAGATGCTCTGACTCTTGCGGAAGAACTTGATATCAAGGAAGTCAACTGCGGAAACTACGTCAAGAAAAAATCAGAAAACAAAGTCGAGATCGCACCGACGCTGCGTGCCGATCCGGAGGATCTGGAGATCTTCCGCAAGCTCGCTGCCAGCAACCGCCACGTGTTCTGCCAGCTGATCCCGACGTATGCGGCTACCGAATTAAGCGATAACCTTAATAAATTAGGGGATAAATAAAGAAAGGAGACTCAATTATTATGGGAAATGCATTATTGATCGCGTTCTCCAGGTACATCTGCCAGATGGTCGATAACTGGATGGGATGGCAGGTCCTGACCCGTCCGCTCGTTATCGGTACGATCACCGGATTGCTTTGCGGAGACATCAAGACAGGCGTCATCATCGGCGCAGAACTGGAAGCTGTTTATATGGGTATGTCACCGATCGGCGGCGAACAGCCATCCGATCCGGCGAGTGCAACCGTCCTTTGTGTCGGCTTCGTCGTACTTGACCACGCTGACATGGCTACAGGCCTGGCACTTGCCGTTACAGCCGGTATCCTGATCAACAACCTGAAACCTCTGACCAACGCTCTTCCGATCATGGTCCATCCGTGGTTCGTCAAGACAGCCAAAGAGGGCAATATCAAGAAGTTCTACCTGGGTATGTGGGTACAGAACCTCATCCTGCCTTTAGTCCAGGCTTTGGTCGTATTCTTCGTTGCCTTAGGCGGTTCCGTCGCTCTGACAAACGTCATCAACAACCTGCCTCCGTTCATCATGAAGGGTCTGAATGCCGCTTCCGGTGTCATGATCGCATTAGGTCTTTGTCTGACGACACAGGCGATCTGGAACGGTGCTACGACTGTCGTATTCATCCTGTTCGGTTTCGTTCTGACTAAATATCTGAGCTTAGGCACGCTGCCTGTAGCTCTGATCGGTTTCACGATCACATTCGTTTACTTCGTTGTTGTTAAGAAGATCAATGATGCAAAGATCTCTTCAGCAGCGGAGAGTGAAGGAGGAGATGACTTCTATGGCTAAAATGACATTCACACCTGAAGAAAATAAGATGCTGAACAAAGCCTGGTTCCTGTCATGGAGCACGAACATGGCTTCCAGCAGAGTTTCTCAGCAATCAAAATGTTTCGCTATGACGATGACTCCGGCTTTGGATCTGTTCTATGGCGATGATGAGGCATCCAAACAGAAAGTATTCGAAAGACATGCATTGGAGTTCTTCAATACACACAATGTCATGCTGAGCTTAGTCGCAGGTATTGCGATCGCTCTTGAAAAGAAGAACGCCGAAGATAAAGAAAACGACATCGGCGATACGATCTCGACTCTGAAGGCTTCCCTGATGGGCCCGACAGCCGGTATCGGCGATTCCTTATTCTTCAACGTATTCAGAGTCATCATTGCCGGTATTTCGATCGGCATGGCTTCCGAAGGTTCGATCCTCGGTGTCCTGTTCTTCATGATCTTCTATGGTGGCGGTCTGTATCTGTTCAAGTGGATCGCTATCAGAGCCGGTTACTTCTATGGTGAAGAACTGATCTCCAAAGCTTACAGCACAGGCATCATTCCTCTGATCACTGAAGCGGCTGGCATCCTTGGTGCCATCATGGTCGGCGCTCTGGTCGCATCCAACGTCAATCTGAAGATCGCTTTGCAGCCAAACATCAATAATGCTGTTGTCGATCTGCAGGGAATCTTAGATTCCATCATGCCGGGTCTGCTTGGCTTGTTAGTATTCTTCTGGTGCTTCTCTCGTGTCCAGAAGGGCTGGAGCATCCTTAAGGTCACCTGGTGTCTGCTCATCGGCGGTATCGTATTAGCCTTCTTAGGCATCGTATAAAGCTTGCAGATTTCCCCTCCCTCCGCTTCGGCGGAGGGTTTTTATATTTTGCTTCCTTATGCGTTGAAAATCTGAATGATATACCGGGTATTCGAAAAATATACTGGAATCATAGGAAACGAGGTGTAAAAATGAAAGGTATCATATTGCTCAGCCACGGTCCTCTGGCCGAAGGCATGTATGAAACGACGAAATGGTTTATGGGTGAAGATATCCCGCAGTATACCTATCTGTGTCTGGAGGCTTCGGAATCTCCCGAAGGATTCGATGAACGTATCAAAGAAAAGATCAAGGAAGTCGAAACGGGCGAAGGGGTCATACTGATCGCTGACCTTCTGGGCGGTACGCCTTTCAACAGAGCCTCTTTGCAGATCGAAAGCGATAAGACCGACCTTTTTGCCGGTATGAACCTGGCAATGGTCTTACAGCTGTTGGGGAACCGTCTTTCCGATAACTATGATTTTGATGAACTGGAGAATGTTGCAAAACAAGGCGTCTCGTATTTCAGACCGTCAGCGGATGGGCCGACTGATGAAGATTTTTTCATCTGAAGGAGGAAACTATGAGACCTGCATTAGTAGTACTTGTCATCCTTATCGTTCTTCTGCTTGCTGTGGAAGTCATGATCAAGCTTCTGGCAAAAAAATACATGGATCAGATGGCGGAATGTCTGTATAAAAAGGATCTTGCAGCATTCGATGCTCTGACCGGCAAAAAACTCGTTCAGCTTACTGTACCGCCATTTAATTTCCATTACATGAGGCTGCAGCGTTATTACATGGTAAACGATGATAAGAATATTGAGAAGATCTTTGAAATGTTCGATCAGGTTAAGCTGAATGGGCAGCAGAAAACAGAGGTCCTGGTCAACGGCTTTCAGTATTATCTGAATAAGAAAAACAAAGAAAAAGCTTCATCTTATCTTGAAAAACTGAAAAACACGAATATCGAACAGCAGGTAATTACGAATTATGAACGTCTGATCAGAGTATTCATCAATGATGACACAAGCCTTCTGGAAACTCTTTTAGAGGAAACGGAAGGTTTGGAAGACAGATATAAAGGAAACAATGAGTATATGATCGCCAGGATCTATCAGAATCTGCATAAAAAGGATCTTGCGAAAGAGTATCAGAAAAGAGCTGAACAGCATACCAGACAGTTCAACGAAGAATTAAATAAAACAAAGGAATAAACATATGAATCAGACCATCAACGATATCCTTCAAAGAAGAAGCATCAAAAAATACAACGAAAGAAAAGTATCTGAAGAAGATCTCGATACGATCCTTGAATGCGGTTTATATGCTCCAAGCGGTTCCAACAAACAAAGTGCCATCATGTGGGCGATAGAAGATAAGGAACTGATACGCAAACTCGAGATGATGAATGCGAAAGTCGTCGGAAACGATCCGGAGAGATCACATAATTTCTATGGCGCATCAGTGATCATCATCGTGCTTGCAGATCAAAAGGCGTCGACCAATGTCTATGACGGAAGCCTCGTAATGGCTAATCTTATGCTGGCGGCAAAGGCTCTGGATATCGGCTCCTGCTGGATCAATCGTTCCAAACAGATGTTCGAAACTCAGGAAGGGAAAGCTCTGTTGGAAGAACACGGCATCGAAGGTGACTATGAAGGCATTGGCATCTGTCTGCTGGGCTATTATGATGAGGAGCCTTCCGCTAAGCCCCGCAGGGAAAACAGGATATTTAAGAACTGAAAAGATCAAAACGAGTAAAGGCAACGTCAGAAATGATGTTGTCTTTTTTGAAGAACGCCATGCAGAGATAAGGGCGTATTGTGACTCTTGCAGAGGTATAATGAGGGTAAGGAAGGAAGGGCAGATAATATGGATGTAAAAAGGCAATACTTCGACTGTGTCATCAATAAGGTCGAAGAAGCTTATGACAGGCAAGCCGATACTCTGAAAGATATCGCAGCTGCCTTTGGAAGCTGTATGGATCATTTGGGTGTCGTTCAGCTTTTCGGTGTCCGCCATGGCGAAGAGTTCGTCAATGAACTCAATTACCGGGCCGGCGGTATCGCACCGTTTCATGCGCTGCGTTTAAGAGACCTCGTTTTAATGGAGAAGATCAGCCAGTCAGATGTCGATGACGGCAGTATATATGAGGATATCAGCGTTGCCGATCGCTTTAAAGAGGCATATGAACTCGATGACAGAGACATGTTATGCCTTGTCAGCTTTTATGGAAACGAACCTCTGGTCATCGAACTGGCAAGACGTGCCAAAGAAAAAGGCCAGAAGGTCGTCGGTGTCGTCAATAAGAAGTCGTATGACAAAGTAAAGGGAACGCTGCTAGATTATTGTGATCTGTGGCTGGATATGGGTTCGGAAGAACCGGATCTGGCACTGGATGTACATGGCGTAAAGACCGGACAGGTCTCTTCGACAGTCTCCAACGTCATGGCGCAGATGATCACGGCAGAGATGTATAAGTATTTCATCGATCAGGGAAAGGAAGCACCGATCCTTCTTTCGGCGAATGTCAAAGGTGCTGACGTACATAATGATTCTCTGACCGATCCGTATGGAAGGAGGGTCAGATAATGATCGACGCAAAACGTTTCAAGGATGAGATCATAGATCTGCTCAATACGCTCTATGATTCACAATCAGACAATATCGAAGCTTCCGCAAAGCTCATTGCCGACTGCATCGAAAAAGATGGCGTCGTTCATGTCTTCGGTTCCGGCCATTCGGTAGGACTGGGCATCGATATCAAGGACCGTCAGGGTTCTCTGGTACCGATCCACATCATGGATATGAGCCACTTCGTCACCAAGGGCGGCGTTCCGGTGGAAGAGTTCATGGACAAGAAGAACATCTTCGAAAGAAAGCCGGGCGTTGCCGGCAAGCTCTATGAGCTTTACGATATCAAACCGCAGGATGTCTTCATCGTCATTTCCAATTCCGGCATCAACGGTATCGTCATCGATATCGCCGATCTGGCAAAGAAGAACGGACACAAAGTCATCATCATCACTTCGATGAAACATACCCTTGCCGAAGAACCAAGACATCCGTCAGGAAAGAAACTGTATGAATTCGGTGATATCGTCATCGATAACTGCGGTCCGCACGGCGATGCCTTACTGGAGACGACAGGCGTCGCAAAGGTCTGCTCGGTCTCTTCCATCTGCAACAACTGCATCGCGCAGTCGATGGCGGCAAGAGTGATCGAAATCTTACAAGAGGACGGATATGAATTGCCTGTACTCAACGGCGATGAGGCGCATGATAAGGCTTTGAGAGAAAAATATGAGGGGAGAGCATAATGATCTACGAATATGGTGATAAGATAGTTGAATTATTGAAAGCTGCGGAAGAAAAGAATAAGGATGTCATCGATCTGCTCGCACAGAAAGTCGCAGAAAACATCGAGAACGACAAGGTCATCCATACTTTCGGTACCGGCCATTCCCACATGCTGGGTATTGAACTGTTTGCCAGAGCCGGCGGCTTGGGCAACGTCGATGCGATGCTCGATCCTGACACTTTGACCTCCTTTGGCGCACAGAGATCCGGTGCGATGGAAAAGACACCGGGCGTCTCCGATGTCATCTATGATTCCTACAACATCGAAAAGGGCGATATGATGATCATCACTTCCAATTCCGGCAGGAATGCGATGCCGATCGAAATGGCGATGCGCTGCCAGAAGGAGGGTGTTTACGTCGTCGCTTTGACCAATGTCGAACAGTCAAAGAACCAGACCTCAAGACATCCTTCGGGCAAGAGATTATTTGAATGTGCGGACTGTGTCATCGATACCTGCGTTCCGGCCGGCGATGCCACACTTGACTTGAACGGCATCAAGACAGGCCCGGCTTCTTCGATCGTCACGATGTATCTGGTCAATACGATCGTTTCGGAAGCGATCAAGATCGTGCTGTCTCATGGCAAGCGTCCGTATGTCTTCCAGTCACAGAACGTCGATGGTTTCGACAACGATGCGATCTACGAACACTTCAAGGGAAGAGTCAAACATTTCTAAGATACGAGGGGCTCATGACGAGCCCTTTTCTTATGGAAAGCTTATAATAAAGATATATGTTTATACTGCATCATGAAGATATGAAAAAGCTTTTGAAGTGGTATCGGGCCAGTAAGCGAAGCTTTCCCTGGCGGGATACCGGCGATCCTTTTGATGTATGGATCTCGGAGATCATGCTGCAGCAGACAAGGACGCAGGCAGTCATAGGCTATTTTGAAAGATTCCGAAATGAGATCAAAGATATCGAAGCTCTTTCCCTGATCGAAGATGACAGACTGATGCGCCTTTGGGAGGGACTGGGCTATTATTCCCGGGCAAGGAATTTGAAACGGTGCGCACAGGTCCTGATGGAAAGATATGAAGGAAGACTTCCGGAAGAACAGGAAGCTCTCCTTTCTTTGCCGGGCATCGGCCCTTATACGGCGGGTGCCATATTGTCGATCGGTTATGGAAGGCCGTATCCGGCAGTGGATGGCAATGTTTTGCGAGTACTGGCAAGATACTTTGCGATCAAAGAGAATATACGATCGGATAAAGTGCGCAAGCTCATGGAGGAAACGATCGCTTCCTGTTATCGGGATAATAAAATTACAGATAAACAGGAGATACGCGATCTCACGCAAGCCTTCATGGACCTGGGAGCCGTGGTATGCATACCCAATGGAAAACCCAACTGCGAAGGCTGTCCGTTGCATCAAAACTGTAAAGCTCATATCGAAGGACTCAGTGACGTACTTCCGTATCGCAGTAAAAACAAGGAACGAAAGATCGTCGACAGGACGCTGTTCATCATACGAAACGGGGATACCTTCCTGGTCTCCAAGCGTCCAAATAAAGGGCTTCTGGCCGACTTATATGAGTTTCCGGGAGTCGATGAAAGATTTGATGAGAAAGATGTCGACAGATATCTCAAGGAAAAAGGCTATGATCCCTTGCAGATCAGAAAGCTTCCTTCCAGTAAGCACATCTTCTCGCATGTGGAATGGCATATGGATGCCTATGAGATCAGGATCTCAAACTGGTCTCTGCCTTTGAAAGAAAATGAGATGCTGAGTGACAGAAAGGACTTGCAAAGTCTGGCCATCCCTTCGGCATTCAAGACATATATCGATTACTACGGACTTAGAGAAAGTGAGTGAATTATGAAACTGGTGATCTTCGGATGCGGAAGGATCGCAAACCGCATCGCCAAGTCGGCACTGCTGGTGAAACAGATCGACTTAGTGGGTTTTGCCTCCAAGGATATCGCTAAGGCAAAGGAATACTGTGAGACATACGGATGTAAGGAATATGGCGACTATGATCATTTCTTAAACAGTGATGTCGATGCCGTCTATATCGCCAACTACAATCCCGGCCATTATGATCTGATCATGAAATGCCTCTCGGCTCACAAGAATGTGATCTGCGAAAAGCCGATGCTGTTTGACGAAAAACAGACCAGAGAAGTTTTTGAATGCGCAAGGAAAAATGATGTCCTGCTGATGGAAGCTTTGAAGTCGGTCTTCTTGCCATCGATCGAAGAAGTCAAACGTATGATGAAAGAGGGCGAGATCGGAGAGATACGAAAGGTCTGTGCTTCCTTCATGCGCTCAGGCCACCACCCGGCAGATCATTGGATCAACGAGCTAGAAAGCGGGGGTGCCTTTAAGGACTTAGGTTCCTATTGCATCGGAACGATGAATTTCCTGATGGATGGAAGACCCGAATTACTGAAACTGGAATCGGATCGCACGGATAAGGTCTCCGAAACGACAGCTTTTGCGGATCTTCGATATGGAGATGTTTCAGGAAAGGCCAGTGTCTCCAATTTCAGGGATGGCGACAATCATCTCTATGTTGAAGGCACAAGAGGATGGATCAGAGTCGAAAACTACTGGAAACAGGGAAAGATCGAGTTTGCGATCGATGGAAAAACATTGGAAAAAGACGTGGAACTGGTTTCCGATTTCTACTATGAATTGAAACATTTTGCCGATCTTGCGGATGATGGGAAGAAGATGTCCGATGTCATGTCTGAAAAGGCATCCCTGGATATCATTGCCGTCACTTCGAAGATCGATGGCACGATCGGTACATTATAAAGAAAGAAGGCATAGCTATGATCATTCAGTCAACGATGGTGTATTACGAAGAGAAACTGCAGCCAAGGCAGATCCGGATCGTCAAAGACAGGATCGAAGGCGTCTATCCGTATGGGCTGTTCAAGGCCGATAAGGATTATGGAGATCTGCTGATCCTGCCGGGGCTTTGCGATGTCCACAACCACGGCTACAACGGCCATGAGGCAAATACGGCTACGAAGAAGTGGCTGGACGAGTGGACGTCTTATCTTCCTACGGAAGGTGTGACATCGACGCTTCCTTCGATCTCTTCCTTCCCGAAAGAGGGATTATTGAAGGCCTTAAAGAATATCGGTGAATACATCGATAAATACAATAAGAAAGGAACGCATCTGCTCGGTGTCTATGAGGAAGGACCGTTCATCTGTTCAGGCAAGGAAAGAGGTGCCCAGTCTCTGGACTTTCAGATCATTCCGACCAAAAAGGTCATCGATGAGTTCAATGATGCCTGCAACGGCCATCTCTTATATGTGATGATCGCTCCGGAGATGTTAAAAGGCGACTACAGAGTCATCGACTATTGCGTTTCCAAGGGCATGAAGGTCGCTCTGGGGCATACCGGTGCATCCTTTGATATCTGCAAGGAAGCTATCGGACACGGTGCTATCAGTTTCACCCACACCTACAACGGCATGCGCGGCCTTCACCACAGAGAACCGGGCGTGGTAGGCGCGGCGATGTATTTTGATGAATGCTATGCGGAATGCATCTGCGACGGCATCCATGTCAACAAGATCGCAGCCAATATCCTGGCGAAGGCCAAGGGCAAGGATAAGTTCATCCTGATCACCGATTCCGTCAGCATCAAGGGCTTCAAGCCGGGCATCTATGGCGATGCGGAAAAGGGAAGGACGACGACCGTCACGGCGGAGGGTGTCGGCTATCTCACCGGTACAAATACATTGGCGGGATCCTGCCACAGGCTGAATCACATCCTGGATTATGCGATCCATGAGGCGAATATCGACACAGTGACCGCGATCAACGCGGTGACAATCAATCCGATGAAGATGTTAGGCATCAATGACAGAGGTCTGATCAAGGAAGGTTATAAGGCAGATATCGCTGTCTTTGATGAAGAGTTCAACAATATCGATACCTATATCGATGGAAAGATATTTGAAAGGAAGTAAGAACATGGCGGTAAAGATCGAAGGCCTATCGACCGAGACAAGAAATGAAAAGACGAAGGATATCGACTTATTGAGTACGGAACAGATCCTGGCGATCATGAATGAAGAAGACAACAAGGTCGTGGAAGCCGTGAAACAAGCACTTCCTGAGATCGGCATCCTGGTAAGGGAATGCATCAAGGCCTATAAGAACGGCGGACGCATCATCTATATCGGTGCCGGTACTTCCGGAAGACTGGGCCTCATGGATGCGGTCGAAGTGGTACCGACCTACAATTCCGATCGTTTCATCGGTCTGATCGCCGGCGGGGACAATGCCTTTGTCAAAGCGGTCGAAGGTGCGGAAGATTCCAAGGAACTGGCTGTCGAAGATCTCAAGGGGATCTGTTTATGTGATAAGGATATCGTCATCGGTATTGCGGCAAGCGGCCGTACGCCTTATGTGATCGGCGGGCTCGATTATGCCAGATCGATCGGCGCAAAGACGGGAAGTCTTTGCTGCAACTTCAATACGGAGATCGCACAGCACTCTGATTTTCCGATCGAACTCAGTGCCGGTCCGGAAGTGGTTACCGGTTCGACAAGACTCAAGGCGGGGACCTGCCAGAAGATCGTACTGAACATGATCTCGACGGCGACGATGATCGGTGTCGGCAAGGTATATGGCAACCTGATGGTCGATGTCAAGGCGACCAATGAAAAACTGGTCGAACGCTGCCGGCGCATCGTCATGGAGGCGACAGGCTGTGACCATGACAAGGCGGATGAAACGCTGAACAAAACAGACAACAACTGCAAGCAAGCCATCCTGATGATCCTGTTGGATATCGATCAGAAGGAAGCGGAAGAAAGGCTGGCTAAGGCTCAAGGATATTTAAGAAAAGCAATGGAATAAAGAAAAAGCAGTATCGTTTGCGATACTGCTGTTTTCTGAATCAAGGTATTTGGGATGTTCCCGTTCGGAGAATTAAATGAAAAAATTATTTTACAATGATATGATATCGAACTATTGTGAATCATTGGTGAAATGATTGTGATACATTTGTGAAATATTCTGCGTTTAAGGAAGAAGAAAAGAGAGAGTTTTCTTATTGTATAATTTAGGGTATGGAACCGATCATTTCATTTAAAGATTTCTCATTTCAATATACGGCACAGAAACAGCCGACCTTGAAGGATATCAGCCTGGACATCTATCCGGGTGAAAAGATCCTCATATGCGGTGCCAGCGGTTCGGGCAAATCCACCCTTGGCAACTGCATCAACGGACTGATCCCGTTTTCACTGACCGGGAAGATGGAAGGAGAATGTATTGTCGATGGCATATCGACGAAGGATTCTTCGATCTTTGAACTTTCCACGAGAGTCGGTACGGTCTTACAGGATCCGGACGGACAATTCGTCGGACTTACGGTTGCGGAAGATATCGCGTTTGCGCTGGAGAATGACTGCGTCGAGCAGGAACAGATGAAGAAGCAGATCCTTGAAGCTGCCAAGAAGGTCAGCATCGAACACCGCATGGCCAATGCGCCTTATGATCTTTCAGGCGGTCAGAAACAGAGAGTTTCGATGGCGGGTGTCATCGTCGATGATGTGAAGATCCTACTCTTTGATGAACCTCTGGCAAACCTCGATCCGGCGACCGGCAAGTCGGCGATCGAGCTTATAGACCTCTTGAAGAAGGAAACCGATACCACGGTCGTGATCATCGAGCATCGTATCGAAGATGTCTTATGGAAGAAAGTCGACCGCATGATCCTGATGGATGACGGAAGGATAATCGCCGATCTGAGACCGGATGAACTTCTGTGTTCGGATCTTCTGAAGAAACACGGCATCCGTGAGCCTTTGTATCTGACGCTTTTGAAATATGCGGGCGTCGATGTCAGCAAGACAAAGGGGATCGAAAGCATCAACGAACTTTGTCTGAATGAAGATGAGAAAAAGAAGATCGTTTCCTGGTATGCCGCACAGAACAAAGAAAACAGATCCAATGACAATGAGGTCATTTTAAAGACGGTGGATCTCGATTTTTCCTATGAGACAGGCGATCAGATCCTGCATGGCGTCACTTTTGAGGTGAAAAAGGGTGAAATGATGGCCATCGTCGGACAGAACGGTGCCGGCAAGTCCACCTTATGCAAGGTCATCTGCGGTTTTGAGAAAGCCTCCGGCGGGAATATCTTCTTTCAAGGAAAGAAGATCAATGACGATTCGATCCGTTCCCGTGCCGGCAAGATCGGTTATGTCATGCAGAACCCCAATCAGATGATATCCCAGGCAATGATCTTTGATGAAGTTGCCATGGGCATTCGCAATACCGGCCTGAGCGAGGAAGAGATCAAGGAAAAGGTCTATGCGACTTTGAAGATCTGCGGTCTCTATGAATTCCGCAACTGGCCGATCTCCGCTTTGTCGTTTGGCCAGAAGAAGCGCGTCACGATCGCTTCGATCCTGGTCATGGGCCCAAAAGTCATCATATTAGATGAGCCGACGGCGGGTCAGGATTTTGCGCATTATACCGATATCATGGAATTTCTGAAGAGTTTGAATGAACAGGGTATCACGATCATCATGATCACTCATGACATGCATCTGATGCTGGAATATACCAACCGTTCTCTGGTGTTCACGGACGGAAGGATCGTCGCAGACGATTCCGGTTCGGCCGTGCTTTGTAACGAAGAACTGGTGAATCGGGCAGCCTTGAAGGAGACTTCCTTGTTCAATGTCGCACTCAGCTGCGGTATCAAGGATCCGGTCGATTTCGTCGACTGCTTCATCGATTATGACAGAAGGGAGCGTGCACATGGCGAGTAAGGTATTGAATTATATCCCGAAGAAGTCTTTCATCCATGAGCTCTCCGGAACGACCAAGCTGATCATCTTTTTGAGCTTTTCGTTCCTCTGCGGTCTCTCCTTCGATACGAGGGTCCTCTTGTTTCTGTTATGCATGTCATTTTTAGGCTTTGCCTTAAGCAAGATCAGATTATCCGAGATCCGTTTGATGTCGACCTTCCTTGTCGTGTTCATCATCATGAATGCGATCTTACTGTTCCTGTTCAACCCGGAGTATGGTCCGGAGCTTTATGGTTCAAGGACGGTCTTATTCCATGTTGCGGGCAAATACTACATGACTATGGAACAGCTGTTTTATCAGTTCAATGTCTCTTTGAAGTATGTCATCGGTTTTCCGATCGCGATCTTATTCATATCGACGACCAACCCGAGCGAGTTCGCCTCATCCTTATCGTCACTTGGCGTTCCATACAGGATCTCTTATTCGGTATCATTGGCACTTCGTTATATCCCGGATATCCAGCAGGATTATCATGAGATCGCCCAATCCCAGGAAGCCAGAGGCGTGGCTTTGGGGAAAGACGTAAAGTTCTTTGAGAGGATCAAGAATTCCGCAAAGATCTTATTGCCGTTGGTGCTCAACTCTTTGAACCGCATCGATCAGATCTCCAATTCGATGCAGCTCAGGAGTTTCGGCAAGCACAAGAAGCGTACATGGTTCATGAAAAAGAAGATGACGAAAGCCGATTACGGTGTCATCATCCTGTGTGTCCTGATCTTCGTGGTGGGTCTCATCATCACCAACCAGGGCGGAAACAACCTGTACAATCCATTTCTGAGGTAGTGAAAATGAAGAAGATGTTAGTTTTTCAGACAGATTTTACGTATAAAGAAGGCGCCGTAGCGGCGATGTATGGCGTGGTCAAATCCGTCGATATCGATATCGAGATCATCACGGCGACCCATGAGATCCCGCAATACGATACCTGGTCAGCCTCCTATCGCCTGTACCAGTACATCGATTTCTGGCCAAAGGGTACGATCTTCGTATCGGTGGTCGACCCGGGTGTCGGCACATCGAGAAGGGCATGCGTCGCCAAAACGAAAAACGGCTACTATATCGTGACGCCGGATAACGGCACTCTGACCCATGTCGATCATTATTTCGGCATCGAGGAAGTCAGAGTCATCGATGAGACGGTCAACCGCCTGCACAGGGAAGACAACGGTGCCGTATCCATATTCCATGGAAGAGATCTGTTCGGCTATTGCGCGGCCAGACTTGCCTCAGGGATCATCTCCTATGAAGAGGTCGGTCCTGCTTATGATGTAAGTGAGATCGTACGCCACGAGATCTATGAAGCAAAGATCTTTGATGACCGCATCGAGGGCATGTTTGAGATCAACGATCCAAACTTCGGCAATCTCTGGACCAATGTTTTACTGAATGATTTCAAGAAGATGTTCAATATGGGTGAAAACGTCCATACGGTCATCTATAAAAATGAGGAAAAAGTCTTTGATGAGAAGATCCCGTACTTCGATTCCTTCGGCAAAGCCAAGGCGGGTTCGGTCATGATCTATAACAACGAGATCAACAAGATGGGCCTGGCTGAAGTTACTGGCAATCTGTGTGAGGACCATCATCTGTCGTATGGCGAAGAATATAAGGTGGTATTTTCCCATGAATAAGATCATCGTATTTCAGACCGACTTCGGTCTTGATGACGGCGCGATCTCGGCAATGGAAGGCGTCTCCTACCAGGTGAGCTATGATCTCAACATCCGTCATCTGACGCACAATATCCCGCAATACAACATCTTTGATGCTTCCTATCGTCTCTATCAGGCCATCGGCTACTGGCCGAAAGGCACGACATTTGTTTCGGTGGTCGATCCGGGTGTCGGTTCCGACCGCAAGTCCGTCGTCGCCAAGACGAAGAACGGCATGTATATCATCACACCGGACAACGGCACACTTACGCATATCGCCAAACATATCGGATTGGAAGAAGTGAGACTGATCGAAGAAGGAAGCAACCGTCTGAAAGATTCCGAACTTTCCTATACCTTTTATGGCAGAGATGTCTATGCCTATACCGGGGCGAGACTGGCTTCCGAAAAGATCGCTTTTGAAGATATCGGTCCTAAGATCGATGTCGATGATATCGTCACGTTGGAGCTTTATGGCTGTAAGAGGATCGAAAACGGCATCTTCGGCTACATCGATATCCTGGATGTTCGTTTCGGTTCCTTGTGGACATCCATTCCTTACAAGGAGTTCATCGACTGCGGTTTCAAGATCGGTGATGATATTTTAGTCGAGATCTTCCACAATGATAAGAAGGTCTATTCTTCCAAGATCAACTATGGCAAGTCCTTTGCGGATGTCGAAGTCAATGTACCGGTCATATATATGAATTCGGTCTACGATATGGCAGTCGCCATCAACCAGGGAGACTTCTCCAAGGCTTATGGCATCGGGGTAGGCAAGTCCTGGACGATCACCTTTACCAAATAATGAAGGCACAAGAAAAAGCACATGCGATAAAACAGATCTTCGTCTTATCGCTTGCCCACATGGGCATCGATTTTCTCTGTGCTTTTTCTTTATACCGGTCTTTTGTAAACATTGCGGATGTCTTTCTGTTATATAACTTCTGTGCTTTTGCGTTACAGCTGCCGATCGGACTGATCGTCGATCTGTGGAATGAGAAACGAAAAGAGAAGAATAAGATCGCAGTCTATACGACAGTAATGGGCGTCGCTTTGACGATCTTAGGCTCGTATGTATCGCCGATCATTTCGGGCTTGGGGAATGCCTTGTTTCATAGCGGCGGAGGCATCTTATCGATGAACGAGGATGAAAAGAATGACCTTCATTCCAAAGGCCTGGGGGTCTTCGTAGCACCCGGTGCAATCGGTCTGTTTCTGGGCATGTGGTTTTATCAAAGTTCTTTTTATCGTGTGATACAGGGGCTCGTGTCCCTGGCTTTATTGGGGTTGGCTCTCCTTGTCTTTCTGCAGACGAAAGAGGAGAAACAGTACCGGCGTCTGAAACTTCCGGAAGACTTTAAGGGATGGCTGAAAGTCAGCCTGTGCTTCCTGGTGGTTTTTCTTCGTTCTTTGAATGGCATGGCGGTCACTTTTTCCTGGAAACAGGGATTTGTCCTGAGTTTTCTTTCGGTGCTGGCTCTGGCTTTGGGAAAATGTGCCGGGGGTTTCATCAACGCCCGTATAAAAGAGAAAAAGACGATTTGGATCACCTTGTGCTTATCGGCACTGTTGTATTCTTTTGGTGATCATGTGGTCTGTGGTCTGCTGGCTCTGTTTTTCTTCAACATGAGTATGCCCCTGACGCTCTATCTTCTGGCAAAGCAGATCAAAGGCGGTCCCGGTTTTGCGTTCGGTCTTCTGACGTTTTCACTGTTTCTCGGGTATCTTCCGGTCCTGTACGGCCTGATCGGCAAGACAGGTCCATTTCCTTTGGGCAGTATCACATCGTTACTGTCACTCATTCTGTTGGTGACATATCTGAGGATGGCGAAAGATGAGTGAGTTTTCTATCTTTGTGAAGCCTTTGCTGCTGACGATCTTATTTGAGACAGGAGCTGCCTTGTGCTTTGGCATGCGTGATAAGAAGGATCTTTTACTGGTGATCCTGGTAAATCTTCTGACCAATCCGCCTTTGGTTCTCATATCTGTGTTTCTGATGTATCATTTAGGTATAGGAACAGGCCGGCTGATCACGTATCTTGTTCTGGAAGTGATCGTGGTCTTTGTCGAGTATCGCATCTACAAGTCTTACATGTCTTTTCAAAAGGATCCGTTCATTTTATCTCTGTTATTGAATGGAATATCGATCTTGGGAGGTCTTTTATGTCAGCTGTTTTAAAGAAATTCTTTGTTCTGGCGGTCTTCGCTGTTCTTCTCTTACCGCTTCAGGTCCATGCGGATGTCGCACCGGATCCTATCACCCGCAGTATCTCTTATCTGCCGATCGTGCTGGTCATCCTTCTGGTGCTTGCGGTCTTGTTTATTCTGAAGCGTTTCTATAAGAAATAGGCCGATTTGACTTTTGTCATTTCAGGGCCTATGATTAGATTCACGGGGTCGAATAAGGTTTCGACTGGTCTAGTTTGATTCATATTGCAGTGGAGTGATGACCTTATCATCAAAACAAAATAAACGCTAACAATCAAGTAGCATTTGCCTAATCTAAATCATTAAGCCGACATAGGCTTCTAGGCGCTTCTGTCTGCCAGGTTCATAACAGACAGTCGTATACATGAACTAGGTGAAGCAAGTTTCGTTCTTTCTCTTGCCATCCGAAAACCGAAAAGACGGATTCGCTGCCCGGTAGTTTAAGCCATCGGCATCGTCTTATTCAAAGTTAAACTAAACTGTAGACGTATGAATGTGGGATTATTCCAGGACGAGGGTTCGAATCCCTCCGGCTCCACCATACTTAAAATAATACTGTTATCATGATGGTAGCAGTATTTTTTATATGTAATGAAGTATAATAATATTATATATAATACAAAATATTGATGAATATATGATATTATCATACAATTAAGATGAACCGGAGGTGTTGATATGACAGAAACAAGTCTGATACAGGCAAGAGTGGATACACAACTTAAGAATGATGCTTCTGATCTTTTTGATTCTTTAGGGCTGGATATGACGACGGCAATCAAGATCTTTCTTAAAAAGTGTCTTCAGGAAGGCGGAATTCCCTTTGAAATAAAGAATACTGACAGTAAAGATATGAATGCATATAAGGCTTTCATGATGCTCAGAAAACAGGCGGAAGACAACGGCCTGTCCGATATGAGCCTTAATGAGATCAATGATGAGATCACAGCTGCAAGAAAGAAGTGATCTGTTGGCAGACTAATATAGATATGATTTAATTCTCATACAAGAAATCCGTCCAGCATCCTAGATACCTCGGACGGTTTTTCTTTGCAGCCGTTAGAAAACCAGTAATAGAATAGATTGAAGTAAGTTCCTGATGCCACATAGCACCTGTAAGAGTCATTGTAGGTATTGACACTTCTCATGAAGGCAGCATCAAATTCTTCTTTCAAAAGATAGGAAAGATTGTTGTCGATAAGGAGAGAAACCAGATCTTTAATACTGTACATATGCTCAAACAGCAGAGTAATGAACTCGTCTCTTGGCGTAATACGGAAGTTTGCGGAGGATGAAGCCAGAAAAGAGTCAGTAATACCGGAAAGATGTTCCCTGATGATTTCTTCCATTGAATCATAATTGCGGTAGAAGGATAATCTGCTGAGTCCCGCTTCGTTACATAGTTCACTGATGGTGATCTCGCTCAATCTCTTCCTCCCAAGTAGTGATAATAATGCTTTCGTCAGCTCTACCTTTGCGTATGATAACTGTTTTTCCATGTAACAATCTCCCTGCTTCTGTAACATTTTCTTCAGACATATTGAAGTCACGATTGAAATAATGTAACATATGTAACGTAACAAATGTATCACAGATAGAAAGAAGAGTCAACAGGACTCTGTGAGGATCAGTAAATGTCGATTAGTACGAAAAGAACCATCATATTGGCAGTGATCGCCGCCATAGCATTCGTTCTTGGCAGGCTCGCTGTTCGAGCCGTTTTGAATATGCTGCTGGGCGGGACACTGTTCGGAGGGAATTTCCTATGAGCAGAAACAGAAAGGGAAAGAAGGTAAGGACAGTGCCAATCGGATTGGGTATTCTTGTTTTTATCATTGCATTCTCAGTGGGTGTTATATCAAAAATCGTCATTCAGCCTTCCTGGGCGAAACGGTATTCCGTGGAATGGAACGACGAGATCGGAACGCTGCTGTCAGATCTTTCTTACGGAGATAAAGAGGCAAACAAGTTCGATTTATATCTTCCGAAAGATGATTCCAAAGAAAACTATGGTCTTGTTGTATATCTTCATGCAGGCGGTTTTACTTCCGGCGATAAGGCAGGCGACAGGGAAATGCTGGTATGGCTGTGCTCTAAGGGTTATGTGACAGCAGGCATCAACTATACACTGAGGACGGACGAAAACAGCGCGAGCGTTCTTTCGCAATCCAACGAGATCAAAACTGCGATACCTGTTGTGATCGAAGAAGCAGAAAAAGCCGGATATCACATTGATAAGATGACGATGGCAGGCGGTTCTGCGGGACATTGTCTTGCCATGATTTACACCTATCGTGACGGAGCGGATGCTCCCGTTCCCGTGGTGTTCACCTTCGGAGCCGTCGGTCCTTCCTGTTTCTATCAGGAGGATTGGGGCATCTACGGACTGGATCAGAATGATGAAGCGTGCGCCGGAATGTTCAGTGTTATGGCCGGCACAGAAATCACCGAGCAGGACATCCGGGACGGCTCCTATCTTGAGAAAGTGAAACCGATCTCCGCCACGGAATGGATCAGCAATAATCCCGTTCCATCCGTGGTAGCCTATGGAAAATACGACAAGGTACAGCCTTACCTCGGTTCACTGCGACTGAAGGCCACACTGGAAGAAAACAACGTGGACTTCAGGTATTTTGAACTGCCGCACTCCGGACACGGATTGCAGAATGATAACGCCATTCAGAGACAATGGATGGAAGCAGTCGAAGAATACCTGGATAAATATATGCCTGTACAATGAAAGGAAACATATGAAGAAAGTGCTGAAAGTATTGGGAATCATTCTGGTCATTGTAATTGCTGTAGTATTTGCAGTTTTGAAATATCTTGGAAGCAGGCCTGCCGTTCCTGTGGATTACCAGAAGACAACAGAAACAGGCGGGGAGATCGAAGCGAAGTATATGGCCAACGGTCCTTATGAAGTATCTGTTAAAGAAGAAGGAACGCTATTGGATTTCGGGAAGTTCTGGATCTATTATCCTTCCGAATTAACAGAGACTAATAGGAAATATCCAGTCATTGTCATATGCAACGGTTCGGGGACACCTTTATCCAGGTATCCTACAGTTGCAAAGCATTATGCATCCTGGGGCTTTATCGTCATCGGCACGGAAGAGAATAATGCATGGAATGCCTTCGGAGCGGAGATGAGTATCCGTTATCTGGAAAAAATGAACGAGAATCAGAAGATCGAAGACACGGAAAGCATCTTCTATCAGAGAATAGATTTTGACAATGTCGGCATTATCGGCCATTCGCAAGGCGGAGTCGGAGTCATCAATGCGATCACCGATACAAAGCATAAAGATATCTATAAATGTGCAGTATCCTTATCACCAACGAATAAGACATTGGCTCATAATCTCTTCTGGGATTATGATGCATCTCTGATAAGTGTTCCGATCTTGCTTGCTTCAGGAGAAGGTGGCGGAGATGACTGGGTCGTAACCGGGGAACAGCTTGTCGAGATCTACAATGATATTCACACGAATAAGATTGCGATGAGAAGGAAATCCACACCGCATAACGAAGTTCTCTATAAGCCTGACGGCTATATCACTGCCTGGTTCATGTATTTTCTGCAGAACGATGAAGAAGCGGCTAAAGCATTTACCGGAGAAAACCCGGAGATCATGCTGAATGAACTGTATACGGATCAGATGATACAGATTGCTGAATGACGATTCTGCGATATTGCAAATACAGTCATTTATGCTATTATGAAATTGAACAAGCGATTCTTCTTTTTGAGTCGTATAAAACAGGGGAAAAGTTAGTTTTAATCCCCCCTAAGGCACCAAATGAAAATATTGAATCTATTTCAAGTAAATAGATTCTTTTTATATCATGTTTTCAAAACATCGCTTAGTATAGCTGCAATAAAAGCAATACATATCCTTAATCGAGGCTGTTTTTATAATTGATACCGAAGTTTTCCATTGATTTTATGATCGGTCTCATTGATTCACCGGTTTCCGATAAGGCATATTCAACTCTTGGAGGTACTTCCGGATATACAGTTCTGGTTATGATTCCGTCTTCTTCCATAGAACGAAGGGAATCTGTCAGAACTTTCTGAGAAATGCCTTCCAGACTTCTTTTCAGTTCGTTGAAACGCCATGGCCTTTGCAGAAGGTTTCTGAGAATCAGAAGCTTCCATTTTCTGCCGATTAGAGAAACGGTTGTAGCGACAGGGCAATCAGGTAATTCTTCTTTTGTTTTCATACGGATTCTCCTATTAGTTTCAAATATGATGTAATATTCAGATTTAAACCTAATATAACATGAGCACCCGTCGTTGTCCATCAGTTATAAAAAGGTGACTACGTCATAAAAAAGTGCGTAATTCTCAAACAAAGAAATCTCCTGAATAATAAGAATGAACATGATTGTTCAAAAAAAGAAAGGAGATCGATATGGCACTTAATAATCTCAATGCCTGGACAGGAGAAGAAAAAGCTTCTGCAGCCTGCGGAGCTGCATGCGGTGCAGCTGACAAACCGGCTGAAGAAACACCGGCTGCCTGTGGTGCGACAGACAAGTCTGAAGAAGTACCTGCTGCTGCCTGCGGTGCGGCAGATAAGCCCGAAGAAGTACCGGCAGCATGCGGTGCGGCAGATAAGCCCGAAGAAGTTCCTGCAGCATGCGGTGCAGCTGATGAAGTTCCTGCAGCATGCGGTGCAGCTGATAAACCGGCTGAAGAAACTCCGGCAGCAGCCTGCGGTTCTGCCTGCGGTGCTTCCGACAACAAATAGTTGTTGTCAAAGATCCTTTCGTATTTTTAAAGGATCTTTCTTAACACGATTTCAGCAATTGCTGTGATATAGATGGAGGACTCATGAAACCATATTTTGCTTTCCAGTGGCATATTACCGACGAATGTGATCAGCGATGCAAACACTGCTATATCTTTTCCGGTGATCCCAATAAAGTTCTTGATTCGATGTCTTACGAACAGATGGAGGACACTTTCTATAACTGTCTGGACTTCTGTAAAGAATACAATAGGACACCGTATTTTTATCTCACCGGCGGTGATCCGATCCTGCATAAGGATTTCTGGAGACTGATGGAACTGTTCAAGAAACATGAAATCAGATTTACGATCATGGGAAACCCTTTTCATCTCAACGATCAGGTCTGCCGGGAACTGAAGTGGTACGGCTGTGAAAAATATCAGTTATCACTGGATGGTCTGAGACAGACGCACGACTGGTTTCGCAAACCCGGTTCCTATGACTGTACACTGCAAAAGATAAAATGTATCAATGATGCGGGCATGCGCAGCGTCATCATGACCACGGTCTCAAAAACCAATGTGAAAGAGATAACAGGCATTATCGATGCGGTGGTTGAAGCCGGAGTCAATGTGTTTGCATTTTCAAGGTATGTACCAAGCGGCGGCGATCTGGATACGTCCATGACCCCGCAGGAGTACAGAGAACTCTTGAAGATCTGTGATCAGAAATTCAAAAAATATGAGGCAGAAGGATGCAAGACCTATTTCAATAAAAAGGATCATTTATGGACTCTGTATGAATACGAAAACGGGACATTCAGGATTCCTGAAAACGTCAGGGAAGGAATGATCTATGGCGGATGCAACTGCGGCAACTGCCACATAACGATCCTGCCAAACGGTGATATCTATGCCTGCCGCAGAGTTGGCGGATCCAAAGTGGGAAGCATCTTTGAAGACCGGCTGGCCGATATCTGGGTAACGGAGATGGAAGAATATCGGGATTATGACAGATTTTCAAAATGTTCAAGATGTAAATTGCTGGCATGGTGCAGAGGCTGTCCAGCCGTTGCCAAAGGAACCGATGGTTCATTCTACAGCGAAGATCCGCAATGCTGGGCAAGCGAGGAAAATGGCGTTTTGAGAAAGGAAGAGATATGAAGGCGGTCATAATCGATAAGGTAACCAAAGCAGAAGATATCATATTAAGCGAAGCTGAAATACCGGAAGTCAAGAAAGGCTGGGTCCTGATCAAAGTCAAGGGCTTTGGATTGAATCATTCCGAACAGATTCTAAGAATGTCGGAGATCAACGCTTCATATATACATAAACCCATCATTCCCGGGATCGAATGCGTCGGTATCGTTGAAGATCCTTCCGACACAGATCTCAAAAAAGGACAGAAGGTCATGGCGCTGATGGGCGGCATGGGCAGGAGTTTCAATGGTTCCTATGCGGAATACACACTGCTTCCAAGACGGATTGTATTTCCGATAGAAACAGGTCTGGACTGGACAAAGCTGGCAGCCATACCGGAAACATATTTCACAGCCTGGGGATCACTGTTTGAATGCCTGCATTTAGGAGAGAAAGATACGCTCCTGATCCGGGGAGCGACCTGTGCCCTGGGCTATGTTGCGATCCAGATCGGCAAAGTCTTGGGCTGCAAAGTCATTGCGACGACACACAGGGGAAACAAGCTGCCATTGATCAAGGAAGCGGATGAACAGATCCTGGATGAAGGTGTACTGACAGGGAAACTGAACGGTGTTACAAAAGCACTGGATCTGATCGGACCAAAATACCTGAAAGATACATTGAAATGTGTAGAAAAAGGCGGCATTGTCTGTCAGACAGGATTGCTTGGAGGGGTCTATACGCTGAATGGCTTTGATCCGATCAAGGATATTCCTAACGGTGTTTATCTGACCGGTTTCTTTTCCAATTATCCGAGCGATAAAATGATAAATGAAATCATGTCTTTTATCAGCGAAAACAGTTTGTGTCCCTGTATCGGTGCCGTTTATCCTTTTGTGAACATCAGACAGGCATTGACCGATATGGATGATCACAAGGTCGACGGCAAGATCGTGATCGAGGTCTGAAGAAACGAAGCTCCATAAAAAACAGGAAAGGAAACAGTCAGCATGGATCAGAACGAAAGAAGACGCTATCTGATCGACCGTCTTCTGAAAGAAGAAAACAGATATAAAGAGATCCCGATTCCTGCAGATGCGGACAGTCAGAAACGTCTGCTGCGTTCTCTGATGAATATCAGGATGCCGAAAGAGATCGATAAGGAATTCCTGAATGTACAGGATGAATATCTCAGACAGCTGAGAGAAGACAGGGGCATCACGGATCTCAAGGATCTGAGTCCGATCAGGGAGGGCATCTATCTCTGGCAAGGCGATATCACGTTGCTGCGCTGCGACGCGATCGTCAATGCCGCCAACGCACAGATGCTGGGATGCTTTGTGCCCTGTCATGCCTGCATCGACAACTGTATCCACACCTATGCCGGGATCCAGCTCAGATACGAATGTTCCCGGATCATGGAAAAACAAGGGCACGAGGAAAAGACCGGCACAGCGAAGATCACTAAAGCCTACAATCTTCCCTGCCGCTACGTGATCCATACTGTTGGACCGATCATTGAAGACCTTCCCACCCGGAAAGATGAGAAACTGCTTTCCGACTGCTACAGGTCCTGTCTGGAACTGGCGGATGCCAACGGTTTGCGTTCGATTGCTTTCTGTTGCATTTCCACGGGAGTGTTCCGTTTTCCCAATCGCAGAGCTGCCGAGATCGCCGTCAGTACCGTGAATGAATATAAAAAAGAAACGAAAACAAGTATTGAGGTAATATTCAATGTCTACAAGGATATCGATCGTCAGATCTACGAAGAGCTTCTCTGAAAGCGTTGAAGAGCTGAAAACAGCTCTGCAGGAATGCGATGCTGTTGTCATTGGCGCAGGAGCGGGACTTTCCACATCCGCTGGTTTCATCTATACCGGGGAGCGCTTTGAAAAGTATTTTTCAGACTTTATCACAAAATACGGGTTTCAGGATATGTATTCCGGTGGATTCTATCCCTTTGAGAAAAGAGAAGAATTCTGGGCTTACTGGTCGCGCTACATTTATGTGAACCGTTATATGGATCCGCCGAAGGATGTCTATGAAAAACTGTATGAACTGGTGAAAGGCAGGGATTATTTCGTTATCACCACCAATGTCGATCACTGCTTCCAGAAAGCGGGATTTGACAGGAAGAGACTGTTCTATACTCAGGGTGATTACGGCCTGTTCCAGTGCAGCAGGCCCTGTCACAGGAAAACTTATGATAATAAGGAGTCTGTTGTGAAAATGCTCATGTCTCAGGGTTTCACTATCGGGGAAGATGGAGAACTCATCATCCCGGATACTCCTCTTAAAATGACCGTTCCCAGCGAACTGATCCCGGTCTGTCCTGTCTGCAAAGAAGAGATGACGATGAATCTGCGTTCGGATGACCGTTTCGTTGAAGATGAAGGCTGGCACGAAGCAACTGAACGCTACTCTTTATTTCTGAACAGGCACCAGGGAAGGATCCTATATCTGGAACTGGGCGTTGGTTTCAACACTCCGGGCATCATCAAGTTCCCGTTCTGGCGCATGAGCGAAAGAAACCCGAAGGCGAAATATGTCTGTCTCAACTATGATCAGGCTTGTACGATCCCGGAGATCGAAGATAGATCGATCTGCATCAATGCAGATGCTGGTGCGGTATTGGCTGAACTGCTGACTTCGCTTTGAAAGATAGCGTGTTAAAGCAGACACAATTCTGATATTATATGATTTTTGATAAATGAAAGCAGATAAATCAGGGAGGAATAAGATAAAAACAGTCCTATTGGTCCATGGCAGTCCCAACACAAGCGGCATCATTGCCAAAGCATTGTCGCTTCTTGAAAAAAGATTTACGGACAATGATATCAGAACAGTTTGTTTTGAACTGGGAAACAAGGCTGTCAGAGGCCGTCTGGACTGTGACGGCTGCAGGAGATCTCAACGTTGTATCTTTAGTGATGATAACTGCAGCGAACTGATTGAAAAGATGCTGAAAGCGGTGTTGCATAAACTGGCTGAAAACATGTTTGCATGTCTGAAAGAAAGGAACTGATCCGATGGGTATGGAAAAAAGAACACATTTTAAGGTCGATAAAGCCAAATGCATAAAATGCGGGCATTGTATCAATACCTGTGCCGGCATGGTCATTGAATTCGGTGAAGACGGCTATCCTTGCATGAAACCGTTTGATCGCTTCGGTTGGCGAGGCTGCTGGAAGTGTCAGCATTGCCTGGCGGTCTGTCCGCAGGGGGCGATCAGCATATTTGATAAGGATCCGGAAGACTCTTTACCGCCCGTTCCTGAAAAAATGGGTGAGTATATGGAATCCCTGGTAACTAACAGAAGATCCTGCCGAAGATATCTGGATTCAAACGTCGATTCAAGAATACTGGATAGGATCATTTCGGCAATGTCAGCTGTTCCGACCGGCGGCAATGCCATGGAAGTCGAATATACGATCATCGATGATAAAAACAGGGTGAAAGAAATATGGAACAAGGCTTATCCGGTGATGGATGAAAAAGCCAGAAAACATATCCATACGCATAGCTTTTCCGACTTCTATTATAAAAAGATGAAAGAGTCGGAAAAAAGTATCCGAAAAGACGATCTCTTATTCTGTGGTGCACCGCATCTGTTTATCGCTCATGCAAAGTGTTCCGGCAAGTGGGCAGAAGATGCCAAGGCAGACTGCATCCTGGCAACTGCGTATTTTGAATTGTTATGCAACGCCCATGGCCTAGGAACGATCATCATGTCCTACAGTGCAGAAGTCCTGAACGAACTGGCTCCCGAAGCAAGAAAAATGCTGAACATCCCTTTGGATCACTACACCAGCCTGATCGTGGGTTTCGGATATCCTGAAATAAGATATGCCCGCGGCGTGCAGAAAGACCGGGGGAGAAAGATCCACCGTTACAGCGCAAAAAAATAAATTCAGTAGAGTTAATCAAGGAGAAAAAGATGGAGTACAGAAAATATGGCGATACGTATTATGTCCGTATGGACCGAGGCGACGAGATCATTTCAGAACTGATCAGTCTTTGTGAGAAGGAAGAGATCGCATCAGCAACCTTCAGTGGGATCGGCGGATGCGGCAGCGCCCAGATCCAGACATTCATTCCTGAAAGCGGCGAATTCGAACTTCAGTATTATGAAGGAATGCTGGAACTTGTTTCGATGACAGGAAACATCATCAGCGGCGAGAATGGACTGTATCATCATACGCATGCGGTTTTTGCATTAAAGGATGGAGACGAACACCGTGTGGCTGCCGGACACCTGAAAGAAGTGATTGTTTCTTATACGGCAGAGATAGAATTAAGACCGGTCATTGACGGTGTGATAAAGAGAAAACAGGATGAAGAAACAGGTACCGGATTCTGGAATTTTTCATAGACAGAAGAGGAAAGTCCTGTTGGGCTGATGCTGTGCATTGAAAAAAATTTTGAAATAAAAAACAATAACACAGTTGACAAAGTTTGGATCGTTACTATAGGATATAACTGTAAAGGCGATATTCTTAGGAAGCGCTACTTTGAAAAAAACTGAGTTATTGGTTTATTTTGAAGAGCGTTTGCGGGAATATCTTTTTTTGTTTCAGGAGACAGAACTGATATGAAAATAATCAAAAAAATCAACACTTCAGCGGCTGTCGCCCTGGATTCAAGAGGAAATGAGATCGTCGTCTTTGGAAAAGGGATCGGGTTTCCACAGGTACCGTATGAACTTACCGACCTGTCACAGATCCAGCGGTCATTCTATGAAGTCGACCCGATGTATTACGATCTGATTGACAGTATTCCGGAGAAGATCCTCTTGGTCAGTTCTGAGATCACAGAAAACGCAGAAGAGATCCTGGGCTGTGAGCTGAATCCAAATCTCTCGTTCACTTTGGCGGACCATCTCAATTTTGCGATCTCGCGTATCGGAAAGGGGATCAGTTTATCTTCTCCGATCTCCTATGATATCCGTCATCTTTATCCGAAAGAGACACAGCTCGCCGAGAAGGCGCTGGTTCTTCTGAATAAGGAGTGCGATGTCGATCTTCCCGAAGAAGAAGCTGTCAATATCGCTATGCATCTGATAAACGCTGAAACGGAAGTCGGCGATATGCACAGTCTTATGGAATCCATGAAGATCATCAATGATATCACCGGGATCATTGAGAAAAATCTGAATATCAGGCTGGACCGTGATGATTACAGCTATGCAAGATTCGTGATGCATATCCGTTATCTGATCCAGCGTTTCTATGCCGATACCGTTGATCAAATCGGAAATAAAGAGATGCTTAAAACTCTGGCAAAAGAGTATCCGGAAGTCTATTTCTGTGCATTCAGCATTTCTGATTATCTGAAAAAAGAAAAAGGCTGGGAATGTACCAACGATGAGATCCTGTATCTGATGATGCATATTCAAAGGGTACGGGCTAAAACCGAAATGTAAAACTTATTGGAGCGTTAATCGCAAGATACGATATCCAAAGGCCGATCACACTGAAAATACAGTGTCTTCCGCTTTTGGATATTTTTATTTGAATGAAACCGGTCAATAGCGCTTAAGATCGGTTCAGATAAAGAAACAGAAGAAGGAGGACTGTCATGAACAAAGAAGAGATGATCAAAAAAACTGCGGACTTATGCGGAGGCCTGCCCAATATCCGCAAGAGCGATCTGTCGGGGAAAGAACTGGTCATCAGTTTTAAAGATGCAGGACTTGTTGATCCCGATTCTGTATGCGGGCTCGAATTCGTTGAATCATGCGAATTGAGAAGAGACCGTATCCACATCGTCTTAAAGGAACAATTTCAGGAGGAAAAAAGAATGGCAAAAGACTACAAGGTAATGGCACAGGACATTATCGAACAGGCGGGCGGAAAAGAAAATATTACATTTGCAACGCATTGCATGACGCGTCTGAGGCTGAATGTCAAAGATGAAAAACTGGTGAACGATGAAGAGATCAAGAAGATCTACGGAGTATTGGGCAGCCAGTTCAGCGGCGGACAGTATCAGATCATTATCGGTCAAGATGTCCCGAAACTCTATGATGCTCTTTGCGAAGAAGGGAATTTCTCTAAACAGGAAGCGATCGATGAGAATCTTGATAAGAAACCGTTCAATATCAAAACTTTACCAAACGACATCATGAATGCTCTGTCTGGCTGTCTGACTCCGATCATTCCGGTGCTGATGGCTGCCGGTATGCTGAAGATGATCGTTGCGGTATTCGGACCGGGCATGTTGAATGTGCTGAGTGAGACCAGCGATACCTATCGTATCCTGACACTGGCCGGCGATGCCGGTTTCTACTACTTTCCAGCACTGGTCGCTTATACCGGATCAAAGAAATTCGGCGGCAACACTGTCATTGCGATCATGCTGGCAGGGATCCTTCTGCATCCGTCGATGCTTTCGATCGTTGCGGGCGGAGAGCCGATCAAAGTCTTTGGCATTCCGATGACGCTGGTCGATTACGGTTCATCTGTGATCCCGATGGTGCTGATCACGTTCGTCCAGGCAAAAATCGAAGCTTTATTGAAAAAATATGTCCCGACGGTTCTTTCTACAGTTTTTACACCGCTGCTGACGGTTCTGATCATGCTGCCGTTAGGACTTTGCGTGCTTGGTCCGTTAGGTTCTTTTATCGCAACATATTTAGGCATGTTCCTGAATTGGCTGTATAACATTTTCGGTCCGGTCGGTATTGCTGTCGTTGCAGCTCTCTGGTTCCCGGTCGTTGCGACCGGCATGCATCTGCCGATCGTTTCCCTTGTTCTGATGAACTTTGCAACGCTTGGATATGACTATCTTTTATCTGGCGCCATGACTGGCATTTATGCCGGTGCGGCTGTCGACCTTGTCTTTGCCTTAAAGGCAAAAAATGCTGAAGACAGATCAGTCGGCTGGTCATGCCTGGCTTCTCAGCTTCTTGGCGGTGTCGGCGAACCAGCGATCTACGGTATCTATTTCCGCTATAAGAAGTGCATGCTGTGGTGCATGATCGGTGCTTTCTTTGGCGGCTTATACTGTGGCATCATGAAAGTCTATATGTACACGATCTCGGCATCAAATATCCTTTGTGCGATCTGTTTCGCCGGCGGACCTTCAAGCGCCAATCTGATCAACGGTATCATCGGCTGTGTCATTGCGGCAATCGTAGCATTCGTTCTGTGCTGGGTCTTCGGATACGAGGACAAGAAGACAGCCTGACATGTTTTACAGACACAAAGTACTGAATGATCATGTTATCAGAATCATAGATAAGCTGAATGTTTGTATGTATCTGGTCATCGGAAGCGAGCGTGCCTGTCTGATCGACACCGGTTATGGCTATAAGGGTCTGAGGGCCTATGTCGAATCATTGACTGACAAGCCGCTGTTTATCCTGCTGAGCCATGGACATATCGACCATGCCTTCGGTATCTATGAGTTTGAAGATGCGGATATCTATATTCACGAAGAAGATCTGCAGACTTATAAGGTCCATTCTGATCTTGAATACAGAGACCGTTTTCTGAAAAGTCACGGTGCAGCTTTGAACGATGATTTTCAGAAAGAGAGGGAAATGGTTTTCAAAACGATCGAAAACGGTCAGGTCTTCGATCTGGGAGATTTCCATATTCAGGCAGTCCATGTGCCTGGCCACACAAAGGGCATGATGATGTTCCTGCTCGAAGAGGAGAGGATCATGCTGTTTGGCGATGCCTGCGGTGCAAATACGATGATCATGGAGGATTGCAGCGGGAATCTGAGCGATTATCTGAGATCTCTTCGTGATCTGAAAAAAATGGATGGTCTTTATGATATGATCTACCGGAATCACGGGACTTTCGTATCCGAAAAGAGTCTGCTTGATAATGTGATCGAAGCTGTTGAAAAAGTGTTGGATCATACAGATGACAGGATGCTTCTGCCGGAATCGATGCAGAAGATGTTCCCGCATGATCCGGGGAAGGAACTTCTGAGCTATTGCGCGGTCAGTTCCGATATGGCGGCCGGCGGCATCCGCTATGACGGCAAAGAAGGCAACGTTTTATACAGGGCTGATAAAGCTGTGTGATCTGCTTTGGAGCATAAAAAGGGGTTTTACACGATTGTAAAGCCCTTTTTAGTGAAGCTTTCGGTATTCGGCCGGACTGCAGCCGTAGATCTCTTTGAATCTGTTGAAGAAGTAGGACTCGCTGCTGATGTTTTCCTGTAAAAGAATGTCGCGGATCGGCATATCACTGTTGAGCAGAGTATTGCAGAAAGAATTCAGTTTCTTTTTGAAGATGTAATCTTTAAAGCTCACGCCGGTGAGCTTTTTAAAAAACCTCGAGATGTATTTGGAATTGTATCCGAACCTGTCGGACAGGATGTTCAGATCGACATCACGGTAATTCAGATTGATATAGTTCAACATTCCGGCAATGCGCGATGCGTCTTCCTTATATTCGAAGTCGTTTTCCGATTCACAGTTGGTCAGCTGGATGAGGAAAACGTTCATGAGACTGTCCAAAAGGATATCTCCGCCGTAAGGCAGAGGATCGAGGAATTCGCATAGGATGGCGTCCATCGTATCTCTGATCTCGATGCTGTCGTTTCCGTGATAGAGACGGTAAAGCTGCAGAGAGTCTTTACGGTTGATGTAGTCGAAGAAGGCCTGTGTGATCTCGGAGGAGATCAGTTTGTTGTTTTTGAGGCGGTCGGCAATATAGTCCCGTTTGAACAGAAATGTAAAGACGATGTCGTTTTCGTTTTTCAGATGCTGAGAGACGATGAATCCGCAGTTCATCAGAATGGCATCGTTTTCTTTCAAGACAAGTTTTCTGTTTGGCGTATAGATGATACATTCCCCTGAGTAGACATAGCGTATCGCGACGAAGTCCGCATACATGAATGGCTCTCTGTAGAAACGGGAGGCTTTTTTGAGCAGGAAGCTTTTCTGATGGATGCTGGAGTCGAGTTTTCCCCAGAAGGTGGCAGGTGCCCGGCTCCCTCTTTTTTCACCGACTTCCAGGATCAGCTTTTCCGGCATGACGAAGACGCCGTTTTCATCTTTCAGTCCCATTTCTTCAAGAAGAAGATAGAAACTGTTCAAAGGATGATCGGGATGATCGCGGTATTGGATCTCGGAGGGGCTCAATTCGTAAAGGTGTTTTCTGATTTCTTCTTTTTTCATATTATAAGGTAGAAAATTAGCGTACTATATTACTAATTCTAGCGTAGAAGATGGAGGATTGTAAACGCTATACTTGAATCAGATAGGGGTAATACGAGATCTCAGCTAAGATCAAGAAGTTATGGATGAAAAAGAGGCTGTGAAAAATGTCGTTCCCGGGAGGAAAAAACATGGCAAACAATTTTGAAACTCTGGCAAAAGAGATGATCGAAAAGGTCGGCGGAAAAGACAATGTCAGCAATGTCACACACTGCATGACCCGTTTACGTTTCAATGTCAAAGATGACGCAAAGGTCGATGCCGAAGGTATCAAGAATGCAAAGGGCGTCTTAGGTTATGTCGATCAGGGTGGTCAGCATCAGATCATCATCGGCCAGACTGTCGATAAGGTCTACGATGAAGTAGTCAAACAAGGAGGTTTCATTGCGCAGAAGGCGATCGAAGAAAACGTCGATGCGCCAAAGCAGAAACTGACCTTCAAGTCTGCTTTCAACAATGTGTTGAACTATCTGTCCGGTTCTCTGACGCCGCTGATCCCGCTGATCCTGGCAGCCGCCTTGTTCAGAACGGTCCAGTCGGTTTTGGGTCCGCAGATGTTGGGTGTGATCTCGGATACAAGCGATCTCTATACCGTATTGGGCATGGTCTACAATGCCGGTTTCTACTTCATGCCGATCTATATCGGTTACACAGCATCCAAGAAGCTGGGTGTCAATCCGGCGCTGGGCATGCTGATGGGAGGGATCCTGATCGCTCCGGAACTGATCGCACTAGCAAATAACGGTGTCCAGACCTTAAAGGTTTACGGCATTCCGGCAAGTGTTGCCAATTATTCGCAGACGATCTTGCCGATCATTCTGTCGGTCTGGGTCATGTCTTATGTTGAAAAGTTCTTCAATAAGGTCATTCCTGCAACATTGAGAACGATCTTCGCGCCGTTCTTAACGATCGCAGTCATGGTTCCGGTTGCTTTATGTGCATTGGCGCCTTTAGGCAATTTCGTCGGAACCGGGATCGGTACAGCTCTGTTAAGCCTTGGCAATGTCGGCGGATTCATTGCAGTCGCGATCATCGCTGCATTGTGGGAATTCCTGGTCATGTCCGGTATGCATCTGGTATTAGCCGTCACGATGATGACTGTCA
>JAFRQF010000034.1 GCA_017428765.1 Erysipelotrichaceae bacterium
GCCGCCGCCGGAATAACCGCCTCCGCCGCTGCCGGAAGAAGAAGATTCCACATGCTTGCGGGAATGGGAAGAAGTGATCTTTTTGGACAGTACATGGACAGCCATCGCCGTCGTCATTGCCGGAACGCCCTTCATGATTATCGTCTCGTCGTCGTTTCTCTGGGCCGTCAGGATGAAGAAGTTTACCAGCAAGGCTACGACACAGGCGATCAGGGCGTTGGAGATGTATTTCATCGGCTGAGCGATCCTGCCCCCTTCCAGAAGTGTGAGAGCTTCATTAAAGACTTCGCGGGCACACGCGAAGTACTCGGCTTTGCTGGCAAAACGGTAGACGTTATCGGTGATCGTATTGGCATAGGCCTTATCGATGGTCCGATAGATCTTTCCGTCGCAATAGATCCAGATATTCCGTCTGCCCATATCGATGACAAACAGGATGCCGCTTTCATGTCCGAACAGCTGCCGGTACTTCTCTTTTGCATAAGAAGCCGTCGAATCATACTGGCTGATGCTCACAAATCCGGCGTTTCCGTATTTGGTGATGGCATCCATCTGCATGGCCAGAGCATTTTCTTCCTCACTGCTTAACAGGTCTTCTCCGTCTTCAATAACGACACGGTAGTCGTTTTCGCCATATACATGACACACATCCGCACAAAGGATGTTTATAAGCAGGAAAGCCACGAACACTTGTATGAGCTTACGCACGGTCGTTTCCTCCTTTCCTTTCATAGAACGAAGGCAAAGGCCTGGTCGCCGTTTCGTTGTAACGCAGGATCAGGTCGATCGACATCGCACTGGCAGCCACCAGACAGATCAGAGCCCCGAGATAATACCACCAGTCCTGCACCGGACGCAAGGAAGCCACCAGGAACGCATAGACGATTGACCCTAGCGACAGCATACAGACTAAGACAGAACGTTTGTTTTTCAGATATAAAGCCGAACCGAGCTGTTTGAAGAAACGGATCGTCTGCAGAAGCAGGATTAGAAAAGTCAAAGCGATCGCCCCTTCCTGCGAGACGGCAAAGTCATAGAGTTCACCTGCGATCAGAAAGAAGATGAAAGAAAAGACCAGCCCGACGCCCATGGCGATGACCGTAAAATCATAGTTTTTGGAAACGAAACGCTTCCGGATGCGGGCACGCTTTCTTTCCGACATGGACAGTTCCTTTTCATCGCTGAGCAGATAGCCCTTATCAAAGACGTGATTTTCACGGTTGCGGATCTGTTTCAGTTCATGGTGATAACGGATGGAGACCAGATAGACCAGGAGTGCCGAAAACCAGATGACGAAACGGGAAGTCACCGAGACAAATACGCTCAGAAGAACGAACAGTATTCCCGCACCGATCGCCGTATACAGGGAGAACCTGTTGATATCGGCCGGCAGATCGATGTGGATCTTGCCGCTTTGTCCGTTCACCACCGCATAAGCGACGCGGTCATCGTTCTTCCAGGTCAGAAACCAGACCGGCAGATAAAAAGTATCGGCACCTTCCTTTTTTGCCATCAGATATTCCTTGAGCTTCTTCCTGCGTTTCGGAAGATCCAGCTCGATATTGCCGACCGACGCTTTCATCTTCTCTACGGCGATATCGGTCGCCTTATCCAGCACTTCCTCTTCGTAGACATCCGGCTCGACGTTTGGCGAATCGGCATACATGCCTGCCAGATACCCCGGGCGGTACTTCCTCAGGTATTTTCTGGAAAACGGTGCGATATGTTCGGCGATCGCATCATCGAAATTGCGCGACGCATCAAACGGCACGCCATAGGCGGATTCTTCCAGTTTCACTTTGACGTCATAATCTTCATAATAATCATAGCCGCCGGCCGTATAGCTTTTGTGTCCTTTGACCTCGATCGGTTCTTCCCTGAACGATACGGTATACATCCAATACGGGATATAGAACGGTCTGAAGCGTTCGATGAATTCGGGATCCTTGAACTGCTTCGGGACATAGACTTTGGAAGAAAGCTCTTTTTCATAGATCCTCTTGCATTCTTCCTTGTCGATGGAAAAAGGCACGATGTATTTGGGACGCTTTATCCCTTCCATATTCGATTCTATGAGGGCCTGACTGCCGCAATAGCTGCAGAAAGTCACCGCTTCATCATTGGCGGAGATCAGCTTTGCCCCGCAGCTCTTGCAGGTATACAGTCTGCCTCCTTCGATGATGTTTTCTTCAGCGGATTGTGCCCCTTCGTATTTATCGACGTCCAGCGTTATGTCACAGCTCTGACATTTCAGTTTCTTTGAACCGATATTATAATAAAGCGTGCCTGAACAGTTCGGGCATTTCATCAAAACTCACCTCCTTACATGTCATGATCTGATCGATGTCTTCATCTATATTCTAACAAATAAGCACGGATAAAAGAAAAAAGCACCTGTTCAAGGTGCTTTCTGAAGACTACATGGTGGACACTAAGGGACTCGAACCCCTGACCCCCTCCACGTCAAGGAGGTGCTCTCCCAACTGAGCTAAGTGTCCAGCTGCATTAATTATTATATACTAATTGATCTCAGTTTCCAACAACTTTTTCAAAAACTTTAAGAAACGGTTTTTGACAGCTCACGATAGCGCAGCATCCATATGCAAAGCTGGATCACAAATGCCAGCGTCCAGCTTAACGGGAAACAGCTGTAGAGGACCTGCGGCGTATGGTGCAAGGCAAACACCGTATAGATATAAAGAAGACGAAAACCGCAGACACAGACTAAGGTCACGACCGTCGGAAGACTGACCAGGCCCATGCCGCGTATCGAATTGACGATGACATCCAGAAGACCGTTCAGGAACAAGAAAAACGTGACATAGAACAGGCGATACATCCCCAGTTCGATGACTTCGCTTTCCTTTACCAGCAAGCCAAGGAAGAATCGTCCGTTGAAAAGGATGAAGGCACCGATGAAAAAGGCGCCGATACCGCAGATCAGGAATGTGGTGCAGGTCACTTTGGCGATCTTCTTGTATTCTTTTGCCCCGTATAATCTTGAATTGAAACTCAAAGAAGCAAGCGGAAAGGCATCGACAAAGACATAGACGTATTCTTCGATCGCATTGGCAGCCGTATTTGCGGCAACGAAAAGCGAACCGAAGGAATTGATGGACGACTGGATGATGATGTTCGAGAAAGAAAACAGCTGGTTCTGCAAAGCTGACGGGATGCCATAGCGAAGCATCTTTGCGGCCAGCCTCATATCCAGTAACTCTTTTCTGAAACGCAGTTTGACCAGGCCCTTATCCCTGTAAAGTCTTGAAAGGATCAGACAGGCCGAGATGCATTGGGCGATGACACTGGAGAAAGCCGCACCAAGGATGCCCATTTTCAATAACGCCACGCTCAGATAATTCAAAGCGACGTTTGCCGCTCCCGAAACAGCCAGAAACAGTGTCGGATCTTTGGTGTTGCCGGTAGCCCGAAGGATAGAAGAACCGAAATGATAGATCGCGATCGGAAGGCAGGAAAGGAAATAGACTCTGGTATACAAGGAAGCATCGTTCAGGATATCGGCCGGTGTTGCAAGGATGGCCAGAAGCTGTCTGGAAAAAAGAAAACCGAACAGACCGATGAGCGTTCCGAAGATGAGAGCAATAAAGATCGCCGAACAGACGGCTTTTTCGATCGTCTTATACTCTTTGCCTCCGATCATGCGTGAGATCAGCACATCCGCACCAAGGGACAGCCCGTTGAGTCCCCAGGTAAAAAATACGATCAGAGGCGCTGCCGAACCTACAGCTGCCAGTCCTTTTTCGGATACGAAATTGCCGACGACGAGCGTATCGGCAAAATTAAAAGATATCTGTAAGAGGTTTGCCAGCATGATCGGCCAGGCAAAACTCAGGATATCTTTGAACAGAGATTTATCGAAGTATCTTTCTTTTTGATCGGTGTTTCCCATATGAAGCATATACATTACTCATTTAATCACAAAATCCGATCTTTTTCATTCAAAAAAAGACCCGTCATTAAGACAGATCTACTGATCGATCTTGAATAAGGCAAACACGCCGCACAGAAATCCCAGGATGACGGACGGAAAGCCGATGAAACAGGCCATCCATTTCAAGCTGTTTCCCAAAAGGTCATCCCCGACAGTAAACCAGACCACGGCACCGACGATCGCAAAGATGAACGCGCAGATCGCGAGGAACAGGTTCTGTTTATGCCGCTGTTTCATATCCAGCTTGCTGACATATTTCCAAATCAGTTTATACATCCCCTCTCCTTTCAGTGTGTACTGACATTATCTTTGTCATTGATATTGATCAGGTGATCTCCGATCCTTTCGGCATCCGAAGAAAGCTTCAGATACTGAGCACCGAGGTTGGCGGTACATTCTCCTTTATTGAGACGCTTGACATGATTCTTTGCCATCGCATGCGTCATTTCATCGATCTTGTCTTCGAGCTTGTATGCATTTTTCATGAGCTTGCGCTTATTGGAACCGTATATCTGCATCGTGATCTGATAAAGGTCGTTGATGAGTTTCTGCAGCTGCAGTATCTCGCCTTTTGCCTCATCAGAAAAGCTCTCTCCGCTTTCCTGCAGGTTCTGTGCGTATTCCATGATATTGATCGAATAATCACCGATCCTTTCGATATCCGAGATCACCCGGTATGTTGAAGAAAGGAAATAGTAGTCTTTCTTGGAAATCGCTTCCTTGCGGGTCAGCTTCACGACGATCTCGACAAGATGATGATTCAGGAAGTTGAGTTCCGCCTCGTTATCCTGCAACAGTTCCTGCTTGGACAGGTCGCCACTGAGGATCATTTCGATGGCCAGATCGAAATTAGTGATGGCGATCATCGCCATGTTGATGATCTCCTTCTTGACCTGCTGAACAGCGATGGCCGGTGTGGCGATCATGTTTTCATCGACAAAATAGAAGCGCTGCTTGGAGATCTCACTGCCGTCGTCCGGAATGAACTTCTTGGTCAGTCCGACCAGGAAGTCGGAGATCGGAAGGACCAGAATGACCGATGCGATATTGAATATCGTATGGAACATCGCCAGCTGGGTGTGCGGGATGCCCGGGAACATATGTTCAAACATGATCGAGAAGGACAAGGAATTTCCGGAAGCCATCTTGATGATCATATCCAGGACCGTCACCAGTACGACACCGCCGATATTGAAGATCAGCTGTATCAAAGAGGCCCTCCTGGCATTTAACGATTCGGTCTTCATGCCTGCCAGCAAGCCGGTCAGACAGGTACCGACATTGGCACCCAAGGTAAGATAGATGCCCTGGTTGAGATCGATGAGGCCGGTCACGACCATCGTGATGGCGATGGAAGTGATGGCGGAAGATGACTGGATGATCGCTGTGAGTATCGCACCGATCACGATCAGCAAGATCACCGAATCGATGCCTGCTAAAAAGGTCTTCAAACCTTCCGTCTGTGCAAAGCCGCGCATGGAAGTCGACATCATATTGAGTCCGACAAACAGCATGCCTAAGCCTGCCAGGACATATCCTAAAAGTTTCTTTTTCTCCGATTTGGCAAACATATTCGTGAAGACGCCGATGCCTGCCAAAGAAGAAAACAATACGTTGACATCAAAATTGCCTGAGCCGAACATGCCCAAAGCGACGATCTGTCCGGTGATGGTCGTACCGATCTCACCGCCGAAGATGATGGTCGCTGCCTGTGATAACGTGATGATGCCGGCGTTGACGAAACCGATCGTCATGACCGTCGTCGCACCGGAAGACTGGATCGCGACCGTTGCAAGAGCACCGATCATGACACCTACCAGCTTGTTTCCTGAAACTTTGGAGAACAGACTCTTCAGCTTATCCGAGCTGATCGCCTCCAGGTTTTTTGACATGATCTCGCATGCCATAAGAAAAACGCCTGTTCCGGCAAGCAGTCTAAGCAGATCCGTAATAATCTGATCCATTTCCATAAGTCAATATCTCCTCGATAATAACTTACCGCCGGCTCATCACAGGTGTTTCAAATTTAAGTAAATTCTATGTAAATCACGGCTTTTCAAACGTGACGGTGAACCTGGTCCCTTTTCCGAGCTTGCTGTCGACCTCGATCGAAGCATTGTTCAGGATGCAGGCATGCTTGACGATCGAAAGACCTAAGCCCGTGCCGCCGACCTGTCTTGAACGGGCCTTATCGACCCGATAGAAACGTTCAAAGATCCGCTCGTGGTCTTTCTTTGCGATGCCGATGCCGGTATCTTCCACGATGAGACAGACCTTCTTTTCATCGCCCCTGACCCTGAGATAGACATCACCGTTCTCCTTGTTGTAGCGGATCGCGTTCTCGCAAAGGTTGTAGATGATGCTTTCAAGAAGTTCCTCGTTGGCGTAAACGATCTGATGATCTTCGATATCGCCGTGGATCTTTACATTGTTTTCGTGTTTCTCCTCTTTCAGGAAGGAGACGATCTGCCCGCACAGTTCGGAAAGATCGATGTTTTCTTTCTGTATTATCGTCTCTTCATCTTCCAGGTGTGAGACTTTGATGACGTCCTTGACCAGGGTGAACATGTGCTGTGCCTCATTGTAGATCTTGTCATAGCACTCGTTCCTGTCTTCCTCTTTCACCAGGCCGCTCTTTAAAAGCTCGGCATAGCCAAGGATCGACTGCAACGGCGTCTTCAGCTCATGGGAAACATTGGATGCGAATTCCTTCCTCATGTTCTCATTGGCTTCCTTATAGGATTCATCGAATATCAGCAATACGTAACCCGAGACGAGGTTTTCGACTTTGACGGGAGACAGTTCAAATTCATAGGTCCGGTCATTGAGACGGACGCGCTTGGAAACGATCTGCGTCCGATCACCTTCTTCAAAGAGTTCGGAAAACTTTTCGTAGTTATCGCAAGATGAGATATAGCCGCCTAAGACATCCTCGTCATTGGCGATGATGCTTCTGGCCGACTTGTTGATATCGATGATCACGTTCTCCAGAGAAAGAAGGACCATGCCTTCGTTCATATTGCCGGTGATCGCTTCAAATTCCTGTCTTTGCTGAAACAGAAGTTCCCTGTCCTTGTTGATCATGTTCTGCTGCTGCGAAAGACGCTTCATCAAAGGACGGATCTCCTTGTAACTGCCCTCTTCATCCGGCTTGTCCATATCGATCTGATTGAGCGGATCGACGATCCTGGAAGTCAGATGATACGCCAGCGGGAAAGAGATCACGAAGATCAGCAGGATGATGATCGCCATCGGCTGGGCGAGTATCGACATCACATGATACATCGAAGGATAGGTATTGGAAAGACGGACCACATCGCCGTTTTTCAATAACGATGCCGTATAGACGTATTTCTCAGTCAATGTCGCGGATTGCCTGGTCGAAGTGCCAAAGCCCGTCTCAAAAGCATCCCTCACCTCCTGTCTGTCGTAGTGGTTGTCCATCAAGGAGATGTCGTTTCCGCTGTTGTCATAGATGACGGTGCCGTCAGCATCGATCAGGGTGATACGGTAGTCGGTCTCATCGAGATCATCGAGAAAACTCAGTCCGTCTTTATCGATGCCGTAGGCGATGACCCTGGTTTCTGCTTCCAGCAGTTCCATCTGGGCATTGAAAAAAGACTGGTACATCTCATCCACGGTAAAAATGACGGTCAGCACCAGGACCGTCATTGCAACTGCGAGAATGGATTTGAAGATCTTATTTGCCATCTTCCTCTTCTTTCAGACAATAACCGACACCGCGTATCGTCGTGATACAGGATCCGTATTCCTTCAGTTTGGAACGCAAAGTCCCCACGTGGACATCGATCGTCCTGGATTCGCCAAGATAATCCGAGCCCCAGACCTTCTCCAGCAGCTGCTGTCTGGAAAAGACGATGCCCTTGTTCTCGGCAAGCGTCAGAAGCAGTTCGTATTCCTTCAGAGTCAGTTCGACATATCTGCCGCCCGCTTCCACGGTCCGGCGTTTCTTATCGATGACGACATCGGAAAACGTGATCATTCCGTCATTTCCGATCTTTTTCCCTCTTCTTAAGACCGCCTTTACACGCGAGATCATCTCCATCATCCCGAACGGTTTGGAAAGATAATCATCGGCTCCGTTGTCGAGCCCGTAGACTCTGTCATACTCCGTCGTCTTTGCGGTCGCCATGATGACCGGGATCTCTTCATAACGCGGATCGGCTTTGAGTTCCTTGAGGATCTGCAAGCCATCCTTCCCCGGCAGCATGATATCTAAAAGGATGAGCTCCGGCAGCTGCTTGGAAAGCTGTGCGAACATCGCATCGCCTTCTTCGAAACCGAGCGCATCAAAACCCGACAGTTTCAGGGTATAAATGATCAATTCTCTGATCGAAGCATCATCTTCAACACAATATATCATTACCTTTACTATACCGCGTCAGGGTAAGCGACGTGTAAAGTTTTTGTAAAACAGGGACTCTTCCAAAAGAAAAAAGGACCTTTCGGTCCTTGATCGGTATTGGTTTATTCCGGTCTCAGCTGCAGATACAATTCTCTGTACTGCGCAGCGGAATTCTCCCAGGAAACATCCTTTTGCATATCGCGGATGACCATCTTGTCATTGTTTTCGCGATGCTCGAAGTAAAGCGTCTTGGCTCTGTTGACCGCATCCAGCAGCAGGCCTGCATCGTAGCCATCGAACGTGAAGCCGTTTCCGGAATCTTCATACATGTTGTACGGTTCGACCGTATCCTTGAGGCCGCCGGTCTCTCTGACGATCGGAAGTGTGCCGTAACGCATGGCGATCAGCTGTGTGAGTCCGCACGGTTCGAATAAGGACGGTACCAGTAAGGCATCACATGCCGCATAGATCCTGTGTGCGCGGTCCTCATCGTACATGATGTTGGAACAGACTTCGCCCTTATAAGCGCCTTCGTAATAACGGAAGGAATCTTCATAGCCCGGATCACCGGTACCTAAGACGACCAGCTGTGTATTGCCGTCGATCATATTCGGAACGATCGCATTGATCAGATCGAGACCCTTCTGGTTGGTGAGTCTGGAGATCAGACCGATGACGAACTTGTTCTCATCGACGTTGAGACCCAGTTCTTCCTGTAAAGCCTTCTTGTTGGCTTTCTTCTTTTCGATCGCATCTTCAGTGTTGTAGTTGGTATAGATCCTCTGGTCGGTATCCGGATTCCAGATGTCACAGTCGATACCGTTGACGATACCTCTGAGCTTTCCGGAATGGTAACGCAGATGGGCATCCAAGCCTTCGCCATAGAATTCCGTCTGGATCTCGCCGGCATAGGTATTGGAAACGGTCGTGATCATGTTGGCATAAGCCAGACCGCCCTTGAGCATGTTGGCATCGTTGTAGCCGACCTTGAGGCAGTCTTTGTTGAAGACATAATCAGGAAGACCTGACCAGTAAGAGATCGTGCCCATATCGTAGATGCCCTGGAAACGCAGGTTGTGAACGGTCATGATCGTCTTGGAACGGGCGATCGCCGTATTTTCAAACTTGGTGTGCAGATAGACCGGCACCAGAGCCGCCTGCCAGTCATGGCAATGGATCACATCAGGGATCCAATTCAGGTACAGCAATGCGGACAAAGCTGCCTTGGCAAAGTAGCAGAACTTAGGGATATCGTCGACCATATTGGTATACGGGTTGCCGCTGGTGAAGAATTCTTCATTATCGATGAAATCATAAACGACGCCGTCAGCTTCGTATTCCATGATACCGACATAGAACTGACGTCCGTCGGAACACAGATCCATATAGAATTCGCCGCGGTAGACCATCTTCTCCTGGTACTTCCAAGGGATGCATTTATAACGAGGCAGGATGACCTTGACATCACAGTTCTGCTTCACGAGCTCTCTCGGCAAAGCATACATGACATCGGCCAGACCGCCGGTCTTGACAAACGGATAACACTCCGAACCGATGAAAGCTACGCTTCTTCTCGGACCGAGATCCTTTACCGGCTCTTCAAAGACGACAGGTTCCTCGACCTTTTCTTCGACCTTTTCTTCAACGACCTCTTCCGCCTTTTTCACCTTGACGGCTTTCACTGTCTTTCTGGTCTTCTTTTCTTCTGCCGGCTTTTCTTCTTTTGCGGCCTTGGAAACTCCGGAAGTCTTCCTGGCAGGTTTGACAGCCTTGCCGTCAGCCGCTACCATGACCTCAGCCATCTCGCTTTCAACGTTCGCCGCAGCTTCTTTCACCTTGCGGGCCGCCGTCTTCTTAACAGGTTTCTTCTCTGTTTCTTTCAGAGCACTTTCTGTCTTTTCTTTTTTTACAGTCTTGCTTTTAGTCTTCTTTTCTTCTTTCTTTTCAGGCATTGTGTTACCCCCCTCACATTTTGGATCAAAAGACCACATCACGGCACTTCCACAGGTACCGCGGTCCTATACCCATTATCGCAGATTTTTATTTTTTTCAAAACTTTCATCCGTTTTTTGTTGCAAAACCGTCCATTTTTTCACGATCCAGCCCTTCGATCACAGTAAGAAGTTCTCTGTAATAATCGGAAACATCATTTTTTATCATCAGCCCGCCCTGCAAAGACATGTGATCGCCTTCATATACATCAAACACGTTCCAGATGCCCTTTTTGATATCTGTTCCATCATAAGAACGATGAGGATCAGGCAGAGGATACATGGAAGAGACCGTATTGACCAGACCGTCATTTGCCTTCCAGCTTTCATCGATCACAAAACCGCCTTTCGTCTTACCGGTATAAACACCCATGCGTCTCGATGTCCTGGAATAGATGATCTCCGTTTTTTCTCTGACAGGTTCCTGATCGCCTTTTTCGTTGCAGACAGTCATGCAGCAGGGCTGTGAGAAATAATAGATGTCCTTTGAGATCGGCATCCTTTCATTCAAAGATAAGGCATTGTCGATAAGCATGTCATAGGCCGCACGATCACGTATCGGCAAAGTATCCTTCCCTTTATTGTTTCCCGACATCAGCGAAGCACCGATCCGCTCTTTGAAATTACCTTTGATCGCATACGGTCTCATCCTTACAGCTTACGATCGGCTGATAATAGACTTCGATCTGCCTGTTTTCGATCGCTTCATCAAACAAGAGGGAGATCTCATCTTCATAGGAGACCTCTTCCGTTTCAGTTTCTTTCCCCTTCGTATACATATAGGCCAGAAGAAAAGTCTCGCCCAGCAAGGTCAGCACCAGCAAAACAAGCAGCAAGTTTTTAAGACCGTTTTTCATCTACAGCGCCTTCTTTACTATGACCTTTTCTTCATCACGGAATACTTCTTTGAAACCCTGCTTCAGAAACAGCGACAGAGACGGATTGTCTATGGCGATCTCATCATATAGTTCTGCGATACCGTTTTCCTTCGCCATATGGCAAAGCATCTGCAGGCCTTTCCTGCCATAGCCCTTGCCTCTGAAAGGAAAATGGATCAGGACATCCGCCTGGCATCTTCCCGCTGTATCGATGTGATACGCGATCTCGCCGACAAAAGCGCCTTCATCGTTTTGAAGATAACGATAGACCCGCTTCCCCTGACCGTTAACGATCCATGCATCATACCAGTTTCGCCATTCCTTTTCAGGAAAAGGGATGCATCCGCCATAGGCATGATTGTAGGACATGGTCTTCTCGTCTTCCATCATCATCTTTCTGAAATAGAGGTCTTCATATTCCGGAACATACGTCTTCAGCATATCATCTTCATTATAGCGAAGTCCGCTTCCGCTTTGATATCGCTGACACCTTCCCTGTCATGTAGGAAGGCATAAAAAAAATCATCTTTTCAGATGATCGCTTATCAAATGGTCCGGGCTAAGGGACTCGAACCCCCACGGTCGCCCACCAGATTCTAAGTCTGGCGCGTCTACCAGTTCCGCCAAGCCCGGATACCTATTTATCTTATGATAATTGCCTGGAAAAAGCAATTCATAACCTTTATAATAATGTGTATGATTTTAACAGTTGATTTAGGGAACACCAGCACGAAATTAGGCCTGTTTGACGGGGATCTGCAGATCTCTTTCCTTTGTGCTGACGGTGTTTATGACAATTATCGCAGCCTTATCCTTTCATTCATCTATAAGGCCAATCTGAGGGAAGATGCCATCGACAAGGCGATCCTTTCCTGCGTCGTACCGCGTGTCTACGACAACATCTTCGATGCGCTGGCTTCGATCGTCGGCGAAGAGAATATCGTCGACATCAACCCGAATACCGACTACGGCATCAAGCTGGTCATGCCATCCCCGCAGGATACGGGCGATGATCTGATCGTCATGTGCGCTTATGCCTACAACCTGTACAGAAGAGAGATGCTGATCGTATCGATGGGTACGGCTACCGTCATCTGTCACGTGACAAAGTCAGGCGAATTCAAGCACTGCATCATCGCGCCGGGCTTCTCCAAGATCGCCGAAACGCTTTGGAAGAATGCTGCCCAGCTTCCGGAATTCGAACTCAAACATACCGATACCTATCTGGCCAACAATACGGTCGATGCGATGAACGTCGGCATCTACAACGGCTATATCGGCATGTTGAAATCGCTGATCGAAGGCATGAAGAACGAGATCGGCGAAGACATGTACATCATCGGCTGCGGCGGACTTGGCAAGAAAGTCGCACCATACATGAACGTTTTCAACGAATACGACCCGGACTTCGTGACAAAAGGACTCAACTACCTGTGTCAGAGGTATATCGGTGACTAGGATCATATTAGCTTCCAAATCGCCGCGCAGAAGAGAGCTCATGGAACTTCTGCACATCCCGTTCGAAGTCATCGTTTCCGACATCGATGAGCAGATCGACTATACAAACGATCTGGTCAAAGAGATCGAAAAGCTCTCCTTTCGAAAGGCACAAGCCGTATTCAAAGATCACTCTGATGCCCTGGTCATCGGTTCGGATACGATCGTCAAGATCGGCAACGATGTCTTAGGAAAGCCCAAAAACATCGAAGATGCCAAAGCGATGCTCAAGGAACTCTCCGATAACACCCACCAGGTCGTTACCGGCGTCACGATCTTATGCAAAGACAAGGCAGAGACCTTCTCTTCCGTAGCGGATGTGACCTTCTATCCTTTGAGCGATGAAGAGATCGATGCCTATATCGCTACCAACGAACCGATGGATAAGGCCGGCTCCTATGCCATTCAGGGCGATGCCGCCAAGTTCATCCGTTCCATCCATGGCGATTATTACACGATCGTCGGACTGCCGATCGCCGAACTTTACCATCGCTTAAAGAAATATTTGTAAAAAATATCCTTCACGGATATTTTTATTTGTAGTAGAATAAGATACAGGCCGACATAGTATAGTGGTAATACGCATCCATGGTAAGGATGAATCCCGTGTTCAATTCACGGTGTCGGCACCATCTTAAGACAAAGCCTGCTGAAGGGCTTTTTTCTTTATATATATTAAAAGTTCAGGATGACCTGAACTTTCTTATCAATAATAGGTGACCTTGACGGTCTTATTCAGCTTTTTGAGCACATCTATAAGCTCATCGACCAGTTTCATCTTCAAAGAGATGGAAAGCGATGAATTGTTCTGGTGGGCCGGATTGACGGCACAGCCGGAGAAGATGTTGACATCGGTCGCCTCTTCAAACAGGATCGAGGCAAGCCTGGATGCGCCATCCGTCTTGAAATACCAGTTGAAGTAATCATCGTTCTGACCGGCAAAGTTCTTTCCGTATTCCAGAACGCGGTTCATCGTGATCATGCCCTCCGTCACCAGATCCACTCCTTCGATCCTTGACATCGGCGGGATATCGGTGTCCATCTCGTTGTTTTCATTGATGATCTCTTTGCCCAGACATCTGGCAACGATCTTGGCGGTCGTGCCGCCGCAGACGATGTGCTTGCCTTTTTTGGACATGAACAGAGACACCATCTTTTCATCATCTTCCGGTTTGGTGGAAGGTCCCATCATCAGATTGACCTGCTTCCTTTCTTTGATACGCACGCAGGCACAGGTCACATCATCTCCCGGCTTGGAGGCATACAAGGCATTGCAGCGATCGATCAGAGTGGTGGCCAGCACTTTTGCGCAGGAATCATCCATCACTGTCTCTTCCATGAACTTCATGATCTCCGGAAGTTCCCAGCCGTAGTTCAGTATCTCTCCGGCACCGGCGTTCTTCACGCCGTCCGACATCATGAAGATGCAATCCCCTTCCATTGCCGTAAAGTCATAGCGTTCGATCCTTTTGCCATGGATCTCATTTACGATATATTCCGGCAGGATCGCCTTGTGATCTCTTACGATGAACGGGGACGGATTGTCGTAATTGTAGACCTTGATCTCTCTGTTGTTTTTTATCGAGATGACCGAAAACGTCGAATAGGCAACGCCCCTGTCCTTACATACGGGCAGAGTCGCGATGATCGTTTCCACGCACTGTTCGATACTGATGCCGTTTCCTACCATCTTCGACAGCATCGTGGAAGTCAGCGTCGAAAGGATGTTTGCCTTGACCCCGCTTCCCAATCCGTCGGCCAGGACGACGACATAGGAGCCTTCTCCCAAGTCGGTGACAGTCACATTGTCGCCGCACAGCATCTCTCCGACGTGGTTGATCGAAACATAGCCGATATCGCTGTAAAGATTATTCACCATCTGATTTCACCAGCCCTTTGAGTTTCTCCAGAGCGATCTTTGTCTCGGCTGCCGTTTCGCCTAACAGAGAAGCGATCTCGTGAACCGAGCGCATGTTCTGTTCAAGCAGCGAATCGGTGATCGAAACGGTATTGTTGATGATCTTGAACTTCTCCTGCTTCTGTAATTCCTCTTCGGTGATGTCCCGGAAAACGGCGACCAGAACTTTGAACTTCTCATCATAGGAGATGGTCTTTTCGATGTATTTTTCATATTCGGAAAGATATTCATATTTGCCGGCGATCTTCTTACCTTCCAGAGCCTCAAAGAAATCGGAAGGATCCAGGATCATGGCGATATGCTGGCCTGTGACCGTATCCGGTGAATTCAAAGACAGGAGCTTGCACATGGTATTGTTGATCAGACCGATGTTGAGCTCTTCATCTAAGACCATCAGGCCGTTTGGCGTATTGTTGACGATGTTGTTTGCCAGAGACTGGGATTTCTCCATCAGCAGCGGCAGACACATGTCGATATTGGCATAGCCGCGGATGATCGCTCTGGCTTTGTCTTTGCAGGAATCATAGCCGCAGCAGCCGCAGTTGATCCTGTCTTTCGGATCTTTCTTGCCCATCTTTCCCAGCATCGCTTCGATCTCTTCCTCGCTTGGCTGGCGGTGCTGGATGGCGCTACGGTCATATGCGGTCCTGATATCATCCATGGTCGTCAGTTCGTAATCGAAATCTTGATTTCCGGCATACTGATTGATCATGTGGGTGCTGGCTAAGATCGATCTTTTCTTGCGCTTGGCGATCGGACCGGCCACACAGCTGCCCTGGCAGGAAGACATCTCGATGAAACACTTGTGAAGCTTTCCTTCCCTGAGATCGTTCAAAGCGGAGATGCAGTTCTTCATCCCATCCACGACAAGGTAGTCATATTCCTTGTTTTCGCATTTCATGGTCTTTAAGATACCACCGGATTCCGGGAAGAGTCTGGCTTTCGAGCGTTCACGGACCTCTTTGTTTTCCGTTGTCATGACTTCGATGCCTTCTTTTTCCAGCCACTCATCGAGTTCTTCGAAAGTCAGCACGGCATCGATGTATTCGCTGTGATCGCCTTCGTCCTTCTTGGCGATGCAAGGCCCGATGAATACGACGTTTGCGTTATCGAATCTCTGTTTCAGGTTGAGACCGTGTGCGCACATCGGCGATAAGACATCCGCGAGATACTTCCGGCATTCCGGATAGTGTTTCTGTATCAGGATGTTCACGGCATGGCAGCAGGAAGAGATGATCACATCGCGGTCCTTATCTTCCAGAAGCCTGTCATAGGCATTCTTGACGATCGTCGCACCGAGCGCCGTCTCTTCGACATCCGCAAAGCCGAGTTTCTTCAGCGTTTCCTTCATGCACAAGATATCACTTTCGGAATAATAGGAAACAAAGCTCGGTGCCAGTGAGACATACGTCTTTCCTTTTGCGATGAGAGCTTTGACTTTGTCCACGTCATTTCTGACGACTTTGAGTCTCTGCGGACAGATGTTGTAGCACGAACCGCAAAGGACGCAATCCTCATGGATGATCGAAGCGCGGTCGTTTTCAAAAGAGATCGCCTTGATACGGCAGCTCCTTATACACTTGTAGCAGTTCTTGCAATTATCTGTCTTGCTTACCAGGCATCTTTCCATACTATTCCTCCCTGAAAATAAGTCTGTAAACCATCAGCTTTCGGCTGTCATCTTAAATGATACACCAGCGAAAGCCTTTTTCTTTTATAAAAAAGAAAACGCCCTGTTTTTGCAGGACGTTGCTGTCTAATACTTGGAACCGAATCTTTCCAGAAGCCTCTTCATGGCTTCTTCTTCGGAGATCTCTTTTTCCTCTGCTTTCGGTTTTTCCTTATGATAAGGACGGTTCTGTGCCTTCTTGCGGGAACGGAACTCCTTCTTGTCGGCATCTCGTTTTGCCAGGGCATCAAGCGGCAGGAGCGAAAGCTGTACACGCTGCTTGACTTCATCGACGTCGTAGACATAGACCTTGACGATATCCGATACCGCCACGACCTCACTTGGGTGGTTGACGCGCTTCAAAGACATGCGGGAGATGTGGACCAGACCGTCATCATGCAAGCCGATATCGACGAAGGCGCCGAAGTCGACGACATTTCTGACCGTACCGGAGAGCTCATCGCCCTTCTTGAGGTCCTTGAGTTCAAGGACGTTGGATTTCAAGATCGCACCGTCGAACTGCTCACGGTAGTCACGCAAAGGTGCCTTGATGCAGTCCTTGATGTCATTGAGCGTATATTCATCGATGCCCAGCGTTCTGATGGCTTCATCGTTGAAGGTGATGTTGGGATCGCCGAGCTTTTCGATGCCGGAGACTTCCATGACTTTTCTTGCCAGATCATAGGATTCCGGATGGATGTTGGTGGCATCGAGCGGTTCATCACCGTCGATGATCCTCAAGAAGCCGGCACACTGTTCGAATGCCTTGGCACCTAATTTCTTGACCTTCAGCAGCTGCTTGCGGTTGGTGAACTTGCCGTTTTCATTGCGGTAGCTGACGATCTCGGCAGCGATGCCCTTATTGAGACCGGAGATGTGCTCCAGCAGTTCGGCAGATGCCGTATTGGCATCGGCACCGACACGGTTGACGACCTTCATGATCGCCTCATCAAGCCTTTCGTTGAGGGCCTTTTCCGGCAGGTCATGCTGGTACTGACCGACACCGATGGACTTCGGATCGATCTTGATCAGTTCGGCAAGCGGATCCAAGAGCCTTCGGCCGATCGAAACGGCCGATCTTTCTTCGACTGCCAGATCCGGGAATTCCTTACGGGCCTCTTCCTGTGCCGACCATACGGAAGCACCTGCTTCGGAAACGATGGCATAGGAGACATCGAGATGATTCTCATTGATCAGTTCGGCGACCAGCTTTTCCGATTCTCTGGATGCGGTGCCGTTACCGATCGCAACGATCTTGACATCGTATTTTCTGATCATATTGAGCAGCTTCGCTTTGGAACGCGGGATATCGCCGTCTTTTCTGAACGGATAGATCTTGTCTACCGTCAGCATCTTGCCTGTGGCATCCAATACCGCCAGCTTGCAGCCGTTATAGAAGCCCGGGTCGAAACCCAAGACGACTCTGCCCTTCAAAGGAGCCTGGGACAGTAACTTTTCCAGATTGAGTGAGAAGACTTCGATCGAAGTGTTGTGTGCCTTTTCCGAAAGATCGGAACGTATCTCGTTTTCGATGGAAGGCATCAGCAGTCTGTCGATACCGTCATCGATCGCCGTCACGATGACATCCTCAAGATCGGTCTTCTTATTTTTCAGATACGCTTCATGCGCCAGATCCTTGATATGATCGAGGTCATAAGACATGGAAACGGTGATGACCTTTTCCTTTTCCGCTCTGTCGATCGCCATGACGCGATGATCCGCAACATTGGAGATCTTTTCAGAGTACTCATAGTACATCTCATAGACCTTCTTCTCATCGACCGCATCCTTCTTTATAAGCGTATTGATCGCTCCGGCCTTGACGATGAGATCCTTGAACTTCCAGCGCAGATTGGCATTGTCCGATACGTTTTCGGCAATGATGTCTTTGGCACCCTGAATGGCATCTTCAACGCTCTTGACATTTTCATTGATATATCTGGCTGCCTCGTTTTGCAGATCGGAGTGTTCCGGAAGAGACAGGATATACTGGCTCAAAGGTTCCAGACCGTTCTTGATGGCGATGCCGGCTCTGGTCTTCTTCTTCTGCTTGTAAGGCTTATAGAGATCTTCGACCTGAGAGAGCTTGGTGCAGTCCATGATCTGCTTTTTCAATTCATCCGTCAGCTTGCCCTGTACTTCGATCAGGGCGATGACGCTTTCTTTTCTCTCAGCGAGATTGAGTTCATATTTATATTGCTTCTCGATGTATAAGATCTGTTCTTCATCCAGAGCTCCGGTCTGTTCCTTTCTGTATCTGGCGATAAAAGGAACGGTATCACCGCTCTGCAGCATTTCCAATACGGTATTTACCTGTTTTACGCTGATCTTAAGCTCTTCAGCAATGGTCTTTATGATCGTTTCATTCATGATATGCATACCTCACAATGATAGATTGTATCATTTTATCTTTGTATTTTCCAAAATCATTTTATCTGCATTATTCCCAAATAGGATTAGAATAATATCTGGGAGGTCTTTCTTATGGTAATTATCGCAACAGATTCTGCAGCCGACTTCGAAATGAACGAGCTCCAAAAGATGAATGTGACTTATCTGCCGATGTCTGTCATGTTCGGCGAAGATCAGTACCTGGAAAACATCTCGATTTCCAAGGAAGAGTTCTTCGAAAGACTGAAGTCTGACTCACATTTTCCGAAAACATCCCAGCCGTCTCCGGCGATGTTTGAAGAATTATTTGAAAACGCAAAGAAAAACAGCGATGAGGTCGTCTATCTGCCTCTGTCGTCCGGGCTTTCCGGCGATTATCAGACGGCGATGTCCGTAAAAAACATGGTCGGTTACGAAGGGATCTACGTCATCGATACCCTGACCTGCACCGGTGGACAGCGTCTTCTGGTCGAAAAAGCCGTAAAGATGAGAGATGAAGGATATACCGGTGCGCAGATCGCCGAAAAGATGGAGTCTCTCAAAGAAAAGACCGTCATCTATACGGTCATGGATACTTTGGAGTATCTCTTCAAAAACGGCAGGCTTTCCAATGCCGCCTATTACATCGCACAGCTCGGTCACATCAAGCCGATCATGCATTGTGCCGCAAACTCGCAAGGCAAAGCCGAGATCGTATCGAAACACATCGGTCTCAACAAGGCGATCCGCTATATCGTCGACCGTCTGGATGACGAAGTTCCGGATCCCGAGTATCCGTTCTATGTCATGTACACTTATGACAAGGTCAATGCCTATAAACTGGTCGAGAAGCTGAAAGAAAAAGGCATCGAAGTCTCTGAAGACAGGATCATACCGGTCGGCGCCACCGTCGGTGCTCATATCGGCCCGTATGCCTGTGCAGTAGCATACATCAAAAAATAATGCGGGTCTTCACCCGCATTATTCAATTCAATTCGTTTTCCAGTTCACCGATCACATCCAGGATCTTCTTCCATGTGATCTTTTCTTTTTGCGCATTCATCAGATCCCGATACTTTCCTTCTTCGGGATGCGCTTTGGCCAGAGTGAAGTAATGATAATAATAGCCAAAGGCTTCATACTGGCTGACATCGACGCTGAGTTCATCATCCGCATACTTGTTCGACAGAGTCCTTAAATAGATCTGTTCGTACTCGCCGTTGTCGAAATCCGCATTCAAGGCTTCCAGCCCGTAGCTTCTTGAGCCATAGGTGACGTCCCGCTTGATATCGACAAAGAGCGTATGCGCGTTGATGTAGAGTATCAGCATAAAGAAGATGATCAGTATCCTTGCAAGAGTGACCCACCTATTCCTCATGATTCAGCCTCTCATTCACCAGCACCAGCAATTGCGCATCGCTGAGATCCTTTATCGTAGCGATGTCTTCTTCCGTTAAAGACAAAGTCGCCTGCAAGTACAGATCGAGCTCATGATCGAGATCTTCAAGATAGACGGCGGTCTCCGGATAGGAGTTTCGCTTCTCGTATCTTTGCATCTCGGTCTTGAATTCCTTGATCTGCTTGCACGAATCCAGCAAGGGATCGCTGTAGAGCTCCTTGCCGTAATAATAATTGCTTATGTCTCTGACCACTCTTTCGTAGTTCTCTGCCATATAGATGATCTGGTTGTAAGGCGCAAAATCTTTGTACGGCAGCGGGAACTTTCTGGCGAAGACGGCCAGTTCGATGTATTCCCCGTCTTCCAGGAAAGTATCCATCGTATCCCTGATCTGCTTCACGCTCATCCTGGAAGCGATGATGCGCTCGGCGATCTCGTAACTTGCCGAATGCACCGGGATCAGAAACAGATTTGCCAGAAGGATCATCACCAGTATCACCAGAAGGCCATAGCCCTTCTTGGACTTCTTGACCTCATCAACGACCTCAAAACGCGTACTCTGAAACTTCCTATCGAGATCTTTGAGTTTTTTCAGGTGTTCCTGCGCCTCGGGATTCGGTGTACCGCAATGAGGACATACAGCATCCTCGAGCGACAAAGGAGCGCCGCAGTTCTTACAGTTAACCATTCGTCCCCTCCTTGAGATAGCCGCTTAATTCAGAGCCCCGCAGATAGCCGTATTCATCGCAATGTTCCCGATAGATCTCTTCCAGCTTGGCTTCGGAGAGTCCTTTCTGGTTGAGCATCGTCAGCAGGGATCCGCGCATCAGTTCATATTCTTCCATATCGACCTTGCTCATACCGTTATATCCGGCAAAGTATTCCGGATAGAACAGGAAATACAGCGCATCCGCAAGATCGTATTCATTGAAATATTCTTCTTCCGAGATCTTCTTGAACTCCTTCTTCAAAGCATAGGAAGGATAATGCGACCAGCGGGATACCGCCGATGAGTTTTCGTAATACAGCTTATCGATCGTCTCAAAGTCGTCATTGCGATAGGCTTCATCGAGCTTTTCAAGATTCTCATCTTCCCAAAGGATGGCCTCAAGAGCTTTTTCATCGTATTCCCGGTCATTGTAATAATTGACATTGGCAAAACGCGAAAAGAAGAACGCCAGCAATATGATCGCAGCAATCATGACCAGAGAACGCAAAAGCGAAGTAAAAATGATCCTCGTGACCGAACGATGTGCCTCCTGCTTGAGACCGAGCATCGAATCGATCATATCGTAGATCTTTTTACGGAACTTTTTGTAAGCACCCTTCTTGTTCATCGTGCCGCAGTACGGACATTTGTCCAAAGACTCACTGAATACCGCACCGCAGTTCTTGCATGTGATCTGTTTCATACTCTTTTATCTTATCACTTTATCTGCGGATGAGCTTTATTCCGTTTTGCGCTACGATGATCGGCACATAGAGTTCATCATCGCAGATCCCGGCATGCTGGCCGGAATAGTACAGATTTCCCCTCTCCTTGTATATGAGCACCAGGTCACTTTTGGCGATGGCGATATAATCGCCGATGAACTGTTCGAATCGCGGATGATTCGGCCTGTCGCCGAACAGATGTGACTCTATGACCTGTGCCTTGGATAAAAGGACATAGTCATCTTCGAAACGCTGTTTGAACAGTTTTTCAAATTCTCTTTCCATCCCCTTGCGGATCTTGAAAGCCATGGCTCTTTGTTCCAGAGAAGGTCTTCTTGCGAAAAACCTGTCGAATTCGGAATTCCAGAGATTATAGAAACGGCGGATGTCCACCTGGCCATGGTCTGCCGTCACCACCAGCAAGGTATCCTTATTCAGATTCTTCACGAGTTCTTCGATCTCATAGTTGATGTGCTCGAGATAGGAATCGCATATCTTACTGGAAGGTCCGTGCTCATGCATGTAGGTGTCGTATTTGTCCCAATAGGCATAGATGTAGCGGTATTGCGAATAGGAAAGATCCGCCAGACGGCAGCACATCTCATCGAAGTCCTCACAGCCGTCTTCTTCAAAGGAAGGAAACAGGATCCTGGAAGGAACACCGATGCGATTCAGTTCCTGTTCCGTCGTAGTTACCGGCACATATTTGCGAAAGATATCTCCTTCGTAGGTGATCTCGTTATAATAACCCATCGAACGGAACGGGATCACGATATCATCGACTTCTTCAAGATACTGCATCCAGCCCAGCCATCCGTTCTCGCATGGCGGACGGCCGTTGCGGATCGACGTGGTGGCCGCAGTCGTCGTGGAAGGAAAGACGGTCGACGGGCTTGCCAGCATATTGCTGACAAGGAAAGAATCTTTGGGAAGCTTCTTTCTGATCAGGTTGGCGCCCATTCCGTCCACCAACAAAACAAAGACCTTCTCAGGCCTTTGTTCATTGAGGATGGCAGTCAAAGACGGATCATCATCATAAACGTGATTCAGACCAAAATACTTCCTGATCGAAGCCACATACGATAATACTGATCCGTTGTAGTTGACAAACATCAATCCATTTCCTTTAAGAATACTTTGTATGCACGATATGCTTCATAGATATCCGCTTTGGAAGCCGTCTCATACGGAGCGTGCATGTTCTGAACCGCGATGCCGGCATCGACGACATCCATGTTCTTATTTGCCAGGACATAGGCGATCGTTCCGCCGCCGCCCTGATCGACTCTTCCCAGCTCGGAGAACTGGAAAGCGACATCGTTTTCATCCATGATCTTACGGATCTTGGCGATGAACTCAGCCGGTGCATCGTTGGATCCGGACTTGCCTCTTGAACCCGTGTACTTGTTGAAGGAGATGCCTTTTCCGAAGTAAGCGGCATTCTTGGCTTCATTTACCTGCGGATAGTTCGGGTCGTAAGCTGCCGAGACATCGGATGATAACATCCTGGAATTCTCCAGGGCATGTCTGATCTTGAGATCGTTGTATTCGCCTTGTACGTTGATGAGTTCGGCGACACTGTTTTCAAAGAATGCGGACTGCGCACCGGTGGAACCGATGGAGCCGATCTCTTCTTTATCGGTAAGGATGCAGACGGAGGTGCGTTCCGGCTTGTCGGATTCAAGCAAAGCTGCCAGAGAAGTATAGGCACAGATGCGGTCATCATGACCATAGCCCATGATCATCGAACGGTCCAGACCGAGGTCTCTTGCCTTGCCGCAAGGTACCAGCTCGAGTTCTGCCGAAATGAAATCGGCTTCTTCCATGTCGTAATCCTTCTTGAGGATATCCAGAAGGTTCTTCTTGACCGGGTCCTTTTCTTCCTTCTTGGACTTGGCCGGGATGGATCCTGCCAGAGCGTTGAGGTCTTCGCCTTCGACGACATTGGAACCCGGCTTGGACATCTGGTCTTTTGCCAGGTGGATCAGCAGATCCGAGATCTCTACGATCGGATCGGATTCCTTCTCGCCGATGCAGATATCGATCTTCGTGCCGTCTTTCTTGCATACGACGCCATGGATCGCCAGAGGTCTGGCTGTCCACTGGTATTTCTTGATGCCGCCGTAGTAATGGGTATCCATCAGGACCAGACCGTTGTCTTCATACAACGGATTCTGTTTGACATCGATCCTCGGAGAATCGATGTGGGCACCTAAGATGTTCATGCCTTCTTCGATCGGCTTCTTGCCGATGACGAAGAGTGCCAGCGATTTGCCGCGGTTGTTGAAATAGAATTTATCGCCTGCCTTGATCTTCTTTACGTTTCTGAATTCCTTGAAACCGGCCTTTTCTGCCAGCTCGATCGATTTGCTTACAGCTTCTCTTTCTGTCTTGGCATGATCCAGGAAGTCTTTGTAGTCTTCCGAGAACGCCATGACTGCCTTCATCTGTTTCGCATCATACTTTTCCCAAACTGTCTTCATCCTTTTTCCTCTTTCTAAAACTGACGGTAAGTGTCGATGATCTTCTGTGAGAACAACTCACGATCGACATCCATAAACGCCATGCAGTGGCGGTCCTCAAATTTGAAGTCCGTATACAGATCGCTTACGGTCTTACCAAATGTTATTTTACCTTGTGTTTCCACATAAATGCCACATTTGTGCCCCTTGAACCAATCGGGATGTGCGGTATAGATGACCGGGCAGGAATCGTGTTCGCACACGCCCTTCCAGTGCAATTTCGCCCTTGATTCATACAGCAGATGATTGGAATCGATAAAAAGCTTCGAAGCCGGATTGTCAAAGGAAGCGATCGCATCGATATCGTCATCGTCCAGATAGGCCTTATGCGTCACATCCAGACCAAACAGGTTGACTCTGATGCCCGATTTCATGACGTTTTCCGCCGCATGGGGATCGGAGTAGATATTGAATTCCGCACATGGCGTGACATTGCCGCCGATGATGGCACCGCCCATCACATTGAGCTCTTTGATCATATGTACGATATCCGGATGCTTGGCGATCGCGATGGCGATATTGGTCAAAGGACCCACCGGGCAGACGACGAGCTGCCCTTCATATTCTTTTGCCGCCTCATATAAGGCATCCCAGGCTTTCTTTTCCTGTACAGGCGCATCAGACAAAGGGATCTGTGCCCCGCCCAAGCCGTTGGAACCATGGACATATTCCGCCGTATGCAGATCGATGACCAGCGGCTTCTTAGCACCGGGATAGACTTTCACTTCTTTCTTTCCCGCCAGGGCAAGGACGTCTCTGGCGTTGCGGAAGGCGTTTTCCTGCGATGTATTGCCGGCGACTGCGGAAACGCCGATCAGCTCGATCTCTTCGAGTTTCGAAGCGACCAGAAGAGCGACCGCATCATCGACGCCGGTATCCGTATCGATCCAAACAGGTATCTTCTTCATATCAGAACTCCCATCCTTCAAAACTTGCGCAGGCTTCCACGAGCTTATCGACGAACTTCTGTCTGTCAAGTCCGACGACACATCTGAAATTCGGCTTATTGCCGCTACTTCCGTTATAGTCCGCCACCGTCGCTCCGCGGCAATACCTGCCGCTAAGCTCGATATCCACATAATAGTCCCGGATATCGAAGATCTCCGGCCAGACCAGTGACATGACTGCGCACGGATCATGGGTGCAGCAGCCCTTCCAGCCCAGAGACTTCATATGGATAAAGAAGAAATCGAACCATTCCGCAACGACTTTGGCGACCGGATTGTTCAAAGCACGGATCCTCTCCCAGTCTTCCGGATAGACGATGGCCTGCTCGGTCACGTCCAGTCCGCACATCTGCAAAGGAAGACCGGAATGCGCGATCGTATAGGCAGCCTCCGGATCGACCAGGATGTTGAATTCCGCTCCTGCCGTCCAGTTACCGTTGCGAAGTCCGCCGCCCATCGTGGAGATCCGGCCGATCTTTTCTTTCAGTTCCGGATGCGCCAGAAGCAGCGCTGCCACATTGGTCTGTGCACCGGTGGAAATGATCGTCACTTTTTCTTCCGATTCACGCAGGACTTTTTCCATCATCTCGATCGCCGAAAGCTTCGAAAGTTCATGATCGGGCTCCGGAAGTCTCGGTCCGTCAAGGCCGGTCTCGCCATGGAAATTCGGCGCGATGATCAGATCGGAGACCAGCGGACGGTTCCTGCCTTTTGCCACCTCGATATCCAAATGCAGCAAGGAGACGATGCGTCTGGCATTGTAGGTGACTTTTTCCAAAGTCTGGTTGCCGGCAACCGTCGTGATCGCTTTGATATCGAAATCCGGGATCGTCGAAGCCAGCACCCAGGCGATCGCATCATCATGTCCGGGATCGCCATCGAGTATGACCGGTATTTTCTTATTCTGATTCATAGATGTCTCTCCTAAAATATTGACCACTTTCATTCTAGCATACCCTGTTCATCGGCTATAATGAACATAGAAGGATGGTAAAAACTATGAAATATTCATTCCCGAAAGTCGACCTTCATCTGCATCTCGACGGCTCTTTTCGCACTTCCACGATCTGGCAGCTTGCCCTTGAACAGGGCGCTGAGATGCCTGCCGATACTCTGGAAGGATATGAAGCCTGGATGGAAAAATGTTCGCATTCCGGCAGTGTCAACGAATATCTGAAGATGTTCGATGCGCCGCTTCAGGTCATGCAGGACAGGGATTCGCTTGCCAGAGTTACGAAAGAACTCATCGAAGATATCGCTGCCCAGGGTCTTGCCTACGCAGAGATCCGCTTTGCGCCGCAGCTTCACACCCATAAGGGCATGAGCCAGCGTGAGGCCATCGAAGCGGTCCTCGAAGGAAGAAGACAGGGCCTTGAAAACTGTCCGAATATAAAGATCGGCATCATCTGCTGCATGATGTGCGTAGGAACGGAAGATCTCAACTGGAATGAAAATATGGAGACCGCCACGATCACCCACGAATACCTCGACAAAGGCGTCGTCTGTCTCGATCTTGCGGGAGCGGAAGGCATTGTGCCGTTAAGCAACTTCGCCCCATTGTTCGAGAAAGCGAAGCAGCTTGGCACACCTTTGATCTGCCACGCCGGCGACTCCCAGGACTGGCGCACGGTCAAAGATGCCATCGAAATGGGTGCCGTCCGTATCGGACATGGCCATCATGTCTATGAAAATCCATACCTGTCCCGCTATGTTGCGGAACACGACATCGCTTTGGAGATCTGTCCGACTTCCAATGTGCACTGTGAGACCCGAGAATCCTACAAGATGCATCCGGCATGGAACTTATATACGATCGGCGTACCGGTCACCATCAACACCGACAACATGACGATGTCGCGGATCAATCTGGAAGACGAATACGACCATTGTCTCAACGAGATGGGCTTCGAATACGAGGATCTGATCCTGATGAACATCAATTCGGTCAAACACTCCTTCCTGAAAGAAGAAGATAAGAAAATCCTTCTGGAAAAACTCGCTCTGGCTCTGGAAGAGTGCCTGCAAGAGGCAGCCGCATGAAACAGCCGCATATCGCACTGGACGAAAGTCTGCAGGCTCCCTGCGCTTTGATGCCGGGAGACCCCAGAAGGGTCGATGTGATCGCACAGTATCTCGATGATGTAAGAGAGCTTGCCTTCAACCGTGAATACCGTTCGATCATCGGTACCTACAAAGGCATGAAAGTGATCGGCATCTCGACAGGCATGGGCGGTCCTTCCGTTGCCATCGGCGTTGAAGAATTGAAAAACATCGGCGTTCACACTATGATGCGGGTAGGCTCGGCCGGTGCCTTACAGACAGGGATCGATCTGGGCGATCTGATCCTTTGTGAAGGTGCGGTGCGCGATGAAGGCACTTCGAAGGCTTATGTCGATGCCATCTATCCGGCGATCGCCGACTTCCGGCTGCTGAATCATTGCCTTGATGCGGCAAAAGACTTCGCATATAAAAGTCATAGCGGCATCATACTGTCCCATGAATCGTTCTATTATGACGATGATGCCAAAGATTCACTGAAGTGGTCAAAGAAAGGCGTTCTTGCCTCCGACTTTGAAACAGCCGCCTTATATACGGTCGCCAGACTGCGCGGCGTACACGCGGCTTCCATCCTCAACAATGTCGTCTTATGGGGTGAAAATACCTCCGATTCGATCGGTTCCTATCAGGAAGGTGCTAAAAAGACCGCACTTGGCGAAAAGGCAGAGATCCTTACCGCTTTGGAAGCCATGTATCGTTTCGAAAACCGATAATCTATATAATATGCGAAGCTCCCGCTTCGCATATTTTTTTATTCTCTTTCAAACCGGTAATCAAGATCACCGGACACCGTTTCGTAACGCAAAGTCCTGTACCCGTTTCTTTCGTAAGTCCTTGGACCCTTGAGACCTTCTTTTCTTATATCGTAGTCTTCCCTGCTTCCCTTTAGCAGCAGCGTAAGGTCGCCTGACACCGTCTCTGCCTTCATTTCTTTGAAAGAAAGCCCCTTTGCATCCGCATCGCCGGAGACTGTTTCAATCTTCAGCGTCTTAAGACAATCGACATCATCAAGTTCGATATCACCGGAAACTGCCGTGATCTTTCCTTCGTTCATACTTATGTCTTTCAGCGTGATGTCACCGGATACCGTCCCGATGTTCAACTCATCGGCTTGCAGATCACAGAGTTCAAGATCGCCGGACACCGTTTTGATATCAAGATCCTCCAGTTTTCCCTGTGGGATATAGATCTTCGCTGTAGCGTTAAAACTTCTGCCGGAACGAAAGATCCTAGCGAAGAGCGAATCGATGAAGATCTTTTCGTTCCTCTGATCGATCTTGAGTTCATCGCCGTCGATCTCGACATCCAGGGAAACATCCTCTGTGAAATCATATTCGACCCTTCCCGTTTCTTCCTTGCAGGAGAAGATCTCTATGTCATAGGACTCCACATCGATATCAATGTTTCTGATGCCGTTGAAGACGACGCAGCCTCTTTCTTCATCCAGGTTCATCTTTTCCGTTTTGACTTTGCGTTCGCCGATCGCGTCGAGCAGTATCTGCGGATCGCCCAAGGCATCGATGATCTCCTGTTCGCTCTTTCCGTTTTCCAGATGGTCGGAGATCATCTCTTCAAAATAAGAAAATACTTCTTCCCTGTCTTTGATATCTCTTTCTTCCAGACCTCTTTTCAGAGCTTCCATGTATTCATTCAACACTTTTTTTGACCTCCTTGCCGATAAATTCGTACACCTGCATCAGCTGCTTGAAATCTGTCAGGTAATCTTTGATCTTGTCAACTCCGTTTTCCGTTATGGAATAGAATCTTCTGAGTCTGCCGTTATGCTCGACCGTATAGGAAGTCAGACATTTCGTCGCCTCGAGCCTCTTTAAGATCGGATAGAGCGTCGATTCCGAGATCTCGATCACTCCTTCAAGTGACTGTATGATCTTATAGCCGTAAGAATCTTCTCTCAATAAGGCAGCCAGGACACAGACATCCAGGGAACCTCTCTTCAGCTGTATATCCATTTTTTACCTCCCTATACATAATACTATATATCACATAGTATTATGCGTCAAGCAATATAAAAGGATCCGTCTGACGGATCCTTTATCTGAATACTTCCTTATATACTCGGAGTACGTTCCTGTAGAAGATCTTTTCGATCTCCTCCTCGCTGAAATACTCTTTCAAAGCCTCATACAGTAACGGCATGCCGGAGGCATCTTTGATCTGAAGCGTACTGCCGATACCATCGAAATCCGAACCAAGACCGATGCAGTCGATCCCGCCCACGTTGACGATGTGGCGGATATGGTCGACCATGCCTTTGATCGGCGTATAGCCTTCATCTTTTTCTTCAATGAAGGAGGAACAGAAGTTGAGGCCCATGACGCCGCCCCGATCCGCCAGCAGTCTTATCATCTCATCATCGAGATTCCTGGCGACCGAGCATACGGCTCTGGCATTGGAATGGGATGCGACGAAAGGTTTCGAAGTATACTTCAATACATCGTAGAATCCCGCATCCGACAGATGGGAGACATCGACGATCATTCCAAGCTCTTCCATCCTTCTTACATATTCGATGCCGAAATCCGTCAGACCGTCCTTGCGGTTGGTGATCCTGAGCATGTCTGCCCGATCATCCTTTCCCGGTGTGAAGTTGGGATGACCGATCCCGTTTTTGAAATTCCAGGTCAGTGCGATCATCCTGACGCCTGCCTCATAGAAACGATTGAGATTATCCAGATCATCATCGATGACCGCTCCTTCTTCCAGTGTCAGCAAGGCATTCATCAGGCCTTTTTTGGAATTATTGAGGATGTCCTCGTAATGATAGACCGGAGCGATCTTATCTTTGTTTTCCTCCAGCTGTTGGTAGTAATAATCGATGGCCGCCCAGGCAAAGTCCGAACCCTGCTTGGGCAGATAGGTGAAGATCGCAAAATTCTGTAAGAGGCAATCTCCCTTTTCCATCTTTTCGATGTCGATATGCAGATCGTTTTTTCTTAAGGACCCGTTTTCACGATAGAGGTTCGTGATGGTGTCGCAATGCATGTCGACGTATTTCATAAGTCAGAGATCTCCGGAATGGACTGCGCCGCGCCTTTGCCCTGTACGGTGATGCTGGAAGCTTTCGCTGCCAGATCCAGAGCCTTTTTCACATCCTTGTCTTTCAGATAAGATGCCAGGAAATACCCCGTGAAGGTATCACCGGCTGCCGTCGTATCGACAGCTTCGACCGGATAGATGTCCTGGCGTATGCAAGTGTCCTTATCGAAGTAGAAGGAACCGGATTCCCCTGCCGTCAGGACGAACTTCCTGTCCGGATACGTTTCTTTCAAAGCTTCGATGATCTTTTCCAGGTCGTCAGTTTCGATCTTTGCCAGACCGGCGCCTTCGATCTCGTTGACGATGAACAGATCCACTTTATCGAGCGGATAGCTGAAGACCTTTTCGTTCATCGGTGCCGTATTGAAAACGATCATCATCCCCTTTTCATGTGCCTTTTCGATCAGATAGGACATGGAAGAGATCTCATTCTGCACGAGCAGGACATCTTCTTTTGAAAAATCCTTCAGCGTCTCATCGATCTGTCCTTCATCGATGTCCTGGTTGGCTCCGCCATGTAAGATGATGCGGTTCTGCCCCTTGCAGATCTCGATGATCGCATGACCTGTGGCTTGCGCATCGTCTTTGACAAGATATCTCGTATCGACATGATATTTCTTAAGATAATCGATGAAATCCTGTCCGTCATTTCCTACTTTGCCCGCATGAAAGACGTCGACCCCGGCTTTAGCCAGGGCGATCGACTGATTGAGTCCCTTTCCGCCGAAATTGCGGATATAGGACAGTGATGATTGTGTCTCTTTAGGCTGCGTGAAATGATCCATCTCATAGACATGGTCGTAGTTCAGCGAGCCGAAATTGAGGACGGCCATCATTCTTCCTCGACAGCTTCCAAAGCGATCTTTATCATATCGACGAGCTTGGACTGTCTTTCCTCAGCCGTCGTTTCGACATGCGTGATGATGTTGTCGGAAACCGTCAGGATGCAGGCAGCTCTCTTGCCCATGTTCTTGGCTGTCGCAAACAGACCGAACGATTCCATTTCCGCCGCGATCAGATCATTGTCCATCGCCGTCTTCAAAGCACCCGGAAGCATCTTTTCATCATAGTAGAAGACATCGGAAGACCAGATGAGACCTTCGATCACATGAACGCCGAGTTTTTCGGCAGCGGCTTTAAGTTCCGCATTGAGCTTCTCATCCGGATACTGGAAGACGTTCTCGTCACCGCACATGCACCTGGCATAAGAAGAATCGGAATACGAACCGGTAGCCAGGATCGTCTCGAAGACATCGATGTCCTCTTTGTATGTGCCGGTCGAGCCGATACGGATGATGTTTTCTACGCCATAGAACTCATAAAGCTCATGCGCATACAAGCTGATGGAAGGAATACCCATGCCAGAACCCATGACGGATACTCTTTTTCCCTTGTAGGTTCCGGTATAACCTAACATGTTACGGACACTGTTGAACTGTTTTACATCTTCCAGGAATGTTTCTGCGATGAATTTCGCACGCAAAGGATCGCCCGGCATCAGAACCGTTTTTGCGATCTCGCCCATGGAAGCCGAATTATGTGGTGTAGCCATTTATATTTCCTCCTATTATATGATTGGTACCTGTTAATAAAATTATAGCACAAGAAAAAAGCCCCTAACGGAGCCCTTCATGTCTGTTGATCAGATACTGGTAACGGTCCAGGACATCATCGATCAGATCGTCCCAGGCCACCGGGATCGTTTCCTTGGCCTGAAGACCGATGCGTGAAAGTGTCTTAGTATCGGAAAGCGCCTTTCTGATGACCTGAGCGATCGAATCGGCATCATCTTCGCAATAATAGCCGTTGACCATGTCATCGATGCCTTCGGCTGCCGAAGAACCTCTCACGACGATCGAAGGCGTACCGGCGTTGGCCGCTTCCCTGACGACCATCGGACCGTTGTCGTACAGCGACGGGAAGACGAACAGATCCGCCAGCATATACAGACCGGTCAGAAGATCTTCTCTTAAGATATGTCCGACGATATAGGCATCATCTTCAAAACCGAATTCTTTGATCTTTGCCTTGATCTCTTCTTCGTGAGGACCTTTGCCCGCCATGATCAGATTGAAACGCACACCATCCTTTTTCAGCTTTTCGCAAGCCTGCAAGATCTTAAGGATGTTCTTTTTCCAGTTCATCTGGCCAACGAAAAGAAGGCAGGGATCATCATCGATGCCGAAATGTTCTTTCGCCATCTTCTTCCAGGAAGGATCGGTCTCCTTGATGATCATGCCGTTAGGCATGACTTCCACCTTGCCTTTGTAGCCGTATTCGTTCAAAGTCCTCGCGGAATTCTCCGAGACCGCCCAGACTTCATCGCACTGGTCATAGAACTTCACGATGATGTCCGTACCAAAACCGGCCAGGTGTCTGGAACCGGTGAGCTGCAGGAAATCATCGTAATATTTGGAATGGAAGGTACCTACCAGGGGGATCTTATGTTCCCTGGCATAGCGTATGCCTTCCGTGCCGGCAATGAACGGCGTATGGACATGAACGATGTCAAAATCCGTCATTTTGAGTCTGGCATTGTAATGCATATCGATGAACGGAAGACCGGCATCGTATTTCGACATCAAAGGCACACTGTGAGAATAGTAATCCAGGATCTCGAAAGGATATGTGCCCCTGTAACCGAAATCATCCATCGGAACGATGGCGGTACATTCATGTCCTTTCGTAGCGATCGTCTGGCAATAGTTATATACGACTCTGCCTACACCGTCGATGATGGGCAGAAAGGAATCCGAGAATTCTCCAATCTTCATAAGCTGATCCAATACCTCTCTATCATCTTGTCTTCCGGCGGATACAGGATCTTTCCTTCCAGCACACCGCCGTTATTCATTATAACTCTTCTCGACCCCTCATTATCCTCTGCACAGGTGATCAGTATCCTGTTTAACCCGTAATCGTTCCTGCATATCCCCAGCATATCGTGCAGCATGCCCGTACCGACGCCATGTCTTCGCCAGGAAGGCTTGATCGAATAGCCGATATGACCGCCGAAGCGTTTCAGGTAGGGATGGGTAAGGGCGAGCGGACGCACGTTGATCATTCCGACGACTTCATCCTCGTGGACATAGACATATTCAAAAGCGATCGAGTAGCCCGGCGGCAGCGTTTCTTCCCGTTCGAAAAGCATGACATTGAGATGCCACTTTTCGATGTCGTCATACTTTTCCAGGGACGAACACCCATCAAATCCATCGTGATTATCTTTCATTGCTTTTTTGTAATCAGCGATCGATGCGTAAAACGACGGTTCAATCCTGCTTAACAAAAAACTGTTCACACCTTAATTATATACCTTGCGAAAATGATTGCTTTAAGATAAAATAAATAAGCGCATAGGGGAGTAGTATAGCGGTAGTATACCGGTCTCCAAAACCGTTGGTGTGGGTTCAACCCCTACCTCCCCTGCCATCATAAACTTCAAAACACTGTCAGACGACAGTGTTTTTATTATATTTTAGGATATAAAAAAGTAAGGCGTTCGCCTTACTTGAGTTTTTCAACAAGACCTTTGAGAAGATCACCGTTGTAAGATTCGATGCAGCCCTCATCGGCATCATTTGCCAGTTCGGGATCCATCGGCATCTTCGCTGCGATCTCAAGACCGTATTTCTCGGCAGTTGCCGCTGTTTCATCGTTCCTGTAGATCTGTATCTCATGACCGCACTCATCACATTTGACATAAGCCATGTTTTCGACAAGACCGACGATCGGCTTGTTGACGGTCTTTGCCATATTGATCGCCTTGCCGACGACCATGGAGACGAGTTTCGACGGCGTCGTGACCATGACGAACTGATCGACCGGGATCTGCTGGATGACGGAGATCGCAACATCCGAAGTTCCCGGAGGCATATCGATCAGAAGATAATCGAGTTCGCCCCAATGGACTTCCGTATAGAACTGTTTGATCAGACCGCCGAGGATCGGACCTCTCCATAATACGGCATCGTCTTCGTTTTCCAGCATCATGTTGATGGAAACGACCTTGATGCCAAGTGTTGAAACTGCCGGGAAGATGCCTTCCTCATCACCATAAAGCTGCTGGTGAAGACCGAACATCTTCGGGATGGAAGGGCCGGTGATATCGGCATCCATGATACCGACGCTGTAACCCTGCTGAGCCAGTTCGACTGCCAGCAAGGATGAGACCATCGACTTGCCTACGCCGCCTTTTCCGGAAAGGACACCGATGATCTTTTTTATTTTTGTATCTGCAGTAGGCACGACAGGCTCCGGTACTCTGGAAGCACAGTCCTGTGAGCAGCTGCTGCAGTTATGGTTGCATTCAGACATATTCTTTACCTCCATCAAATATCATAACATAGGATACAATGGATTTATGAAAATTGCCATTTCTGCCTGTTTATGCGGCAAAAACGTCAGATATGACGGGTCGAACAAGAAAGATGAGAGGCTTTTAAAACTCTTAAAAGGTCATGAACTTGTCTTGATCTGCCCGGAAACAAGTGCCGGTTTTCCCATTCCTCACGAACCCCTGGAGATCCTTTCGGGAAAGGTCTTTACCTCCTCAATGAAAGACGTCACAGATAAGCTTATTCAAGGTTCCTATAAGTGCCTTGCGCAGATCAAAGACTGTGATATGGTCATACTCAAACAGAAGTCACCTTCCTGCGGCAAGGGAAAGATCTATGACGGCAGCTTTTCGGGAAGACTGATCGAAGGAAACGGTATCTTCACGAAGATGTGCATCGATAACGGATACAGGGTATTCAGTGAAGAAGACTATGAATGCATCAGAAAAGAACTCGGCTGAGTTCTTTTTATTCGAACAGATTGTCGGAATCTTCTTCCTTGTTGTATTCCGGTAAGTCGGGCAGCTCATTGAGCGTATACAGCTTGAAAGAATCCATGAATTCTTCGGTAACTTCGTATAAGATCGGTCTGCCGACAGCTTCCGAACGGCCGGCTTCCCTGATCAGATTGCGGGCCTGCAGCTTACGTAACATGACATCAGCGGATACGCCCCTGAGTTCCTCGATCTCGACCCTGGTGATCGGCTGCTTGTAAGCGATGATCGCCAGTGTTTCAAGAGCGGCTTGCGAGAGGGTGTTCTGCTTGGAAGCGCCGAACAGTTCCTGGGCATAAGGATAGACCGCTTTCTTGGAGATGAACTTATAGACCGAACCGTAACAGACCAGTTCGATGCCGAACAGTTCGCTGGCATATTTCTCCTGGATGTTTTCCAGGATGATCCTGGTATCTTCCAGAGACTTGCCGATGGCGAGCGCCAGCTGTTCAAGTCTGGCTCCGTCTTCCCCGACGATATACAGAAGTCCTTCTACGATCGCTTCCGGATTATCCGGCTGTTTCACATTTTCCGCATGGGAAAAGATGTCTTCTTCCGGTTCCTGAACTTCTTCCGCATCTTCTTTCGAAGCCTCAGGATCCGTTTCTTCCGAATTTTCTTCCGCTGTCTGATCTTCGATCACATTTTCTTCAGAAACATCAGAAGATACTTCTTCTTCCGTCTCTTCTTTCGGATCTATCTCATAATTTTTTTCTTCATTCATTGTTGCTACCTCTGCTGAACCAGATGTTTTCACTTTCATCGACGCTGAACGTCAGATAGTGATCCTTTGCCATGTCAAGGATGGCGATAAAGGTGATGACATACTCGTGGATATTGTCACAATCCTCAAGCAGCGTTTCAAAACTGAAGGTATCGGGCAGATCTTTCAGCCTTGCCTTGATCTGTAAGATCCTGTCTTCCGTGGAAAGTTCCTTCTGCGTGAACTTGATATCCAAAGGCCTGGAAAGCTGCAGTCTGCGTAAGACCTTGTTCATGGCCTTGAGCAGATCATAAGGATCGCCCTCGATCTTCTGATCGTTCTCATTGGAGAGCCTGACGACTTCCTCGAACGAGACCGGTTTTGACAGCTGGTCCTGTCTCTCCACGAAAGAATCATATAAGGTATGGGAGACTTCCTTGAACTTCTGATATTCCAGAAGTCTTCTGACCAGTTTGTCCTTAGGATCTTCGAGGTCTTCCTCCTGTTCGTCTTCCTTTTTCGGAAGCAGCTTCTTCGACTTGTATTCGATCAAAGTCGCCAGTTCGACCAGATACTCGCTTTCGATCTCCAGATGGAGCTCTTTCATCGCGTGAAGATATTCGATGTACTGCTGTGTCAGTACTGACATGTCCAGATCAAAAATATCCAGCTGCTGTTCATGGATCAGATGCAGCATCAGATCTAAAGGACCTTCAAATTTCAGTGTTTCGACCTCAAAACCCATACACCTCATTATAGCATCAAAATATGCTATTATTGACTTGAGGTTGGATTATGGAAACGGACAGATCACGCGGTCATCCGGCTGCCGATCTGAAAAACAGTGCCTTGAAGCATCCAAAGGAAAAAGGCCATGATCCGTTTCGTATCAAGAGGCTTCCTTCTCTGACAGAGAAAGACATAAAGGACATATCGCCATGATCCTGTGGATCTTAGAGCAGATGAGATCCCTGAGGATCTCATTTTTTCAAGGAGGACATACAATGGAAAAAACGATGCTCGACTATATCAAAGAGACTCCGGATGTATTGAACGGCATCATCGATCATTCTTACGAGTACACGAAAGATCTCGTCACTTTTTATCACGATAAGCATTGCGAAGGGATCATACTGATCGCATCAGGTTCTTCCTATAACGGCTGCCTGATGGCAAAGCCGTTCTTAAAGCACATCCTGGGCATCGAAGTATCTCTTTATACCCCTTTCTCTTTCCTTCATCATGAACTGCCGTTTGTAAAAAACGAGCTCCTCTTAGGTGTCTCGCAATCCGGCTGTTCGACGAATACGCTGGAAGCTCTCAAAGCCTTGAAAGAAAAAGGCCTTCCGTGTGCCTGCCTGACCGGCAGAGATGACTGCGATGCCAGAGACATCGCCGATCTTACCGTCAACTGGCGGGTCGGTGAGGAAAAAGTCGGCTTCGTCACCAAAGGCGTAAGCTCCCTTGCCTGTTTCCTGATGTGCTTCGCCCTCGAACTCGGAAAGACCCTTGGCAAAGTGAGCGATGAGAAATACGCTCATGGCAAGAAGCAGCTGAAAAAGACCCAGCAGATACAGCCGGAAATGCTTGAAAAGACGATCGAAGTCTTCGAAGAAAACAAAGAACTCTTCAAAGGACCGAAACGCGTGATCCTCTTATCTTCCGGACCGGGCTATGGCACAGCTTGCGAAGGAGCACTTAAGATCGCGGAAACTTCCTGCATCGATGCCTTTGCCTATGAAGCGGAAGAATTCCTGCACGGACCGATCTATCCAAGCAGCGAAGACGATCTCTTCCTTGTCATCGACAACAGCGATGCTTCCTCATCCGCCAGGATCGTCGATATCGCCCTCGCCTTGCAGGATATCTCTGAAAGAGTCTTCCTATTAAGCAACGACGAACGTTTCCCGCAGGAAAGAAGATTCTCCCTGTCAGATACGACCTGTCAGCATACATCCGTCTTATATAAGCTGACCTGCTTGCAGGCACTGTCCTATTTCATGACGATGCAAAGCAATCGCTTTGAACCCAAGGAGTGCGTCAAGCGTTTCAAACGGGCCAATAAGGTCGCCAGCAAGTCCCGCGAAGGGCTCTACCTGGATCTTCAGAAGATCAAATGAGCGAAATGCTCATTTTTTCTTTCTTCCGGTCGGGTTGAAAAAAATCTGCAGCCGTAAGTATTGCACAAAGCGTTTTTTTATGTTATTATTTCTAAGCGTTCACAAGTTGGGTGGGCGTAGTTATTAGCCTGTGGAGAGGTAGCGAAGTGGCTAAACGCGGCTGACTGTAAATCAGCTCTCTACGAGTTCGACAGTTCGAATCTGCCCCTCTCCACCACTTTGGGATGTAGCCAAGTGGTAAGGCAACAGACTTTGACTCTGTCATCTCGCTGGTTCGATCCCAGCCATCCCAGCCAAAATCATGACTCGGTAGCTCAGGCGGTAGAGCATCTGACTTTTAATCAGAGGGTCCCGGGTTCGATTCCCGGTCGAGTCACCACTGAATGCAGGTGTAGTTCAATGGTAGAACTTCAGCCCTCCAAGCTGAATACGTGGGTTCGATTCCCATCACCTGCTCCATCGCAAACATAGATCCCCGCTGTTGAAGCGGTTTTTTTTATTGTTCAGCTGTCAAAGACGGTCATCGAATCGATCTCATCTTCAAATCTTTCTTTCCAGTCTTCATAAACTTTTGATCCTTCAAATACAGGCAAAGATGCTTTCTTCATACGGATGCGGATCATCATGTCATATCTGTCTTTGAGGCGATACGAAGAAAGAAAGACATCGACCTTCTTGATCCCTTCGATACGCAAAGCCTCCTGCAATACCGCAGTCATCTCTTCCCGCATCTGCTTTGCCTTTGTGCCGTCTTTCAGCCTGATGATCATATAATGTTCCATATTTCTGCCCCTATTTGAACCTAAACTTCCCGTTTCCTATACTATAATAATCTCATATGAAGAAAAACAAGATCCGCAGGCTTGAGATGCTCGTCGCTGCCCTGTTTATCGTTTTTGCCCTGCTGATAATGATCGGAAGACTGTTTCGAAAGGAAGAACCGATCGAAGAAAACACGGAAGAAGTGAGCGAACCGACGATCGATTATTCCAAGATCGACGTCATCTCCGGCAAGTACTATTACGAAGATGAAAACTTCTCCAGCAGTTTTGGCATCGATGTCTCGGAATTTCAGGATGAGATCGACTGGAAGAAAGTAAAGGAAGACGGTGTGGAATTCGTCTATCTGCGCATCGGCAGACGCGGTGCCACGACCGGTCTGATCTATGAAGACAGCAAGTTCGCCGTCAATTATGAAGACGCGAAAGAAAACGGACTGAAACTGGGTGTCTATTTCTTCTCGCAGGCAAAAGACGAAAAGGAAGCTCTGGAAGAAGCCGCCTGGGTCAGGGAACACCTCAAAGGAAAGGAAGTGGATCTGCCGGTCGTCTACGATTGCGAAGAAGTCATACTGGAAGATGAACCGAGCCGTCTGGAAGGCGTGGAGAAGGAACAGCTTACCGCCAACACCATCGCCTTTCTGGAAGATATGAAAAAAAGCGGGTATGACGTCATGGTCTATACCTACTTATACTGGGCGGATACCTTTTATGATATGGAACAGATCGCAAGATACCCGATCTGGTTTGCGCAATACGATACGGAAGCTCCGAAACTGGAATGGCCGGTAAGCATCTGGCAATACTCCAATCAGGGAACGATCAACGGGATCAAGGAACCTACCGATCTCAACATCATGTTCATACGAAAGAATGATCGATCTGAATGACACAGCGATAGGAACTGTCGATCTCCGATACTTTATCGGAGATCTCTTTTTTTAAGAGCTCATGGCTGATCCTGTCATCGGAAGGAAGCAGGACATCGAAGACCAGGTTGCAGTGGCTGGGTCCTTTGACGACACGGAAATCATGGATATTGTAGTCCTTGTTTATCGATGTGACGATCTGTTTTACGATCTTCTTCAAAGAAGCGGTCTCTTCATCCTTCGTATCGACCGGATCCATGTGGATTGTCGTCAGGATCTTGTATCGGTTCAATATCTCAAGTTCGATGTTGTCGATCAGATCATGTGTCTCCATGATCGGTTTTGAGGCATCGACCTCGGCATGTAAGGACATGAAACGGTGGCTTGGTCCGTAGTCGTGCAGGATCAGATCATGGATCCCCAGGATCCCCTCATGCGCGCAGATATCCTTTTCGATCGCGGTGATCTCTTCTTTGTCTGGTGCCTTGCCTAAGATCGTATCGAGAACATTGCGGAAGATCTCGATGCCGGCCTTTACGACAAGAAGTGATACGACAAGGCCGACATAGGCATCGATATTGACATCCGTGAGACGGTAGATGATCAAAGAAAAGACGGTCGAAAGCGTCATGAAAGAATCGTTGAAGGAATCGGCAGCCGCCGCTTTCAGAGTTTCCGAAGAGATCCTTTCTCCCGCCTTCCTGTTGATATACGCCATAAACAGTTTCAGACCCACCGAACACAATAAGACGAAGATGCCGATATAGGAGAAGCTGATCGCCTGCGGCTTGAGGATCTTTTCAACGGATTCTCTGACGGAACTGAAACCGGCCAGCAGGATCAGGAAAGAGACGATCATGCCGGAAACATATTCCATTCGGCCGTGACCGTACGGATGGTCGGAATCCGGATGTTTTCCGGACAGCGCAAAGCCGAAATAGGAAGCCAGGTTGGAACCGACATCCGAAAGGTTGTTCAAGGCATCGGCACGGATGGAGACCGAGTTGCTTAAAAAGGAGACGATGAGCTTGAAGATCACCATCAGGATATTGCAGAAGATGGAGAACACGGAAAAGAAAGTACCGTATCTTTCCCGCACTTTTTCATCTTCGATGTTTTCATGGTCTTTGATGAAGGCCTTGCAAAGCAGTTCAAACATTATCTCTATTATAATTCCAAAGATCATATAATGGATACATGGACGAATTAAAAACAAAGCTGACCGCCTTCTACAACAAGTTCAACGAAGACAAACGCCTGGAGACGAGACATGGCCGGGTGGAATTTCTGACTTCGATGAAATACATTCATGAATACCTGAGACCCGGTGATAAGATCGTCGATATCGGTGCCGGACCCGGCAAGTATTCCCTGGCATTGAAGAAAGAAGGCTATGATGTCACGGCCGTCGAGCTCACCAGACCCAACATCGGCAAACTGCGTTCCAAAGATAAGGAATTGAAGATCGTAGAAGCCAATGCGGTCGATCTTTCGATGTTTGAAGATGACACCTTCGATGTTGCCATCCTTTTCGGCCCGATGTATCACATCTATGATCCCGCCGACCGTATCCGGGCACTCAAAGAAGCCAAGCGCATCTGCAAAAGAGAGATCTTCGTCACCTATATTATGAACGAATATGCGATCATCGAATATGCCTTCAAAGACAACAATTATCTGTCCGTCAAAGACAGGATCGATGAAGATTTCAAGATCAAAGATCCCGATGCCCTATTCGTCCATTCCCGCATCGAAGAGATCGATGAACTCAACAAAGTCTGCGGTCTGAAGCTGATCCGCCGTTTTGCCTCGGATGGTCCGACCGATTACATGCGAAGTTACATCAATGCAATGGATGATGAGACATTCCAAGCGTATCTTGCTTTTCATCAGAAGACCTGCGAAAGAAAAGAACTGCTCGGGGCAAGTTCTCACATCGTAGATATCCTCATAAAAGAAGACTGACACGGTTACAAAAACCGTGTTTTTGTTTGATTATTTTCATTTTCTGATCAAAAACTTTCAGAAAATTTTTTCTTATGCATATAATTGAGTATCAGACATCCGTTTTCGGACCTCATCTTGTAAGCTCAGATCATCAAAAAACGTTTTCGAAAGGGGGCAGCATGGAAAACTATCTTTTAGGTTTAAATAATGGCAAAAATGAAGTGCGCTGCGCTCTTTTCACTACGGAAGGAAGGATGATGGCTTCTGCGATCCGTACCCTTTCCAAGCAGCAGAATGATGAAAAGACCGCACAAAGGGATTGCGAGGAAGTATGGCTTGCCAACATCGAAGTCCTGAAAGAAGTCCTTCTTTCTTCCAAGGCCGATCCCGAAAAGATACTCTGCATCGGCATCACCGCCTGCGGCAGCGGGATGGTTTTGGTCGATGAACAGATGAAACCCGTATATCCGATGATCCTGCCATCCGATCAAAGAGCGAAAGACCTCTGCCTTGAACTTCGGAAAGATATGACGGAGCGAAAGCTCTACCCTCTGACGAGGTCTGAACTTCGCCCATCCCAGCCTTCGATGCTGCTGAAGTGGTTTTCCATCCATGATCCGAAAATCATAGATAAGACCAGATGGGTCCTTTCGATCAAAGACTACATCCGCTACAGACTGACGAACGAAGTCTATGGCGAACTGACGGAAGCTTCCGCCAGCGGTCTGCTCAATCTGTCAAGCGGCAGATACGATCCCTACATCTTCGATACGCTGAAGATCAGCTCCTGTTATGAGCGAATGCCCGAGGTCCTTGACAGTATCTCGATCGCCGGACACATCAGTGAGAAGACCGCCTTGCTTACCGGTCTGAAACAGGGGACGCCGGTCACTGCCGGGTATTTCGATGTCGATGCCGAAGCTCTGGCAAGCGGTGTTCTGTCCGATGAGGAACTGTGCATGATCGCCGATACCTGGTCGATCAATGAATTCCTGGTCGGGTCAGTCTCGGACAATTATGACAGGATGACCAATTCTGCAACACTGAGCTATATCAAAGGTCTCTACCTCATGGAAAGTCCGGAAATGCCCGATATCAGTACGCTGGATCTGTGCATCCGCAAGATCGTTGCATCCTATGCGCCGGAGATCGATTGTGAAGATCTGAATAAAAAATGCGACACACTGGTCGCCCGTCGGGATCCTTTAAGATCTTCCGCCATCTTCATCCCCTATTCCCATACGGCAAAAGGAAACGATGAAGCACAAGGTGTCTTTCTCAATCTCAGCGAAGAAGATGACTATGTCTCTTTGCTGAGAGCACTTTATGAAGGGGTCGTCTTTTCGACCATCCATCATATACGGAATCTCAAGCGTCCTACCTACACCTATACGGCAGCAAAGCTTTCCGGAAGCGTCGCCGATTCCTCGATCTGGCTGCAGATCCTGGCCGATACTCTGGAACTTCCGATACAGACCATCAAAGGCAACTACATCGGCTCCAAAGGCGCGGCGATCGGTGCCGGCATCGCCTGCGGTGTCTTCAAAGATCTGAAAGAGGGCATCGATAGAATGGTACGCACCGGAAAGACCTACATACCGCGAAGCCGCTATGTACCGATCTATCGGAAAAAGTACGAGGCGTATGAATCGGCTTTGCTGAACCTGCTGACAGAAAAACAGGATCTGTTAGTGATATAAAAAAGAAGAAGCTAATCCTCAGCTTCTTCTTTCTTTTCCGGAGAATATTTGATGCACAGATGTCTCTTGTTTCCTTCACCGATGGAAACGGTAGTGACATTCTTGAAATCCTGCAGATACTGATGGATGACCTTTCTTTCATCGTTAGGCATCGGATCGAGTTCGCAGTCGATATGGGTCTTGGCTACGTTGATCGCCTCTCTTCTGGCGATGGCCTTGACCTTTTTATATCTGTCTTCTTTGTAATGATTGACATCGACGATCAGGTTGATGCGCTTTTTGAATGTCGCATTGACTGCCGCCTTGAGGACTGTGGAGATCGCTCTTAATGTCTGACCGTTCTTACCGATGATGATGGCATTGTTTTCGGCATCGAGTATGACACGGTAAAGGAGTTCTTCTTCCTTATCCTTATCTTTTTCAACGATGATCTCGATCGCTACGCCCTGATTGAGTTCAGTGAAGTAAGCACCGAGATAATCGAAGATGAATTCTTTGACATCTTTGGAAGTGAAAGCTTCGATGGTGATCGACTTGTGCAAGCCGAAGATGCCGCCCTTTTCTTCTTCCAGAACATTGTAAGTGATATCCTGGACCTGGCATCCCTGATCGGCCGCGATGGAGTTCAGCACTTCGTCGAGTGTTCTTCCGGTATACTGTTTCATTCTTATGCCTCCTTGTGAGTCATCTTATCGATGACAACTGTCTTGGCGATATTGACGATCGATGAGATGCAGTAATAAAGTGACACGGCAGTCGGAATGGAGAACATCGCTACAGCGACCATCGCCAGCATACCATATGTCATTGCCTGATTCTGCTGTTCAGGCTTCTTGTAAGTTTTGTGATGCTTATCCGCTTCTTCCTTGCCGCGCTTCTCAGCGATCCACTGCGGGATCTTGATCGAGATGAACTGGCAAGCGACCATCAGCACGAAGATCACTACGCAGACCCATTTGCCTGCCGGGATGGCCTGCGAAGGAGATAAGGACAGGCTTGCACCCATGAATGTTGCGTTGGCGACCGCATACGATCTTCTGACGGCATTGTACATACCGATCAGGAGCGGGAACTGGATGAATGTGGAAGCTAATGAACCAAGCGGATTGATGCCGTACTTGTTGTAGAGCTGCTGCATCTCCATAGCCATACGCTGCTGGGACATCTCGTCGCTCCTGCCTTCGTACTTGGCCTGGATCTTCTGCAGTTCCGGCTGGATCTCCTGCATCTTCTGCATCGCGATGTTGGACTTGAACGTGAATGCCAGAACGATGGCGTTGAGCACGATCGTGACGACTGTGACCGCCATGAAGATGCCGATCTTCGGTGTCAGCCAGTTGATGGCCTGGGAAAGCGGATAGGTAATGATCGCGGACAGGAAGCCGTCGTTCATTGCCTCCGAGAAAGTTGTATCTAACGTTATAAGCTCGGTCGATGTTGAACAGCCTGTTAACAGCAACGCTAAAGCTATAAGCGATAAAATCAGTTTTAAGCGTTTATTCATAGTGAACTCCTCATTTCATACTGTTATATTATAGCTTTTTTAAGCGCTATTTCCAAATCATTTTTATTCTCGGAAAAAGCCCTGTTTACATAGGGTTTTCTGACGATGATGATGAGATCTTTCGGGCAGGTTTCAAAGTCGATCAGCGACCTCACCATTTCCCTCACCTGACGTTTGATCCTGTTTCGTTCCACGGCATTGCCGAGCTTCTTGGACACCGAGATGCCCACTCTGGCATTCTCCTTGGCCCGATCGGAAGAATAGACGACAAAAAAGGCATTTGCCGTACTCTTCTTTCTGGAAATGATCGATGAGAATTCTTCGCTTTTTCTGACCCGATATAATTTTTTCATAAAAATTAAAAGCCACCTAAGTGACTTTAAACGGATAATACCTTTCTTCCTTTAGCACGACGTCTTGACAGCACCTTGCGTCCGCCGACTGTCTTCATTCTGGCTCTGAAACCATGAACGTTCTGACGTCTTCTTTTGCTTGGTTGATACGTTCTTTTTGTTGACATAATAAGCCACCTTTCTCAAAATACTATTCAATTTTAGTCCAAAGGGGGAAGAAATGTCAATACGAGCCGGACAAGTGTACCGACTAATTCAGAAGTTTTTTATTGATCCTGCGGGCGATCGCGTTGCACGAAGTCCCGAGCTCAAAAGTCAGACCGTTCCTTGTCTCGACCACCTTGCGTATACCGATGTCCTGTATCCTTTCATAAGAGATCTTTTCCGGATCACGGATATAGACGTTGAGCTTGAAAAGGCCCGAACCGGCATTGATGATGTTGTCCTTGCCGCCGGCCACTTCGATGATATCGTTGATGATATCTTCGCCATTCCCTGTCCTGACAAAGTCAAAGGCCAGATAGCGGTAGTAGAACAGTGTCATCAGAAACATCACCGCAAAAGCACCAGCGCCCACCAAAAGGATGGTGCGGATCGACGGGATCAGAGAAGCATTCCGGATATTGATGATGAAATCCGCAAAGCTTCCCGGCATGGCGATGACCGTATTGGAGATACGGCTCGAGAAGCCCAGGAAGGCCTCGAAGCTGACCAGGATGCCGGAAGACACGCCGACGATCACCAGATAGATCGCAAGCAGCGCCGGTGAAGTCGCAAACATCAGCAGTTCCGTCGGCAAAGGATTGCCGGCTGCGATGGACAGGATGATGATGAACAGGAATTCAAACAGCAGGATATTGCGGTCGGTCCTGTCCGACATGGAGAACAAGGTCCCCAGGTAGAAGGCCGGGATGATGAACATGTTGATCACATAGAACGGCGTGATGAACCTGCCGGCACCGATATAGGATGCACTGGAATCCTTGATGTAAGTCCAGATATTGACATCGCCCAGAACGCTCTGGCCGGTCACCGTGTTGGAGAAGGATCCGCCGGCGGAAGTATACCAGAACGGATAACGGATGATGTTTCCAAGTCCCAGGATCGACAGCACTCTGTCCAGGATCGAATACATGCCGATCTTCATCGGATCGAGCAGGTCGGAACCGATGAAAGCGATCGCTCTTTGTATGTACGTATACAGATACGGGAAGCTGTAGGAGACCGCAATGCCCAATACGAAACAGAAGACGGAGTTATAGATGATGCCTGCCGTGTCTCTGGCAAAGATATTGGACAGAGAATACGGGCCTCTGTGTCTGGAGAAGATGAAGGCCGCCCTGGTCGCATAGGCGACAAGGAAAGAACCGATCATGCCGGTCTCCAGCGGAAGCCTGCTTCCGGAGGTCATATTGAAAATGGAATTGATGCCATGGCCCGTCGCATATGCCTGCGCATTGAGGGTCTGCGTCGAGAACAGCATCGTCGTCACGACGAATGTGAAGTAGCCCACCAGCGCCAGGATGACAGGCGAGGCGTTGTTGGCCTTCTTACATACGATATTCAGCATGAAGATCAGCGGCAGATTCATGATCGTCAGTTCGCCGATCTTCAGTAAAAGTTCCGCGAGAAACAGAATGATGGAAGAACGGAAAGTATAGAAGACATTGACGCTCTCATTCTGGATCAGGAAACCTACCGCAACACAAATAAAGCCGAAATAGGCAACTCTGATCGGTGTCTTACAGCTTTCATAGAAATTCATCATCTTTTTCATAAAACCATTTTACTACAAATCTGTCATATAATTAAAAAGAGGTGTCCGCCATGAAAGCTATGATCATCGTCAATAACGGTCTTGAGGAATGCGAAGCATTGATCACTTACGACCTTCTTTACAGAGCTGGGATACAGATCGACCTGGTCGGTTTTACGCAAGAGATCCTATCTTCCCACAACGTCTGTTTCAAAGCGCATAAGCTGATCGATGATATCGATCCTTCAGATTATGACTGTCTCATCCTGCCCGGCGGCATGCCCGGGACAAAGAATCTGGAAAGTGATGAACGCGTACAGAAACTGATCGATCTTTTCGTTCAAAGCGACCGCTATATCGCGGCGATCTGTGCGGCGCCATCCATCCTGATCCACAAGGGGCTTCTTAAAAACGAACGTTTCGTCTGCTTCCCGGGTTTTGAATCCGGTCTTACTCCGGCGCAAGAAAAAGCTTATAAAGACGGAAAGTTCATTACCGGCAAAGGACTTGGTGCAGCCTTTGAATTCTCTTACGAGATCATCAAAGCACTGCTGGATGAAAAGACCGCCAAAGAAGTCCTCGCCAAGATCCAGTACTGATCTTTACGGGACGGAGCTCAATAAATCACTGTATGAAAAGATCTCATCGATCTTTTCTTTTATCCCTTCATACTGCAATCGATAAAAAAGGTAGAGATATGAATACAAAACAATTCACGGATATGTATTACATCGATCGGAAGAAAAACGATTCCGTCAAGTGGCAAAGAGGCGTCAAGATGGATTGCCTGCCGATGTGGATCGCCGACATGGATTTCAAAGGCGATCAGAAAGTCATCGATTCCATAAAAGAATTCATCGAAAAAGGTGACTACGGATACGCCAACCTGCCCAAAGACTATTATGATGTCCTCATCGATTTCCACCGGAAAAGACATGGCATCGAATACAAGCCGGAATGGATCCGTTTCACCAAAGGCGCCATCGATGCGATGTATCAGGTCATCTACTCCCTCACCGAACCGAAGGACGGTATCATGATCTCGACACCGGCCTATCCGCCTTTTTATTCCACCGTCAAAGAAAGCGGAAGGAAGCTCTATACTACGAAGATGATCGATAGCGGAGGCTATTTTACCTTCGACTACAAAGACATCGAAGCCAGATTCAGAAAAGGAAAGATCTCGATGTTCATCCTGTGTTCGCCGCACAACCCTTTAGGCAGGGTCTTCAAGAAAGGCGAACTGGAAGAACTCTTCGAACTGTGTAAGAAATATGATGTGCTGGTATTGGCCGACGAGGTCCATTGCGACATCATCATGCCCGACCAGGAATTCTATCCGGCACTTTCCTTTAAGAAATACCGCAGAAACATCGTATCCATCTGTGCGGCTGCCAAAAGCTTCTCACTGGCCGTATTCTCTCATTGCCACGTGATCATTCCCGATCCTGCCCTTCGCAAGAAGTTCATCGCCTACCAAAGACACACCCACACCGGCAGTGTCAATGTCTTCAACGCCTTATCCACCTACTATTCCTATAAGTATGGAAGTGAATGGCTGGATGGTGTGATCGATGTGATCTATGAGAATTACAGCTATTTCCGAAAGGAACTTTCTCCATATTATGAGATGACGAATCTCGAAGGGACCTATCTGCTTTTTGTCAACATCGCGCCTTACAACAAGGACAGAACAGCCTTTGATACTCTGGTCAGCGAATGTAAGATCCTGGCCAACGCCGGCGAAAGCTTTGGCGAAGAGTATTCTTCCTGGGTCCGGATCAATCTCGCCACATCGCCTGCCAATATAAGAAAAGCGGTGCGCAGTTTGAAAAAACTCGCAAAAGAAAAACAGGACCAAGCCTGTTCATAGTTTCAGAAATACTGCCGCATTGTCGCAGATCAGCGGTGCATTGTAATAGAAGGCCGTATGTTCGATCAGGTGGAATAAAGCCGCCGTCGCATCGATCAGGTCTTCTTTTTTATCATGCAGAGAACAATAACCGATGCACACCAGTCTGAGCAAGCCATAGGTCAGGCAAAGACCTTTGTATACCGAAGTCCTGTCTGCCCTCTTGTCGACGAATGGGAAACACTCATAGATCATCGAATTGTTGATCAGCCTTTCAAAGAAAGGCATCCAGTCAGGATATCTTTTTTCAAATCCTTCCTTATCCTTTTCATAAAGTTCTTTATCTTTTTCATAGCGCTCATACACTTCCATGGCGATCTGTCCGAACAGGTTGTTCTGTCCGATGAAACGCTTTAAAAGCTTCAGTCCTTCGGGAAGCGGATCGATATCTTCATGATAGTCTTTCGAAAATTCCTTTTCATTGATGATCTTACAGATATCGGAGATACTCTGGCAAAGCGAAGTCGTATGGTCTTTGATCAGTTCCTGAAATAAGAGGATCTGTTCGCCTTCTTCTTCTCCGATCTCATAGAAAAGCTCATTCTCCGCTTCCATTTCGATACTGATGATATGAAGATCCTTTCTTTCATATAACATCTCGATGATCCTTTCGCAGGAGCTGGAACAGGAAGCGACATTGTGTACACCGACTTTCTTGAGCGAACGCGGATACAGCTTGCAGACTTTCGGAAGATAGCCTTCCCCTTTCTCGGCATGCAGGGAACAAAGCCCCTTCTCCTGGATCGGACACTGACCCAGCCAATTGAACGAGACATAGCGGTAGACATCATCATTCACCGTTTCCGGGACCACAAAAGCACTCTGCACTCTGCGGTTGAGATCTTCGGAACATTCCATCGTGATCAGTTTCTGGTATTCCTTCTTACTGACAGGGATACGCCAAGTGCTGCAGCAGGTATGGCGGCATTTATCGGCCTTGCAGGAAAATTCAGGATAATAATCAGGTGTGAACCATTCTTCTTTTTTCATTTTTTTAAGATGATTATATATTTCGGAAAATCAATTTTCAACTAAAAAAGAGCTGCTATTCGCAACCCTTTGTCAGACTATGCAATATATTTTTCAGAGAAATCAGTACTTGCTTCTTACAACTTCCATGAATTCTTTGACTTTCGCAGGATCGATGCGATCGCCTGTTTTGAATCCGCGGCCTACAATGACCGCATCCGCATATTCAAAATAATCAAGTACATTGTTTGCTTTGACTCCGGAACCGACGATGATCGGGAAATCGCCAATATCTTCTCTCATCGCTTTGACATCTTCCACTGTGATCCTTTTCGCCTGATCGTTCTCGGTTACGATGATCGCATTGGAATCATGTCCCATGGCGTTATGCGCGAGTTCATTGATCGGAACATCCGGATTGCCATAAGTTTCCTGGGTACGGACATCGGTAAAAAGCATGACGTCTGCTGGATAATCTTTCATTACCTTTGATAACGGTGTGGAACAGGCAGGAATATAGCCAAAGGAACCGCCTCGGTTATCTACAAAAGCCTCCAAACGGATAAAATCCGCATTGACTGCCCAAGCCATGATCCACTCCTGCTGCCATGCGTTCATTTCTATATTGACGCCGAACGGGATCGGACAAAGATCTCTGATTTTGGATGCAACTGCCGTCATCAGAGTATAAGATTCCATAGGGATCTCATCCGCGTATTGCGGCCAGTCATTGAAATTCTCCAGCATGATCGCATCGACACCGCAGTCGATCAGAGTTTTGGCATCTTCCAGCGCAAACTGAACGATCTCATCTTTATTTCCTTTATAAGCCGCATTCGACGGCAACGGAAGCAGATGGACCATACCGATTACTTTTTTCTTCCCGTCAAAAAATTCTTTCACTTTTTCTTCTCCTTTAAATAATTGTCATGCCGCTATCGATGAGGATGTCGACTCCGTTGATATGACTGCCCGGTCACCGCACAGAAAATACAGCGTATCGGCGATCTTTCTGCCGATACCGTTACTTGCCCCGGTGACCACGCACTCTGTTTTTCATTATTTCAGTTTCTGCATCAACGATCTGACCCTTTGCTCATCGATCGGATTCATCACATTTCCGTTTTCTTTAAATGAACTTCCGATGATCGCACCATCAGAAACCGCCATATAATCACATACCGTCTTTTCGTTGACACCGCTTCCTACGACAACAGGGATATCACCTGCGATCTTTTTCATTTCCGCAACATCTTCCACCGATGGAGATTTTCCGGTCATTATACCGGTGCAGATCAAAGCGTCTGCTCCTCCCTCTATGATCGATTCGATAGTGAAATCAAGGGGCTGTTCAACGATCGCAAACGTATGTTTGACATTCACGTCAGCCAGGATCGCAATGTCTTTCGGATATCTCGACTTGATCCTCATCAAAGCAGGGCCTGACGATATACAGACGCCGTTTGGTCCCATCCTGTTTTCTGCAAATACCTCTTCGCGAATGAAGTCATAACCGCAGGAATATGCAATGGCCCATTCAGCTTCATAATTATTGAACTGCACATTGATCCCCATCGGCAGATCGCATTCTTTGCGCAGTCTTGCGGCAATCGAAGCAAATGCGGTCGTGGTGATCAGCTCCTGGTCGGTAGCGTATGGAATATCGCCGAAGTTCTCAACGATGACAGCGTCCGCACCGCCGGCTTTCAAAGCGTTCAGATCTTTCAAGGCAGCATCATATACCTTTTCAAGATCTCCGCAATAGCCCGGTGCACCGGGCAGCGGTTTCAGATGGACCATGCCAATGACAGGCTTTGTATCGCCAAATATTTTTCTGAATAAATTCATATCCTTAGCCCTTAATAACAGACTTCGATGATATTGTCTTCAAACGTGACAGCACGGAATTCCTGCCCGCCGACTGTTGCCGGCTCATAAAGAATCTCGTATCCGTCTGCCTTAACTTTGCCAAGGATCTCCTCAAATTTTTCCTTACTGTCAACTTTGATGCAGATATGGATAAAGCCCGCATTGTTTTTGTTTTTTTCTGCATCAATGACTTCCGGCTTAGTCATAAGTTCCAGTTTAGGGTTTTCATCAAACTTCATGATATATGACTTATAACCGTTATCTTCGGAATACTCCGCATGAACTGTCGCACCGAAATAATTCTCAAAGAAAGCCTTTGCGCCTTCCAGATCTTTGACCATAAGTCCAACGTTACTGATTCTCATATTTTTCTCCTCCTATAAGCTGATCCGGTCCCATCAGTGAAAAACCGGATGTTTATTGATTACACAGCAGATCATGTGCAATAGTGAATATCACACGATCTGATCAATCCTGTTCTTCTTTACGTAAGATCCTTTTCAAGAATCTTCTTGTCGCTTCCTGTTTCGGATCGCTCAGGATCTGTTCAGCAGGTCCTTCTTCGACTACGATGCCGTTTTCCATAAAAATAACACGATTCGCTACGTTTCTCGCAAATTCCATTTCATGAGTTACAACGACCATTGTCGTCCCCTCTTTTGCCAGCTTGATCATGACTTCGAGGACCTCACCTGTCAGTTCCGGGTCCAAAGCTGAAGTCGGTTCGTCAAAGAGAATGACTTCCGGGTTCGTTGCCAGAGCTCTGGCTATAGCGACCCTTTGCTGCTGTCCGCCGGAAAGCTGATCCGGATAATAATCCGCGCGATCTAGCATGCCGACTTTTTCAAGCATTTCCAGGGATCTTTTCTTAGCTTCTTCCTTCGAGACCTTTCGAGCGACTGTCAGACCTTCCATTACGTTCTGCAAAGCAGTCATGTTTCGAAAGAGATTGAAACTCTGGAAAACAAAAGCCATCTTCATTCGGATCTCTTTGATCTCCTTTTTACTGATCGTACGGATATCTTTGGAAAGATCGTCAAATGTAAAGATGCCATCATCCGCCTGTTCCAGAAACGCCATGCAGCGCAGCAGCGTCGTTTTCCCGGAACCGGAAGAACCGATGATTGCAACGACCTCGCCCTCATCGACCTGAAAATCGATCCCTTTCAGGACCTGATTAGAACCGAAGGATTTATGTATATTTTTTACTCCTAACATGTTTTTACCTCGATCATCAGCCTTCTGTGACAGTTTCCGCTTTTATCTTTGTATCGCTAGGCTGTTTCCATTCCAGTTTCTTTTCCATGAAAGACTGCAGTTTTGTCAGGATCGTACAGATCATTAGATAGATGAAACCAGCTTCCATGTACATCCAGAATGGTTCATAGTAGACGGCTGCGATCCTTTTCGCAACCGACATCATTTCAACCACTGTTGCTGTAGATGCCAAAGACGTATCTTTGGTCAGACCGATCAAAGATGAAAACAAAGGAGGAAAGGCAACTCTTGCCGCTTGTGGTAAAACGATTCTGGTCATGATCTGGAAATAATTCAGGCCAATCATGTATCCTGCTTCGCTCTGACCGATCGGCACCGCCTGGATCGCCGAACGGATGATCTCTGAATTATAAGCAGCCAGGTTTAAAGAAAACGCAACGACCGCTGATGTAAAGCCGTTAAAATTGATACCAAAAGAAGGCAGACCAAAAAATATAATGAATAGCTGCAGCATCAACGGCGTGCCTCTAAAAATCCAAACATAAAACCTGGCGAATTGTTTCAGTCCTTTAATATCGGCTACCTGTACCAAAGCAAGAATCATTGCCAATAAAAGGCCAAAAAAGAACGACAGTACAGTCAAAGGTATTGTCATTTTCAGGCAAGGTATCAGCAGTTTAGTAAATGAATTAATCAGAAGATTAATGATTTTAATGAATCGGGCGCTAAAGTTGAACATAATAATTCTCCTAAAAAATCAGCGATAATATGACTACTATCGCTGATTATGAAAGTCTCTCTGTTTGCTCAGTTATTCAGCGAATGGATTGTAAGTCAGATCCTGACCAAACCATTTCATCGAGAACTCAAGCAGCTTTCCGCTGTCTCTCAGTTCTGCGATTGCTGCATTGAATTCAGCGAGCAGTCTCTCTTCACCCTTCCTGCACGGGATTGATACTTCGTTGATATCGGAATCGATCTTAAACGCTACTTCCAACGGAGCCTCAGGGTGTTCTTCAAGATATACGCCAAGGACAGCATCATTGAACATGCAGAAATCAGCATCTCCTTTAATAACAGCCTGTGCACACTGGTTCGGATCTTCAATTGGTACGATCGTAACGCCCAGTTCTTCCAGACGCGGAACCCAGCTGTTCGTGGCATTTGTCGCAATCTTCAGACCGTTGAGGTCTTCCAGTGAATGCAAGTTAAGCGGATTGCCAGGTGTAACAACGACCTGTCTGGCAGTGAAACAATATGGATCGGAGAAATCATATGTCTCTCTTCTTTCGTCGGTTGCAGTAACGTCGGCAATAACGGTGTCCCATCTTTGTGCATTAATGCCTACCAGCAGCGCATCCCAATCATCCATTACAAACTCTACTTCGACACCAAGGTACTCAGCTATAGCTTTTGCGACATCAACATCATATCCGGCAAAGTTTCCATCGTCATCGACAAAATTGAATGGCTTATAAGTCCCCTCGATGCCGACGACCAGCTTTCCGGCTTTCTGAATATCAGCAAGCTGGTCGTTGATCTCAGCCTCCGCTTCAGCTTCCGGTGCAGGAGCAGGTTCTTCCTTCTTAGCACAGCCTGTGAATAAAGTTGCGATAAGAACAAAAACAAACAACAGAGTGATTCTTTTTTTCATTTTCATCCTTCCTTTCGAATCTGTTTTATTATTCGGCAGTCATCCGCCGATACCCATCATTAATATAATAAAAAAAGTAGAACTTCATGTAAATCGATATCATCTCGAGCTCTTTCAGCCGGTATGATGTAAAAACGGATTCATCTGACTTACAATGATATGCTGCTGTTTTATCTACTATTATTTTAAAATAAGCAGACATCATTTGAAAGCAAGAAGTTTCTGCCTCCGGCTTGAAAACGTTCCGCACTATGTCCTACAATGCTGACATGAACAGATACAAACTCTGCATCTTCGACATGGACGGACTATTGATCGATACGGAGATCATCTATCTCAAAACCGCTCTGCAATGTTCTCAGCTTTATGGCTATAACGTCCCGGAAGAACTCATCCGTTCGACCATGGGCAACAACTCGCAAGAGACGAAGAACCGTTACATGAGATACCTGGGCGATGCTTTTCCATATGAAGAGTTTATGCAAAAAAGATCGGTCCTGGAGCGCGAGTATATCGAAAATAATTCCATTCAGAAGAAAAAAGGCTGTGACGAGCTTCTCGATTTCCTTGATGAAAAAGGGATCCGGAAGGCGATCGCCACATCGACCAAGCGCAGGACGGCGGACCGCTTCCTTGCGATCACGGGTCTTACCGGACGTTTCGATCACATCGTCTACGGCGACGATCTCAAAGAATCCAAACCGCGTCCCGAGATCTATCTGAAAGCCGCGGCAGCCTTCCCATATAAGAAGGAAGAGATCCTGGCATTTGAGGATTCGGGAAACGGCATCCTGTCAGCGGTTGCGGCCGGTCTCAAGGTCGTCCACATTCCCGATCTGGCAAATGTGCCCGAAGAAATAAAAGAAAAAAGCCTCGCCGTTTTCGATGATCTCTCGCAAGCGGTAAAGCTCTTTGAAGATTGAACAGGTCAGGCCTGTTTTTTCTTTGCCTTTTTCTTCGTTTTGTCTTTCGGTTTCTGTTTGACCGGTTTTTCCGGACGAAGCAGGATCGGATTGTCCTTATTGTGGGAGACTAAGAAGGACAGGGTCAAAGGCAATCCGAACATGCCGATCGCGCCAAAAAGACGCACACCGCAGATCATCGCCATCAGCGTTGCCAGCGGATGAAGACCCAGATTGGTACCGACCAGACGCGGCTCGACGATATTACGTACGACTGTGATGACCAGATAGATAAGTAAGATCCCGAAACCGAGCAGCAGCTTGCCGGTGATCAAAGCGGAAATGCCCCAAGGGATCAATACAGTACCGACACCCAATACCGGAAGGATATCCAGCACCGAGATGATGGCGGCCCACATGCCCGAATTGGAGATGCCGATTATGGACAGACCGATGAACAGTTCGATGAAAGTCAGGCCCATGATGGCAGCATAGGATCCGATGATCTTGAACAAGGTGTTTTCGCAGAAGTCTCTGATATCGTACAATACCGTCATCACTTTCTCCGGCATGACACCGGTGAACCATCTCGAGATGTTCTCATAGTCCGAGACCATGTAGAAAGAAGAGACGATCATGACGACAAAGGAGATCAGCAGTTCCGGTGCGGAAGTGATGAGCGAAGTCGTCAGATTGACCAAACCGGTCGTGACCCTTGTAAGTAAGCTCTTCAAGCCTTCGAAGATGCCGTCAGTGATGTTATTGAAGACAGCGGAGATGTTGTCCGGCAGATTCTGGCCGACTTCCAGCAGGGTATTTTCGATCTGCCCGATGTAAGGCTCCAGGGTGTTCTTATAGAAGCCCGGCAGTGTCTTGATGAAATCACCCAGTTTTGTGACGCCAAGCGAGATCAGCAAGACCAGTATCAGGATGATCGCGATATACAAGCCGAAAAGTACGAGGCATCTTTTCCATTTTGCGTCCTCTTCGATAAAACGTTTCCGGATGCGCAAAGCGATATAGGCAAATAAGAATCCCAGCAGGAATGGAAACAAGACGCCCAGCAGATGATTGACACTGATGTATATGATCGCAAAGATCACTGCGATATATAAAGCATTTATGATAAACTCTTTTCTTTTTTCCATAATTCTATTGTACCAAATCGAACAAATGAAAAAGTAGCGGATGCTACTCTGTTTCACTCCATGAAGGGATCTGCTTCCCTCTTCTTAACAGGACCGATTTCTGATAATCGGTGCAATTGAGAAAATGAAGCACTTCCAGGCACTCTTCTTCGCTGAGGCCTACAAGAGCCCTGACTTCAAAACGCTTGTCGATGATGTCGGCACAGACGACGATCGCATCGACGCTTCCCTTCTTATCCGAACGGAAGACTTCCATCGGCGTGTCCGTATCCGACGACAGTGTCTCGATATAACCGAAATCACAAGGATAGGTCAGTGACGGGTACATCTTATGTGCGCTGCCCTTTTTACATACGACTTTGAAATCCCCAGAGGAATACAAAGTATCGACCTTCTGCCAGAAGTAGGCATTATTTTCAAATTCACTCATTTTCTATACTCTCCGAAAACTACGATATAACAATTATAAGCCAAAAGACGATGATTGTAAACGTTTTCTAAAAATGAAAATATTTACATATTATATCTGACATTGATCCGTATCCGTCTGAGGAACTCTTCGATATCATAGAGGCCATACGCCTCCATCGCCTTTAACAGGATCATCAGACAGCCGAAGGCATCCGACTTCCCGTTATGATGCTGCAGATCGATATCCAGATACTGGCAGACCGTATTGAGTTTGTGATTGTACAGCTCCGGATAGACTCTTCGGGATATCGCGACCGTATCGATAAAAGGATTCTTGAAATGATCCAGGCCATAGACATCGCACATCGCATTGAGCACCGACAGATCGAACGGTGCGTTATGCGCAACGATCAGTGAATCTTTCAAAAGCGTTCCAAGCTCCTCATAATAATAAACGAATTCTTCCTCATTCTCCACATCTTCCTTATATATACCGTGGATGTGGGAATTGGTGAAGAAATTGTAGCGGTACGGTGGCTTGAAATACCACTCGAAACTGTCTAAGATCTCTCCTTCTTCATAGACCGCTACACCCAGGCTGCAGGCGGAAGCGGGCGAAGAGTTTGCCGTTTCGAAATCCAAAGCGACGATCTTCATTGGGCGAACTTCCTGTATTTGTCTTTCAGGAAACGGTTCATGTTGCTTTCAAAGACCGTCTTGGAGAAAGCTTCGATCCTTTCCTGCTTGCCCTCATCGAGCTCGATATACAGATAATCGCGGTTGGCACCTCTGCTGTATGACCAGGAGAGCACATCTTCATAATAGATCAGGACGCACTTGTTCTTGTCGGCACGGTTATAGACGACAAGATACTCATTATAGAATTCCATGAGGACGACCCGCGGCGTATAGATCAGGGCACCAAGTGAAAAAAGGATCAGCACGACACCGTAGATCTTGGGGATCGAAGGAAGAAGCAGGAAGAGTCCGGCGATGATCATCGTGCCGAACAAGGAATTCGGTTTGGCATCGATCTGGGCCAGGACCATGGAGTCTTCCGGAAGATTATACGTCTTGAGTTCCTTGGATTTCATGAATTCAGTATAACACGCATATGTTATCATATAGTGTATGAAAAACGAAGGATTCAAATACGAACTGATACATAAAGACGCTCACAGCAAGGCCCGTCTGGGAAAGCTGAACGTCTTTGGAAAAATAGTCGATACACCGGTCTTCATGCCTGTCGGAACGCAAGCCACCGTCAAATTCCTTTCTTCCGATGACATCAAAGCGCTCAACGCATCGATCATCTTAGGAAACACATATCACCTCTGGCTGCGTCCGGGTCCTGAGACACTGGAAAAAGCCGGCGGTATCCATAAGTTCATGAACTATGACGGCCCCATCCTGACCGACTCGGGCGGTTTTCAGGTCTTCTCTCTGGCGGATTCCCGCAAGATCAAAGAAGAAGGCGTCTCTTTCAAGTCGCATCTTGACGGCTCCAAACTGTTCATGTCACCGGAGGATTCCATCCACATCCAGGAATCCATCGGGTCGGACATCGCCATCTCTTTTGATGAATGCATCCCCTATCCGGCAACGTACGAATATGCCAAAGAATCCGTCGACCGCACCCTTCGCTGGGCAAAACGCGGTCAGGACGCTCACACCAGAAAAGACCAGGCTCTGTTTGGCGTAGTGCAGGGTTCCGAATATCCGGACCTCAGAAAATACTGCGCCGAGAAGCTGACCGAAATGGACTTCGACGGCTATTCGATCGGCGGCACCTCGGTCGGCGAAGATAAGGCGACCCATTACAAGATGCTGGACTACACCCTTCCGTATCTTCCGGAAGACAAGCCGCGTTACGAGATGGGCATCGGTGCCATCAACGACATCCTGGAAGGCGTGGAAAGAGGCGTCGACATGTTCGACTGCGTACTTCCGACCAGGATCGCAAGACATGGCACCCTGATGACTTCGCAGGGACGCATCAACATCAAGAAAAACATCTACAAGGAAGACTTCACACCGTTAGACCCGGAATGCGACTGCGAATGCTGCACCAAATATACCAAGGCCTATCTCAACCACCTTTTCCGGAACAATGAGGGCTTAGGCAACCGTCTGATGTCCATCCACAATCTGCGCTTTCTGATCCGTCTGATGGAAGGCATACGTGAAGCCATTGCGCAGGACCGCTTCACGGAATACAAAGAATACATTTTGAAAAAATACGGTTTTGATGAGAGAGGATTCTGATGAAATTGAGTGATTTTGATTTTCAGCTGCCCGAAGAGCTCATCGCCCAGCACCCCGCGGAAAAACGCGACACTTCAAGACTCATGGTCTTGCATAAAAACACCGGTGAGATCGAACATAAACATTTCTACGACATCATCGATTACCTGCATCCGGGAGATGTCCTGGTCAGAAACAACTCCAAGGTCATCCCGGCCAGACTTTACGGCACCAAGCGCAATACCGGCGCCAGAGTCGAAGTCCTCATCTTAAAAAGAGAGGGAGACATCTGTGAGTGTCTGTGCGGAAATGCCAAGGCCATCAAGACCGGCACGGTCATCGATTTTTCCGATAAGCTCTATGGCGAATGTATCGAACGAAAGGATGAAGGCATCCGCGTCTTTGAGATGCACTATGAAGGCATATTCCTGGAAGTGCTCAATGAAGTCGGCATGATGCCCACTCCGCCCTACATCCATGAAAAGCTGAAAGACAATTCCCGTTACAACAACGTCTATGCGCAGATCAACGGTTCTGCCGCCTGTCCGACAGCAGGCCTTCACTTTACGGAAGAGCTCTTGCAGAAAATAAGAGACAAAGGCATCGAGATCCTCGATGTCACCCTGCATGTGGGCTTAGGCACCTTCAAGCCGGTCAAGGAAGACGAGATCGAAGACCATGTCATGCATTCGGAATACTACGAGATGGATGAATACACGGCGCAGCGGCTCAATCTCGCCAAAAAGGAAGGAAGAAGGATCATTGCCGTCGGCACCACTTCCACCAGGACCCTTGAGACCATCATCAACACCTATGGCGAATTCAGAAAATGCAGCGGCAATACCGCCATCTTCATCTATCCGCCATACACCTTCAAAAGCATCGATGCGCAGATCACCAACTTCCATCTGCCCAAATCGACTCTGATCATGATGATCGCCGCCCAGTGTTCCAGAGAAATGATCTTGCACGCCTATGAAGTAGCCGTACAGGAAAGATACCGCTTCTTCTCATTCGGCGATTCCATGTTCTTGGACAATGAATAACTATCAGAAACATCTCAAACAGATCGCATCTTTGAAAGGAAGACCGGACTTGCTGATCCACATCTGCTGCGGTGTCTGCTCGGTCTACCCTTTGAAATACCTTTCGCAGTATTTTAAGATCACCATCTTCTTCTCCAACTCCAATATCTACCCTTACGAGGAATACCAGAGAAGACTTGATGCCTTGAAACAATACCTGCAATATCTCAACGATGACTCGATCCGTCTCATCGAAGACCGCTATGACAATGTCACATATATGAAAGACCTGGCACGCTTCAAGGATGAACCGGAAGGCGGAAAGCGCTGCAAGCTGTGCTATGAAAAGCGCATGGAAGAGACCTTCGCCTATGCGGCAAAGCATTCCTATGCCTATTGCACGACGGTCATGTCGATCTCCAACCGCAAGAATGCCGACTGGATCAATGAGATCGGCGAAAAGCTGCAGAAGAAGTATCCTGAAACGACCTATCTGTATGCCGATTTCAAAAAAGGCGACGGGATCATCATGAACGACAGGATGAACAAGGAACTTGGTCTTTATCATCAGGACTATTGCGGATGCATCTACTCGATCCGTTAAGATCTTCGTAAGGAAGATCTTTTCTTTTGATGCTAGAATGAAATCATGAAGGGATTCTTCCAAAAATTCAGAAACATCATCGATACCGTCCTGCAGGATCTGATCATCGGCTGCACCGCCGGTTTCATTTCCACATATCTGACTCACAGGAACCATGTCCGATAAAAAAGAATTACGCAAAAGATATAAGAAGATCCTGGGATCTCTTTCCGAAGAAGAAAGGGCTTCGTATTCAAGGATCATCTGCGAAAAGCTTTCTTCTCTGGTCAAAGGGAAGATCTTTCTTTCCTATTCACCGATCGGCAAGGAAGTCGATGTCTCCCGTATCAATGAGCTTTACCTTCCGGCCTACCCTCGTGTCCTGAAGGACCATCAGATGGAGGCGCGTTTACCGAAAGATAGCCGTTTCCTGATCAGCCGTTACGGCATAGCGGAACCCGATCCCGATCACAGTATCCTCATCGATAAGAAGAAGCTGGAAGTCATCCTCGTCCCCCTTGTGGCCTTTCATGAAAGTAGGATCCGGCTGGGACATGGCGGCGGCTATTATGACCGCTATTTAAAAAACACCGACGCTTTGAAGATCGGTGTTGCCTATGAGATACAGAAAACTGAGGAAGATTTTTCTCAGATGCATGACATCCCGCTGGATATGATCGTAACTGAAAAGAGTATCTATTGAGATACTCTTATTTCATATTGATCTTGGCCCAGAGCTCGTCCGGAAGTTTTTCGTTCAGCGGACGTTCCAGCAGTTCCGGGTTCTCCAGGAAGAGCTGCAGCATCTTGATCGATTTTGAGAAATAGTAACCGTCGGCGATCCTTTCATCGACCGTGAAGCCGAGCTTCACGCCGTCTTTGAAGATGACCTGTTCGTTCTCGAAGAACGGCATCTTTCCCGACTGGCCGATGACGACGAACATCGACGTCGTGCCCCAGTTGGTCAGATGGTGATAACCATCCGGAAGACCGATGGAACCAAGGTTCGCCAAAACGACGGAAGAGTGGTACGGATCCGTCTCGATGAGGGCCTTCGGGATCCAGCTGTGCTTTTCCAGCCAGCACACGAAACGAAGGACAGGACGGGAGATGAACTTCGGCAGTTTGTTGAACTTGTCCATGAAACCGGTCGATTCATCCACATACGACTTGTTTTTCAGCTTCAGAAGCTGTCTTTTCAATTCGTTATGGACATCGTCGATATTCCATTCCGGCTTGGAATGCACGAAGGCCAGCACTTCGCCGCCATTGTCCGCAAACTCCTGTTTTACCGTGAAGGCCGCAGAAACTTCATTCCTCTTGTACATCTTGCGGTCATGAATGAACAGCGACAGTTTGGAGCGAAGCGTGACGATCTTCAGAACACCTGTTACGATGCACTGGAACATATTGTATTTGTAGTCCGGATTTTCCGCATTCTTCTTTTTGATGAACTCATTCAGATTCGTCAGATCGATCTGGAACGTAAAATACGTCTGGTTGTCACAGCGATCCGGATACATGAACGGCATAATAAAATGCATGGAATCCGTATTTTTCAGATATTTGGCATCAAATCTATCCATTTTTTAAACCCCTTAATAACTATTTCATTCTACTTTTTAAATCAGCGTTTTTCAATAATGCGTGTGACAAAAGCGGATCGCCTGTAACTGATATAATCAAAGTGAGGTGACGATATGATAAAGATATACAGCAGTGAGATGTGCCCGGACTGCCGGGATTTCAAGAAGAACCTTGACCGTTACAAGATCGCATATGAGATCATCGACATCAATTCGAGCCTGCGCGATCTCAAAGCCTTTCTGGCTTTAAGAGACGAGAGCTCCGTATTCGATCAGGTGAAAAAAGGCCATTCCATCGGCATACCAGCTCTTGTAAAACAAGACGGGTCCGTAAGTCTCGATTGGGCGGGATTCATCAGCGAAAACGGATTCGAGCCCTTCTATGAAGAGACAGGTCCGGCCTGTTCGATCGACGGAAAGAACTGTTAAAAAAGAAGACTAGCTGTCTTCTTTTTCTTTCAGTTCATTGATATAATCTTCGATCAGCCGGCTGGCAAAGGAGATCTCGGCATGTTTTGCCCTGGCTTTGATGCTTTCAGCCTTTTGCGAGACCTTTTGCGTCAGGTTGAGACCGCTGGAGACCGAGATCGAGAACGTCTTGGCAAGATCGATCGCGATCGATCTGGCAACGGAATCCATTTCCGAGAGTTCCTTGATCACCTTCAACAAGACGCTCATACCGCCCGTCGCCAGCTGAGAGACGGATTCGATGCCGGCTTCATGGAAGGCTTTGAACAGTTCTTCGGTGAAGATCTCTTTCTGTTCATCGCTGGAGTCGTTCAGAAACTTCAGTAAGGCGATCCTGGTCTTGTCCGTCTGGAAAGAGTCGGAATCCGCCCTGTCGATGCGGTTGACCTTGATCTGCCAGGTCATCATGCCGTGAGCTTCGACGATGTTTCTGGTCGTGACTTTGGCGATCGTGCGGGCCGGGCTCATCTCAAAGATCGTACCGACACCGTCTTTTTCCGGAACGATCAGCTGGTAACGGTCTTTGACCTTATTGAATTCGTTTTCGTCATACGAGCCCGGACGAAGACCCGGTCCGTCATTGGAGATGATCTGGATGATCCTGCTCCGTATGAGAGGCTTGCAATGAACGGCAGCATAGAGCGCAAGGTTGCCGCCCTTGGAATGACCGATGATCCTGTATTTGCGGAAAAGATTGAAGTGCCGGTTGACATAGGAGAGCGCATCGTCCTGCGAAGCGATCTTCTTGTATGCCAGATAGCAGTCTTCCTTCCAGCCGATGAGACTGTCATCCGTTCCCTTGAAACAGACGACTGTCGTGCGGTCGGGCAGGTCGACCATGAATGCGGCAAACTGCTCCGCCGTACCTGCGTGTAACAGTGACTCATAATTGTATATGATGCAATCCCTGTAACGCGGTACATCTTTCATCGCTTGCAATATCTGCACGGCGTCTTTGTTGTGGTGCTTTGAAAGATTCGCCGGATCCTTCATATCCTCAAAGTAACGCTCAGCGAGCTGCTGTATCGTGACCTTGTCATCTTTTTTCAGAACATTATCAAAATTCGCATAAATCAGCTGCGAGAATACAAGATTGTCCGCTTCATTGAAAGGATCGGATCTGAAACTCAGATCCCCTCTCAGCCTAATATAATCCAGTGCGTTCATAAACCGTTTCTTTTCTTTACGGCTTCATTATACCAGCAAGCCCTCACTTTTTTAACATAGACAGAAGATACGTTTTTCCGTTTTTGTATTGCAAGAGAGAAAATACAGAGATATAATACATATGAACAGATGTTCATATGTTCATTATGGAGGAATCAGATATGAAAAAAACTTACAAGATCGACGTCGACTGCGCAAACTGTGCTAGCAAGATGGAAGAAGCCGCTAAAAATACGGCCGGTGTCAAAAATGCCGTCGTCAATTTCATGACATTGAAGATGAGTGTCGAATTCGAAGAAGGAGCTGACGTCAAAGAAGTCATGAATGAAGTCCTCAAAAACTGCAAGAAAGCAGAATCCGACTGCGAGATCTTTCTATGAATAAGAAACAGAAAAGAAATCTCATAAGGATCCTTGTTTCGCTGTTTCTGATGATCGTGCTTCGTTTCCTGCCCATTGAAAATGAAGCGCTCCGTTTCGTTCTCTATATGATCCCCTACCTGATCGTAGGCTATGATATACTGCGCAAAGCCTTCCTGAGCATCAGAAACAGGGAACCCTTCGATGAAAACTTCCTGATGTCCGTCGCCACGATCGGTGCGATCGCCTTAGGCGAGTACCATGAAGGCGTGGAAGTCATGCTGTTCTATCAGATCGGCGAATGGTTTCAATCCTATGCCGTGGGCAGATCGAGAAAGAATATCGCCGCACTCATGGACATCACGCCGGAATATGCCAATCTGGAAACGGAGAACGGCATCGAGGAAGTCGACCCGAGCGATGTAAATATCGGCGATGTCTTCATCGTCAAAGTCGGCGAAAAGATCCCGCTTGACGGTGTGATCACACAAGGCAGCACATCATTGAACACTTCGGCGCTGACCGGTGAATCCAAACCGAAAGATGTGACGATCGGCGATAAGGTCATCAGCGGATGCATCAACATGACCTCGGTCATCAAAGTAAAAGCGGAAAAGCTCTATGATGATTCGACCGTGGCCAAGGTCCTTGACCTGATCGAAAACGCCACATCCAACAAATCCAGATCGGAAGACTTCATCACGAAGTTTGCCAGATACTATACCCCGGCTGTCTGTTGCAGTGCTTTGGCCCTGGCTTTCCTGCCGCCGCTATTCATCCGCTTCGTTCTTAACGGAACACCGGATCTGAGTACCTGGGTCTTCCGTGCATTGACCTTCCTTGTCATATCCTGTCCATGTGCACTGGTCATCTCGATCCCGCTCACCTTCTTTGCCGGGATCGGCGGAGCCTCCAAGGCAGGTGTACTGATCAAAGGTTCCAATTATCTCGAAGCACTGTCCAAGGCACGTTATGTTGCCTTCGACAAGACCGGAACGGTCACGATGGGCGTCTTTGAAGTGACGACGATCCATAACTCTTCCTTAAGCAAGGATGAGCTTCTTGAATGTGCTGCCTATTGCGAAGCACTGTCCAACCACCCGATCGCCAGATCGATCATCAAAGAATACGGCAAGCCGATCGATAAATCGCGCATCTCTTCGATCAGAGAAGTCGCCGGCAAAGGCATCGAAGCTTTGATCGATGGCAAGAACGTCTGCATCGGCAATGAGAAGCTGATGAAAGATCACGGAGTGAAGATCACAGAATGCCATGAGAGCGGAACGATCGTCCATATCGCGATCGAAGGACGTTACGCCGGACACATCCACATCGGTGACAGGATCAAGGCCAACGCGAAACAAGCCATTTTTGATCTCAAGGCAAACGGCATCGCAAAAACGATCATGCTGACAGGCGATGAAGAAGCCGCGGCAGAAGAAGTTGCCGGAAAAGTCGGCATCGATGAGATCAAAGCCGGACTCCTGCCGCAGGACAAAGTCGGATGCCTTGAAGAAATACTGAAACAAAGAAATGAAAACGAAAGCGTCGTCTATGTCGGTGACGGCATCAACGATGCACCGGTCCTTTCTCTGGCAGACGTGGGTATCGCCATGGGGACTCTGGGTTCCGATGCGGCGATCGAAGCTGCCGATATCGTCTTGATGGATGATGATCCGCTCAAGATCGCCAAAGCGGTAAAGATCTCCCGCAAATGCATGGCCATCGTATATCAGAACATCACCTTTGCGATCGGCGTGAAGCTGCTCACGCTTCTCTTGTCAGCCTTTGGCAAAGCGGAAATGTGGATGGCGATCTTCGCCGATGTCGGTGTCATGGTGATCGCCGTGCTCAATGCCATCCGTGCTCTGGGGGTGAAAGATCTGTGAACAGAAAGATCGATGAAAATACCTTATATGATACGGCGGAACTGTTCAAGAACTTTTCCGATTCCACAAGGATCCGTATCCTGTATTGTCTCTTTGAAAAAGAAAGAAGCGTCACGGAGATCGCAGACCTCTTAAAGATGAATCAGTCCGCCATCTCACACCAGTTACGCTTCTTGAAAAACTCCAAGCTCGTCAAAAACCGCCGCGACGGCAAGACGATCTACTATTCCCTGGATGATGATCATGTCTATAACATCATCTCCCAGGGGATCGAACACGTACAGGAATAAGCAGTTTCAAACTGCTTATTTTTTTTATGAAAAAGGAAGGAGCTTCATTCTCCTTCCCCGATATGTTCTTTCAGCCAGTTATACAGATCGACATAGACGATCTCTTTGTCCGTTTCGTTCAGGATCTCATGTCTGTCGTTTTCATACAGCTTGAGCTGAATGTTTTTCACACCGACATCCTCAAGTGATTTGACGGAAGCCTCCACTTCCTTTCCGAACGATCCGACCGGATCATCCTTTCCGGAAACAAAGAAGATCGGCAGGTCCTTCGGGACCTTCTCCAGCAAAGACCTGTCATGTAAGCGGGATATGCCTTCAAACATCGAATAGTAACCGTTGAGCGTGAAAAGAAAGCTGCAGCGCGGTTCATTGACGTACCAGTCGACAAGGGCTTCGTCCTTGCTGAGCCAGTCCGCCCTCGTGCGAAGCGGTTCGAACTTCTTACCATAGGAACCGAACGCGATGTTGTTGACGAAAGCCGAACGATACCTCCAGCCCTTGAAGGCGGCGATCAGTCTGCACAGGAACATGCCGGCCTTGACAGTGGAAAGCGCTTCGTAGCCCGTTCCCATGATGATGGCTCCATCCAGTTCGTTTCCGTATTCGCAAAGGTATTGCCTTGCATAGAAGGATCCCATGGAATGGCCCAAGAGGAAATACGGAAGGCCGGGATACTTCTTTTTGGTGAGGATGGTGAGCTCATGCATATCATCCAGGAGATGACGGTTGCCGTTTTCGCCGAAATAGCCCCAGTCATCTTCACTGTTGACCGAGCCGCCGTGGCCTATATGGTCATTGCCGACGACCAGGATCCCCTTGGAATTGAGATATTTCGCAAAGTCTTCATAGCGGTCGATGAATTCGACCATGCCATGTGCGATCTGCAGTATTCCGATAATCCTGTCATCGGGAATATACTCCATGCTTCTGATATCGACTTCACCGTTGCTGGAACGGAATCGGAATTCGTTTTTTCTCATGTGACCCCCCTATCTGTCGATCTCGATCAGAGAAAACAGGACTTCTGCCGCTTTTAAGACATCCTTTTCTTCTTTCACTTCTAGGATTCCTTCGGAAACGCTCATGAGACCTTTGATCTTTCCGCTTTGAGCATCTCCTTGGTAAACAAGACCTTCGTTTTCCAGGATCAGTTTTCCATCATCCCTGACCAGCGCACCCTCTTGTTTTCCTGCGGCATCATAGAAACGGACGGTATCTTTTGAAGCAGTGACATCTTTCTCCACATAAGCGATCTCAGCATCTTCTTTATCAAAGATCCGCGTACGGTATTTGAACGCAAAATCATAGATGCCCCAGAAACAAAGATCCCCCGTCTCACTTAAAAGCTCGGTTCTGTTTCTTTGGATCAGATCATTATATTTAAATATGAACTTCATAAAACTATTTTAACATACAAGAAAGTATAATGAATTTATGGAATACATCACATTAGGAAACTCCGATCTGAAGGTCTCGAGGCTGTGTCTTGGCTGCATGTCGTTCGGCGAAGCGGAAGAAGGCCAGTACCAGTGGACCCTGGGCTACGAGGATTCGGAAAGGATCATTCGCAAAGCATATGAGGCAGGCATCAACTTTTTCGATACCTCCAACAATTACTCCAACGGAACTTCCGAGATCTTCTTGGGCAAAGCGATAAAGGAACTGGGAAGAGACAATGTCGTGATCGCAACGAAGTGCTATTTCAATCCGGGCAAGCTCTCTCCGGAGGCGATCCATCGCGAAGTGGAAGGCTCCCTGAAGCGTCTTGATACCGATCACATCGATCTTCTCGTCTTACACAGATACGACTACGATACACCGGTGCAAGACACCTTGAAAGCACTGGATGAAGAAGTAAAGACCGGACGCATCCGCTATTACGGGGCAAGTTCGATGTACGGCTACCAGTTTGCCGAATACTGCTACACCGCAAAAGAAAAAGGCTATCAGCCCTTCACTACTTTACAGAACCACTACAACCTGATCTATCGCGAAGATGAGAGAGATCTCATCCCGGTGGCTGAAAAGTTCAATGTTTCCCGCACTTCCTTTGCGCCGTACGCTGCCGGCCGTCTTTCCAGAAAAGACTGGGACTCCGATTCCAAACGTTCCGTCCTGGACCGTCAGGAAGGCACGAGATACGACAAGAACGAAGACTATGACAGGCAGATCGCAAACAGAGTCTATGAGCTTTCTTTGAAATATGGTGTATCGATGGCCAACATCAATCTGGCCTGGCAGTATAAAAAAGGTGTTGCCGCACCGATCATCGGCATCACCAAAGAAAAGTATATCGACGATGCTCTCTCCTGCTTTAATGTCGATCTGAGCAACGAGGACGTCCGATATCTGGAAGAACTCTATCTTCCTCATCCCATCACCTGCAACCGATAGTGACGTATGTCGCTATCTTCTTTTTACTTCAAGAAACCATAGGAAAACAGATAGGGATATAAGCCCATCACGACAAAGGAAGATAGGCCATAGCGAAGGCTTCGAAGCAACAGGATGGCCAGTTCCCGGTCGATCGAAAGATACGAATAGATCACTTCCATGGAAAAGCTTACCGCAAGGAAAAGGATACCGCCGATGATCGTTCTTAAGATCATCTTTTTATAGTCCTTCGTATTTTCAAAACCGATGTATCTGGCTTCAAAGCGTTCACCGGCCATGAAACCCAGGGCGATGCCGAAAACGGAGAAATAGTCTTCGCTCCTGCAGAAAAAGACACCGGCCAGGCCGATCGAAGCGATCAGCAGATAAAGATCTTCGATCTTCATCCTGATAATGAGCTGGTCGATCACAAGTACGGATACGATCCCCAATAGGATGCCGCACAGGACATCACTTGGATAATGGACACCCAGGGCAAAACGCGAGATCCCCACCAAGGCGACCAGCAGGAAAGAAGCGATCCGCAGCTTCCGGTCGTTCTTATACATGTTCAAAGACACGGCAAACGAAGAAACGCAGGAACTGTGCCCGCTTGGGAAAGAGTATCCCTGAACGATCGGATTATAGAGGTCGTGCTCCGATTCGGGAGCTTTGAGGCATTGGATCCGATCGTTTGCCATATAAGGACGAGGACGAAGGAAGATGTTTTTCAGCATGTTGTTGAAGATCTGCGTCGTCATGACGCAAAGGATCAGATATCTTCCTTGATCCTTTCTGTATCCCCAGTAGACGAAACCGATCACAGCGACCGCAAAGACAGGTTCGCCGAAGATAGTGAAAAACTGAAAAAGGCCTTTCAGAAAAGGCCATTTGCCGATCAGTTCCTGGATAGAAAGGATGAGTCCTGTTTCAAAATCCGAGCGAAAGATCATATCCGTTTATTTTCTCTTCTTCAGCTCCTGAAGTGTCGTGTTATAGGCATCTTCTTCATACGGATATCCGATCTTTTCATATCCGTCTTTCACAAGGAGTTTCACAATGGTCTCCATGAAAGAAGGATTTTTGACTAAGATCGGACCGATGATATGCGTACCGAAAAGATTATGAAGTCTGTAACCTTCATAGCTGTTGTCTTCCAGTGTCGTATAGCGGAAGGAATAATCAAAGAGCTTTTCCTTTTCTCCGCCATGGATCAGAGTCGATTTATTGATGAAACCGACGACTTCGCCGATCTCTTCATTGACGGCGATAACATCGCCCGTATAACGCTTCTGCGTCGTTTCGACAGTAAAGTCGATGAAATCGAGTGCTTTATGATCGTCGATCTTCTTCCCGCAGAGCTCCATCGCATTGCCGGTAAACAGGATGACTTTTCCTTCATCGACGGCTTTCTTCAGATGATGGCGGTACTTCATCAAGTCGTTCAAAGCGATGAGCTGGGCACTCTCCGTGCCGGAACCCATGTAGATCATATCGTAACGGGAAACATCGATACTTTCTTCGATCTCTTTTCTTTCGATCGTCACATCGACTCCCTGATCTTCCAGATGTTTCTTCAGGACGGTTAGGTTGCCATATTCGCCATACAGGTTCATCAGGTTCGGGTAAAGATGCAAGATCCTCATAATGTAACGACCTCCTTGAGAAGCTTTCCTTCATCCGAGAAACAGGTAAGAGCGAAAAGCTCCCCTTCCGTGTGGTCCCTAAGATAATTCACTGCCTCAGCAGTCTGTTTGAATAATACGACCTTGTCCATATCGATACCGGCATATTCCAGGCGGATTGCCACATCGGAGATGTATTTGCCGGCGACCACGATCTTTGCGACGCTGTCCTTTGCCAGCATCTCAAAACGGATGTCCCAGAGCCAGGAAGTATCGGATGTGAAATATTTCCGGGAAATATCATCGATGATCAGCAGCAATGTGATCTTCTCTTTGCCGGTGACATATTCGATATTGCGGTCATAGGAGATGGTGTTCTCATGCTTGGATATGAGAAGCGTGCCTTCCGTTTCGCCGATCTTGAAGCGTTTGATGCGTCCGTTGGCGATCAGATAATCGTTTAAAGTAGAGATGATCGTCTTTTCATCGATGCCCAGCAGAGAACCGATCGAATAGGCGGCCAGGACATTGTATGCGTTGAATATCGTATGCAATGCCAGATCGATGGAAGTGGAATCGTTGATCGTGATCCTTCCATTTTCCAGGTCGAGATCGGTGATCTTATAATCCGGATCGGCTCTCTTAAAGCCGCAGCTCTTGCATTCATAATTCCCGACATGGGCAAACTGACGGTATTCGTAGACCATCTTCTTCTTGCATACCGGGCAGTAATAGCCGTCGTCATATACGCTCTTGCAGACTTCAGAGATATACGGGTTTTCTTCGACACCGAAGAATACCACATCGTTGTCGAATCTCTTCGATAAGGAAGAGATCAGAGGATCATCGGCATTGAGTACCAGCGTGCATCCTTCATGGATCGACTTTGCGATATCGGAAAGCACATATTCGGGATGACCGTTCCTGGTCATCTGGTCACGGTAAAGGTTGTTGATGACATAGTATTTCGGCGTGATATAGGAAAAGATATACTTCGCATATCTTTCATCCGCTTCGATCAGAAGGACATCCTTGAGGAAATTGCCGGAATTGTCGCAATTGGAAAGGACAAGTGTGGTGACGCCTTCGATCTGGTTGGAGCCTTCGTAATTGTAAGCGAGGGTCATGCCGGCCTTTTCGATGATCGAATGGATCATTTCGACGGTCGACGTCTTGCCGTTGGAACCGGATACGGCGATGATGTTTTCCGGTAAACGGATCCTTGACAGGATGTCCGGACAGATCTTTAAAGCGATCTGACCGGGAAAGGAAGAACCTCTGCCGAAATATTTGCAGATCTTCTTGGTGATTTTACATACGATGATCGCTAAAAACTTTCTCATAACATTATTATAGCCAAAAGAAAAAGAGTGAATCACTCTTTTTCTAACATACGATCGAACCGACTTCCATGTCGGAGGAAAGCAGTTCAAGCACTTCCTTGCCGTCCTTGTTTTTCACTGCCGACAGTAACATGCCGTTGGACTCGAGACCTCTGATCTTGCGCGGTTTGAGATTCATGACGGCGATGACTTTTCTGCCGATCAGTTCTTCCGGTTTATAATAAGCCGCAACACCGGAAAGGATCTGACGGGTCTCATAGCCGAAGTCGACTTCAAAGACCAGGATCTTATCGGCATTCGGATGTTTCTCACAGGACTTGACCTGACCGACGACCATCTCGACTTTTTCGAAATCTGCGAATTCGATGTTTTCCTTATGCTCGACTTTTTCTTCCGGCTTGCCAAGGAAGGCATGGACTTCATCCATCGTCTTGACCGGATCCAGTCTTCCGAACAGCACTTCCGGCTTTTCGGTGACCTTGTTACATTCATAAGCGCCGAAACTGCTTAAAGAATCAAAGTCTGTCTGTTTCGTATTGATCTGTTCATAGACCTTCGCACTTGTTTCAGGCATGAACGGTTCCATCAGGACGGCACCGAAACGGATACCTTCCAGAAGGTTGTATAAAACGGTATTGAGTCTGGCCTTTTGTGCTTCATCTTTTGCCAGGACCCAAGGAGCCATCTCATCGATGTACTTGTTGCAGCGTCTGAAGATTTCCATGATCGCCTCGATCGAATCACCGACTCTCAACTGATCCATCTTGCCGTCGACCGTCTTTACACTGTCGAGGATGAATTTCTTGAATTCATCATCCAGCGGTTCGTTCACAAATTCCTTATTCAGCTGACCGCCGAAGTACTTGTTGGTCATGGCGACGGTACGGTTGACCAGGTTGCCGTAGACATTGGCCAGATCAGAGTTGATCCTTTCGATGACCAGTTCCCAGGTGATCGTTCCGTCCTGGGCAAACGGCATCTCGTGTAAGACGTAGTAACGCACCGCATCGACACCGAAGAACTTCACCAGATCATCCGCATAGATGGCATTGCCTCTGGACTTGGAGATCTTGTCTTCCCCTACCAGCATCCACGGATGTCCGAAGACCTGCTTCGGAAGCGGTACGTTGAGTGCCAACAGCATGATCGGCCAGTATAAGGTGTGGAAACGGATGATGTCCTTGCCGATCAGATGCAGGTCTGCCGGCCAGTATTTCTTGTAAAGCTCGCCATGATTGCCATCCACATCGTAGCCTAAACCGGTGATGTAGTTGGACAGCGCATCGATCCAGACGTATACGACGTGTTTCGGATCGAAATCGACCGGGATGCCCCACTTGAAGGAAGTACGGGAGACGCACAGATCCTGAAGACCCGGCTTGAGGAAGTTGTTGATCATCTCGTTCTTTCTTGATTCCGGTTCGATGAAATCATTTTCTTCGATGTATTTCTCCAAAGCCTTCTGGTATTTGGAAAGCTTGAAGAAGTAGGATTCTTCCTTTTCCTTATGGACGTCTCTGCCGCAGTCCGGACATTTGCCGTCGACCAGCTGAGAATCGGTCCAGAAAGACTCGCATGGCGTACAATACCAGCCTTCATATTCGCTCTTGTAGATGTCGCCCTGATCGTAGAGTTTCTTGAAGATCTTCTTGACCTGTCTTTCATGATCCTCATCTGTCGTACGGATGAAACGGTCATAGGAAGTGTTCATCAGATCCCAGATCCTCTTGATCTCACCGGCTTGTTTATCGACGAATTCCTTCGGAGTGATGCCTTCCGCCTTTGCCTTTTCCTCGATCTTCTGGCCATGTTCGTCCGTTCCGGTCTGGAAATAGACATCATAGCCTGACATCCTCTTGTAACGGGCGATCGCATCCGCCATGATGATCTCATAGGTATTGCCGATGTGCGGCTTGCCGCTGGCATAGGCGATCGCAGTGGTGATGTAGTATTTTCCCTTGTTTTCCATAATGCCTCCCTAAAATAAAAAAGGTGATATAAAGGGCGCAAAGCGCGGTACCACCTTGATTTATCTCTTCATTTTCTTTAACGCAGAACTACGTCCCGGCCTACCTATCGACAGGGATGTTCAGGATCCATCTTCGCCTTTTTCCCCTGCTGACTTTCACCAGACGTCAGCTCTCTGAAAGCTTCCAAAGACGATCTATCCATCAAAACAACTCTATTCTAACATAATGCGAAAGGAAATCATATTCCTTTCTTTACGCGGCTCAGAATAACATTGGCCGTGATGTTGCCTGTGACATTGAGCGTCGTATACAGCATATCCAGGATCTTGTAGATGCCCGAATAAAATCCGATGAAATCAAGCGGAATGCCAAGAAGGGAAAGATAGGTCGCTCCGATCACCACGCCGCCGTTGGGGATGCCAGGTGCCGACATGTTTATCAGCAAGGCAAAGACACACATCAATACATAAGTGCCGGCTGAGATCTCAACGCCATACATCTTTGAACAGAACAGTCCCAGCAAGGCGAAAGAGACGGCTCCGCCGCACATGTGGATCGTGCATCCTAAAGGCGAAACGATATCGACGATCCTTTTGGAGACACCGAATTCTTCGACACACACCTTCATCGTCGTAGGCAGGGTCGCTGCCGAGGAACAGGTCGTCAATGAGACGAGCCAGACTTTATAGACTTTCTTAAGATATTCGATCGGCGGGATCTTCGCGATCAGCCATACCGGCAGCATCATGACGAAGATGATCGTAAGGATACCGCACAGATATGCCGCAGCGATGTACTTAAGTCCCACGCCGATGATCACGACACCGTAATTGGCGATCGTATTGCCGATCAGAGAAAAGACGGCAAGCGGTGTCAGATACATGACATATTCCAGGATCTTGAAGAAGATGTCCCGCAGGATCTCGATGCCTTCGATGAGCTTTTCGCCCTTTTCCACTTTGCCGGCACAGATGCCCAGCATATAAGCGAACAGGATGATCGCAAACAGCTTCGTCTCCGCAAAGATGGAGACCAGGTTATTGGGAAACAGATTGACGATGATCTCCTGTACAGACAAAGACTGCACATTGCCGTTCCAGTCCTGCGCCGGGAAAGAGAAACCCTTCGCCGGATCAAGAAGCGTTACGGCAAGCGAAGTCAGAAGGAACGTGGCGACAAACATCGCCATATAGGTGATGACTGCTGTCTGCAGAGTATCATCTTTCTTCTTCGAGGAATGGAAGATCGTCGGAACGATGGAAGAAAAGACGATCGGCGCGATCAGGAATTTCAGCAGATTGATGTAGATCGAACCGATGAAAGAAAGCGAAGTGACCAGAGGCTTTACAAAAAGCCCTGAGAGGATCCCCAGGGCAAGGAAGACCAGTGTAAGCAGACTGATATTTCTTTTCATACTAGATCTGTGATTTCAGATAAGCGAACAGGAAATCATTGATCTCACCGTTCATGACCTTATCGACATTTCCTTCTTCGTAATTGGTACGATGGTCCTTGACCAACGTATACGGACAGAAGATATAAGAGCGGATCTGTGAACCCCACTCGATCTTGCGCTGTTCGCCTTTCAAAGCCCGCTTTTCATTTTCTCTGTCTTCGATCGCTTTCTGATAGAGCTTCGCCTTTAAAATGGCGAGACACTTTTCCCTGTTGAGGATCTGTGAACGTTCGGATTGCGAGAACGCCATGAGCCCGGTCGGGATGTGTTTCATTCGTACGGCCGAGTCGGTCTTGTTGATATGCTGGCCGCCCGCACCGGAAGAGCGCATCGTATCGACTTCCAGATCTTCATCGCGGATCTCGATCTCGATCTCGTTGTTGAATTCCGGCAGGACTTCGACCGAGGCAAAGGATGTGTGCCTGCGGCTCGATGCATCGAACGGTGAGATACGTACCAGTCTGTGCACACCGCTTTCTCCCTTGAGATAGCCATAGGCCATATCGCCCTTGATGGCGACAAGACAGGACTTGATGCCGGCTTCGTCCGCTTCTTCATACGAGATCACCTCAAAACCATAGCCGTTGTTCTGGGCATAGCGCTGATACATGCGGAACAGCATCTCCGCCCAGTCCTGTGACTCGGTGCCGCCGGCTCCCGGATGGATCTCCAGCAGGGCGTTGGAGTGATCGTAGTCGTTGGAAAGAAGGACCTTGATCTCAAACTCTTCGAAGTTCTTGTTGATCTCTTCGTATTCCTCTTCCAGCAATTCAAAAAGCTCCGCATCGTAGTTCCTGTTGAGCTCATCGAGCTCGCCCAGTATGCCTTCGATGCCTGCTTTGTTGCTATAATATCTGGACTTGAGATCTTTCAGTTTGTTGGTCTCCTTGATGATCGCCTGGGCCTTCTTCTGGTCCGACCAGAAGTTGTCCGCATTCTGCTTCTCCTCAAGTTCCTCGATCTGTTTCGAGATCCCTTCCAGATCCAGTGATTCGCCCAGATCCTTCAGCTTCTTCAGCGAAGTATTCAGGCTTTGTCTCATTTCATACAGTTCCAAATCTACTTTTCCTTTATGACGATCTTCAGATTGTTACAGAAAGTAACGACATCCGAAGAGATCGTATTCATCATGTTTTCAAATAATTCGTAGCCCTCTTCGACATATGCCTGCAAAGGGTTGTTCTGCGCATAGGAACGAAGATGGATGCCCTCTCTGAGTTTGGACATGACATCGATCTGATTCTGCCATGCGCGGTCCATCAGACGAAGGACCATCGTTCTTTCCACCGGCATGATCTGATTCTTTACCGGCTTGATCTTTGCCTCATAAGCGTTGAATGAGGCATCCTTACATTTAACGATGGCATCTTCTTTGTTTAGACCTTCGATATCGGAAAGCGCGAAAGAAGCTACGCCCATGTTGTTGAGACGGGTGACGATCGAGCCGTAGTCGATGACCTCCTTCTTGCCGTCGATCGAAATGTTGGAGCTTACGATATTTTCGCAGACTCTTTCAAACATGTTTTCGATGACGGAATGGATGTCTTCGTTCTCCAGAATATAGTTTCTTTGGGCATACATCGTCTCACGCTGCTGGCGCATGACATCATCGTAGTCCAATAATGCCTTACGGATATCGAAGTTGAGACCTTCGACTCTCTTCTGTGCGGAAGAGATCGCTTTGGAGACCGTCTTGTTTTCGATCGGGATATCGCCCATCTGCTGGAAGAGACCGGAGATACGGTCGGAGCCGAATCTTACCATCAGGTCATCTTCAAGAGATACATAGAAACGTGAATAGCCCGGATCGCCCTGTCTTCCCGAACGTCCGCGCAGCTGGTTATCGATACGTCTGGATTCATGACGTTCCGAACCCAGGACCACCAGACCTCCCAGTTCCCTGGAACGATCCGTCAGCTTGATGTCGGTACCACGGCCTGCCATGTTGGTGGCGATGGTGACGGAACCTTCTCTGCCGGCTTTGGCGATGATCTCGGCTTCTCTGGCATGGTTCTTGGCATTGAGGACCTCATGACGGATCCTGGCCTGCTTGAACATGCGGGAGATCAGTTCGGAAGTTTCGACGGAGATCGTGCCGACCAAGACCGGCTGGCCTTTCGCGTAGAGCTCCCTGACTTCTTCAAGAAGGGCGTTGTATTTTGCCTTCTTGGTTCCGAACACCAGATCCGGATAATCGATCCTGGCGACCGGACGGTTGGTCGGGATCTCGACGACACGCATATTGTAGATCGAAAGGAATTCTTCCTCTTCGGTCTTTGCCGTACCGGTCATACCGGCCAGCTTGTTGTAAAGACGGAAGAAGTTCTGATAGGTGATGGTCGCCCAGGTCGTCGTTTCCTGTTTGATCGGTACACCTTCCTTGGCCTGAATGGCCTGATGCAGACCATCCGAGTATTCTCTGCCCGGCATCTTTCTGCCGGTATTCTGGTCAACGATGATGACTTCGTTGTCTTCCACGACATACTCGACATCTCTGGTCATGATGTAGTTGGCCTTGAGAGCCTGTGCGATGTAGTGGACCAGCGAGGTGTTGTCGATGTCATAGAGGTTTTCGACGCCGAAGGCCTTTTCTCCTTTATGGACGCCCTCTTCCGTCAGCTGGACATTGCGGTCCTTGACATCGATGACATAGTCTTCCTCTTTCTTGAGTCTCTTTACGAAACGGTCGGCATTGATATACAGGTTGGCTGTCTTCTTTTCGCCGCCGGAAATGATCAAAGGCGTTCTGGATTCATCGATCAGGATCGAGTCGACCTCATCGACCAGCGCATAGTTCAGTTCTCTTAAGACTCTGTCTTCCACTCTGGTGACCATATTGTCACGCAGGTAGTCGAAACCGACCTCCGAGTTGGTGGTGTATGTGATATCGCACTCATAGGCAGCCCTCTTCTGAGCCGGGGTAAGAGCACGCAGGTTAAGGCCGACCGTGAGACCTAAGAAGCGGTGGATCTGTCCCATCCATTCGCTGTCACGTTCCGCCAGATATTCGTTGACGGTGACCACATGAACGCCCTTGCCTTCCAAGGCATTGAGATAGACGGCCATGACGGATGTCAGGGTCTTTCCTTCACCGGTCTTCATTTCGGCGATGTCGCCTCTGTGAAGCACATAGGCACCTTCCAGCTGGCAGAAGAACGGGAACTCCCCGATCACACGTTTCGCCGCTTCTCTGGCGACCGCAAAAGCTTCCGCCTGAATATCGTCCAGGGTCTCACCTTTGGCAAGTCTTTCCTTGAATTCCACGGTCTTGTGTTTGAGCTCTTCATCGCTCAGAGCAGCCATCTCGTCTTTCAGTTTTTCAACCGGGATGACGCCCTTTTCGACCTCATCAAGGATCCTTTTATCACTATTGAATAATCTGTCAAATAAACCCATTATCTTTTCTCCAATACCATACTATTATAATACAACGTAACAAAAAAAGCTGACCGCCGGCCAACTTCTTTTGTGTTTCTCGATTATTCTTGAATCTCTTTTATATTATGAGCTTGAAGACCTCGATCACCTTCAACTAGTTCAAATTCAACTGGTGCACCCTCATTGATGGTCTTGTAACCGTCCATGATTAATTGAGAATAATGGAAAAAGACATCACGACCATCATCTGCTGTAATGAAGCCAAATCCCTTAACCTTGTTGAATCTTTTTACCTTGCCTAACATTTCCTTATTCTCCTTTTATGACTATTATTCTACCATACTTTATTTTAAAGATGTAAAGTAATGTTTTTGTAAGCCAGTGATATAACTTTGACCTTTCGGGCATGACTTTTTACGCAGGAAAATGCCCCTTTTAAGGTCGAACCGGTAGTCATAATATCGTCTGCAAGCAAGATTTTATCCACATTTGGCCCATTATAGATATAATTTGATTCCATCAGCCTTCTTTGCACGAGATCCTTGCCTTCCTGTGTGATCTCCCGCTTCATTTTCAGACCTTCCAAAGGCACCAATTGTACCGTTCGAAATATCGCTTTCAGGTGGTCGAAGCCCCTCTCTTCCCTCTTTTTGAAGCTGCTGGGGATGCAAAGCAGATGATAGCCGTGATAGCGCAGTCCCAGATACTCCTTGAGGTCATAGAGGAAGACATCTTTCAGGGCCTCATCGTGACACTCTTTGTATTGCAGAAGCAGGTCACGAAACAAGCCCTCATAATCGAAAAAGGTCTCCACCTGAAACTCGCCCAGATCGATCCTCTTCCTTGTGACTTTCAGCTTCTTCCGGCAATCCGGACAAAGTTCATCCTTCTTTAACAACAAGGAACGCAGGGTGAACGACTCGATCGTCTTATCGCAATACAGACACTTCACAGATGACAATTCGCCTCCTTGAGATAAGCCAGTGTCCTTCTCACCTGAGTGTCCCTGCGCTCACAGAACAGATAGGATCTTCCTTCATCATTGCCTACGCCTCTGCCGACTCTTCCCAGCATCTGTATCAGGTTCGCCTCATCGAAAACCCCGTCATAGTGAAGGATGATCACCGAGACCTGTCTGATCGTGATGCCCCGTTCCATGACGGTCGTCGAGATCAGGAAACGGTACTTCTTTGACCTGAAAGCTGCGATGTTCTCCTTTCTTTGTTCCAGGTCGGAATACACATAGGTGCAGGAGAAGAAACTAGACGTCAGCCTGTAGAGCTGTTCGCACTTTCTTTTTCCGGATACGAAGATGATGCACTGGTTGGCCGTCAGTGACATCAACCGCAGCAGACAGAAGAAAGTGAAAAACTCGGGCAGACAAAACACCCTGGGGACAGACAAAGGCTTGTAGGAAGGCCGGACGTATAAGCGGATCGTCTCGGCCTTTCTTTCCTTTACGATCTTCTTCAGCTGATCATCTACCGTCGCCGTCGAAAACAGAAGCCGGCCTTTGCAGGAATTCAAGGCAATGTTCATCAATGTCTCATCCCCCTTCAAAGGAAAAGCATCCACTTCATCAGCGTATGTCAAGTAAGGACTAAAAAAATATAGAACTTTTTCAGAAGAAAAGCTCCGGATTCTGCAATCTGGAGCTCTTTTCTGATAGGTATTCAGTTTTACTGTTCTTCTATGAACCGTTTAAAGATATCGGAGAACTTCCATATGATCTGTGCATGCTGGTCGTCTGTTATCTCAACAGATTCTATAAATGTCTGCACCATACCACTTGTCAGCTGAGATTCTTTGGAATACTTCTTCATCTCGCCGACCAGTTTTTCGGTCTCAGGAACTTCAGATGTCCTTATCACTTCCAACTTGTTTCCCAGTTCTGCAATCTCGGCGGTGAGGGCAGATGATGCTTCATCCAGCTTCTGCTTCTTGGACAGGAACTTTTCTTTAGGAAGGTCTCCGGACATATACTTGTCCATGTTGGAATACTTGTCAGAATCGATTTGTTTCAGTTCCTTCTGCAGCTTTTCGAGATCCGACTTGATCGATTCTGTTTCATTACCGAGCAGCTTTTTCTGCTGATTCAGCTTCCCGGACAAATCATCTGACAGAGCAAACATGCTCTGAAGTGATTGCCAGACTACCTCATTGAGTTCATCCTCAAACACCTTTCCGTGAAAGCATTTGCTGTTGGCATCATGTTTTGTTACTTCACAGGTAAAATACGGTCTTTTGACCTTGCCGAAGTACTGAATCATTCGATGACAGCAGGCACATCTGGCAACTCCTCTCAGTGGATAATCTCTCTTGTTATAGGTTGTCCTTTTCCTTATCGGGCGTATAGCAGCCTGTGCAGCTGTCCATTCTTCCTTTGTGACAATACCTTCATGCTGATTCTCAACAATGAACTGCTCCTCTTTAGGAACAATGGCAGTGTGCTTACTTCCTACGGTGATGCGCTGTCTTTTGTGCTGAACAACGGCACCGTAGTACATTTCCTGACGGATAATGTTCAGCACCATTATTGAGCTCCATTCCTTGCGCTCTGTCTTCAGCTTGAACTTCTTTGCCTGAGGATTCTTCTCCTTGAAATAGTCAGATGGTGTAATATCCCCATCATCATTCAGGATACGTGCAATCTCACCGGTACCCTTACCTGCGATTGCGAGATCAAACACTTTCCTGACTACCTGTGCTGCTTCCGGATCTGTTTCAAGTTTTCCTTTGACAGCACCTTTTCGAAGGCCGAAAGGAACATGACCGCCCTGATATACGCCTCTTTTCATGATGGCATATTTCGAAGTGGTGACTTTATCAGACAGATCCTTGCTGTAGTAATCATAGACAATGTTTTTCAGAACAACGTCCATACCGCCGGTAGTTCCTTTGTAGTCATCACTGTCATAACTGTCATTCACAGATATGAAGCGGACTCCCAGGAACGGGAAGATCCTTTCCAAATAGTCGCCCAGTTCAATGTAATCACGACCAAAGCGGCTGAAGTCTTTTACGGCAATAAGATTGATCTTGCCTTTCTTAACCTTCTCCATCATTTTCTCAAATGACGGTCTGGCAAAGTTTGTTCCGGAGTAACCGTCATCAAAGAACTCTTCTCTCGGGCATCCTTCGAATTCCTCGTGCTTGTCCAGATAGCGGTTGATCAGTGCTCTCTGATTAGTGATGCTTTCGCTCTCGGTCTTTCCTTCTTTTCTGGAAAGGTCAATGTCTGCAAGAGACAGTCGGATGTAGATGCCTATACTGTACTTAGCCATTCTCCACCTCCGACAGTATCTCCCGCAGAATGCCCGAATACTCTTCCTTAGCATCGCTGTAGTTCATGATCAGTTCGACAGTTATCACGCCGTCCTTCTCATGCACCACGACTCTGTCGATCATCTTATCTACGATTTGCTGGGACAATTCTGTCTCGGTTCTGATTCC
>JAFRQF010000035.1 GCA_017428765.1 Erysipelotrichaceae bacterium
TGAGATTATGTTATTATTCTTTCATGAATCATTATTATGATGTTCTATTGGTGAAGCCGATCCTTATACTATACGCAAATATATTGAAAATCAGTGTTAATGGCATTCATCCCATCGACTGAAGATCAATGGGTTTTCTGCAAAAAATGTATAAAAACACCGATAAAATATTGCTGATTTCTAGTATCATAATAGAAAAAAACAAGTATGCGTATCGACATGGATCTTTATGAAGAGGCGTTTGAATCGATCCGGTCCGGCAATAAGAGGATCGAGATGCGTCTCAATGATGAAAAAAGACAAAAGATTCAGGTCAATGACCTGATCTTTTTTCATAATGTCAGAAACGAGTACGATGTCCTTCGATGCAAAGTCACAAGCTTAAAGACATACAAAGACTTCTTTGAATTGTATGAACATTACGATAAGGAAACGATCGGCTATAGGAAAGAAGAGAATGCTGATCCTGCAGATATGTATGAATACTATTCCGAAGAAAAGATCGAAACATATGGGGCACTGGCGATCGGCATCGAATACATCGATGATCTCTACCTCGCGGACGGGCACATGCATCTGGAATACGGACCTTTAAGTACGGACTATGTCATGGAATTTGTCGAAGAAGGCATACGCAAGGGCCTTGATGAGATAAATATCCTGGATCACAGTCACCGCTTCAAAGAATTTGAATGCTGCTACGAACATCTGAAGGTCTATGAGGAACAGAAAAACTGGTTAAGCAAAGAAACCAAGTTCTGTAACACCTTGGATGATTACTACAGGCTCATCGGGGATGTGAAAAAGAAAGATCTTCCGATCAGGGTGAAGTTCGGACTGGAAGTATGTTATACCTCGGACACGGAAGAGCTATTGAAAAAGATTTTAAAAGACGTACATCTTGATTTTCTTACCGGAGCAGTCCACAGTGTCGATCACATCCTGTATGACATGTCATTTTCTGAAAAGCTTCTGTGGGATAGAAAAGATCCTTCTTACATCTATCAAAGGTATTATGAAGAGATCCTTTCCCTGATCGTTTCGGGCCTGTTTGACAGGCTCGCCCATCCCGATCAGATCAAACTGTTTGATATCGATCCGGGCCGTGATCTGAGTCTTACCTATGAAAAGATCGCCGATGCATTGAAAGAAAAAGACATGTATGGGGAAAACAATACCGGCATCCATTACCGCTACGGTCATAAGGATATCGGTATCTGCGAAAAGATGCTGGAGACGTTCCGCAATAAAGACGTGAAGCTGATCTGTGCTTCCGATGCGCATAAGCCATCGGATGTCGGAACGGATATTTATATCGCTGCATTAAGAAACAAGGGGAGAAGATGATGAAAGACAGAGTTTTCAATTTTGCGGCCGGCCCATCGATGCTGGCGGACGAAGTGCTCGATGAGCTCTATGAAGAATTCTACAATTATCAGAACACCGGCATGGCCGTCATGGAGATGTCCCATAGAGGGAAAGACTACCTGAAGATCTTTGAGGAAGCAAAGCAGAGACTTTATCGGGTCATGGAGATCCCGGAAGAATATGAAGTCTTTTTCATGCATGGGGGAGCGACAGGCCAGTTTGCGGCCGTTGCCCTGAACCTTTTGAAGGGCGATAAGGCAGACTACATCCTGACCGGCAATTTCTCTAAAAAAGCAGCTATGGAAGCAATGAAATACGGACAGGTCCATATCGCATATGACGGCAAAGATAACGGCTATCGTCATATTCCGAAACAGGAAGAACTCAGCTTTGATGAAGATTCCAAGTACGTGCATCTTTGTTCCAACAACACGATCTTCGGGACGCAGTGGAAGACTTATCCGGATGTCAAAGGAAAGATCCTGGTAGGGGATCTTAGCTCCGATATCTTATCAAGAAAGATCGATGTCTCAAGATTCGGTCTGATCTATGCGGGAGCGCAGAAGAACATCGGCATCGCCGGTATTTCCGTCGTCATCATCCGCAAGGATCTTATCGAAACACCGATGGCCATCACGCCGGACATCCTTTCCTATGAGCTCATGGCAAAACATGATTCGATGCTGAATACTCCGCCGACCTATCCGATCTATGTCTTGGGCAAGGTGCTCAAATGGATCGAAAAAAGCGGGGGCCTGGAAGCGATCGAAAGCCGCAACAGGGAAAAGGCGAAGATCCTTTATGATTACTTGGATACACAGAGCTTCTATAAGCCGCACGCAGAAAAAGACAGCCGTTCATTAATGAACGTCACCTTTACGACGCCGAACGAGGACCTCGATAAGAGATTCGTGAGTGAAGCGGCCGAAAGGGGCCTTGTCTCTTTGAAGGGCCATCGTCTGGTGGGAGGACTTCGCGCTTCGATCTACAATGCGATGCCAAAAGATGCTGTTGAGAAACTTGTTGAATTTATGGATGGATTTGCCAAGGAGAATGCCTTATGAAGATAAAACTGGCCAATAAGATCGATGAAAAGGGTCTGGAACTCTTTGATGACAGCTACGATTACTGCCCGGATATGGAAAATGAGGATGCGATACTTGTAAGAAGTGCGTCCTTACATGATTATGAGATGCCGGAAAACCTGCTGGCGATCGCCAGAGCAGGGGCAGGTGTCAACAATATCCCGATCGGAAAATGCAGTGAAAAAGGCATCGTCGTCTTCAATACGCCGGGTGCCAATGCCAATGCGGTCAAGGAGCTGAGCTTATGTTCATTATTCCTGGCATCCCGCGATATCAAATCGGGGATCCTTTGGGAAGATGAACTGGAAAATGCCGATGACTTTGCCAAATGCATCGAGAAAGGAAAAGCCGCCTTCGTCGGTCCGGAGATCACCGGCAAGAAGTTAGGCGTCCTTGGCTTAGGAGCGATCGGCGTGCTCGTGGCAAATGCAGCAGTGAAACTGGGTATGGAAGTCTATGGCTATGATCCGTATATCTCGGTCAATTCCGCCTGGTCTTTGTCCAAGTGGGTGAAACACGTGACAGACCTTGACGAAGTGTTCAGGGAGTGCGATTACATAACTCTTCATATGCCATTTACCGAAGCGACAAAAGACATCATCGATGAAAAAGCCTTGTCGATGATGAAAGACGGCGTGCGCATCATCAACCTGGCCAGAGGCGAGCTGGTCAGCGAAGATGCCCTGATCAGGGCCTTGGAATCGGGCAAGGTGGCACGATATGTCACGGACTTTGCCTCGTACCGTCTGGTTCATACGAAGAATACCGTCTGTTTCCCGCATCTTGGCGCATCGACGCCGGAATCGGAAGAAAACTGCGCGGTCATGGCGGTAAAGGAACTCATCGACTACCTTGAAAACGGCAATATCACCAATTCGGTCAATCTGCCTTCGATCAGTGAACCAAGATCGACATCGCACCGCATCTGCCTGATCCACAAAAACGTGCCGGGCATGCTGGCAAAACTGACTTCGATCATCGCCGACACGGGCATCAACATCGAAAACCTGGTCAACAAGGCCAGGGGAGATCTGGCCTATACGATGATCGATACCAATTCCAACGTGGATGAAAAGGCACTCAACGAAGTGGAGAACATCATCCGGGTCAGAGTCATCTTATAAGCCTCGTGCACGGATTCTGTTAGAATGAGGGAAACAGGAGAAAACTATGTTTACTTTTCAGAAAGAATTGAACGTCAAAGCGAGCGAAGTCTACGATCTGCTTCTGGATTCGATCGCTTATGAGGCGACCGAAAAAAGCGGAAAGAAATTTGAGATAAAGGACATCGAAAAAGGCTGCCATTATACCTATAAGCGCAAAAACGGCAAAAATGAGATCACAGCCTATGTCGATGTGAAGAGACCTTCGATGGATAAGATCGAGACCCATTACGAGATGCAGGGAAACAAATATGTCTTCTCCTACAGTATCAAGCCTCTGGGTGAAGAAAAGTGCGAACTCTCATACTGTCAGGATGGCGGACAAAGCGGAGCCATCAGCGATTTCTTTATGAAACGTTCCATGTCCAAACGTTTCTCGGCGTTTGAAAAAACGATCTTGCAAAGAAGGAAAGAAAACAAAGAACAGTAAAAGAAAAAACCGAAGTTTGAATGAAGCTTCGGTTTTATTCTTTCTTCTTACCTTTGTATTCGATGCACATCATCGTCAGGTCGTCGAACTGTTCGGCCTTGCTGACGAACTTATCGACAGCCTGCCGTACATTGAGGGAAAGCTGTTTTGGAGATTCGTCCGGTGAAGAGTTGAGTGCCTGAAGCAGTCTGTCCATGCCAAACAGCTTGTTGTCTTTGTCGGTAGCTTCCGGGATGCCGTCGGTATATAAGAAGAGCTTGGAACCCGGCTTGAGGTCGAGTTCGTATTGCGTATACCTGATGCCTTCCATGGCACCGATGACAAGTCCGTGCTTGTCTCTCAGGATCTCAAAATCATTTCCTGTTTCCTTGATGATCGGATATTCATGTCCGGCATTGGCGGCAACGAGCTTTCCGGTCGAGATCTCCAGTATTCCGACCCACACGGTGACGAACATCTGTGCTTCGTTGTTGGCACAGATCGTTTCGTTGGCCTTGGTCAGTATTTCAGCCGGAGAGGCAGACAGCTGGGTACAGCTTTGAATGATGAGTTTGGAGATCATCATGAACAAAGACCCCGGAATGCCTTTGCCGGATACATCGGCAATGACCAGACACAGATGATCCTCATCGACTAAGAAGCAGTCATAGAAGTCGCCGCCCACTTCCTTGGCCGGATCCATTGAAGCATAGACTTCAAATTCCTTGCGGTTCGGGAAGACATGCGGAAGCATGCTTTGCTGTATGGCGGCTGCCGTGGATAATTCAGAAGCGATGCGCTGCTTTTCCGCCTGTTCCTTGTGCTTGAGTTCCATCGCTTTCAGACGGCGGTTCATATAGGAAGTCAAAGTGCTGTAAAGGATGAGAGCCAGCAAAGCCAGGGTCAGCAGATAGAACCAGACCTGTTCATAGAAGGCTTTCTCTTTGATGATCGTGACATTGAACGCCTTGGTGGACTGGCCGATCGGATCGGAGATCTCCATCTTGTACTGATAGGTGCCGCCCTTCAAATTGGTGTAATAGGAGGCGGCAAGCTCCTTGCTGGTAATGGTAGTGTATTCCTTATCGAAACCTTCCAAGCGGTAGGAGACCGTCGGTTCGATCAGAGAGTAGGTGAAGATATGCGGAAGTATCGTCAGTCTCTGTGTATTGGAAGGAACGATATATCTTCCGCTTTCATCCGGATAGATACGTACGCCATCCGCTTCCAGATAAGGCAGTGTGACCTTGAGGTCGCTCACGGAATCAAACGGCTCATCGATGTTGACTTTGCCTACACCGGTCGCTCCGGCGATATATAAGTCACCATCCTCCGTCAGTTCGCTGTAGGAATTGGCGGTAGCGATGCATGGAAGGCCATTGGATCTGCCATAGTGTACGGTAGCGAAGTTTTCTTTATTCAGAAGATCATCGGCATTCGCAACGTAGATGCCGTTGCTGGTGATGACCCACATCTGATCGTTATCACTTTCGTAGAGATCGAAGATGTTGGGATATGGGAAATTTTCAATGGTTTTTACATGATACCAGGGGTCCATGTAACTTAAGGAGTTGCCGGTGACAAGCCAGTATACGTCCCGTTTTTCATCGTACTTGATACGCATGACGACGCTTGATGAAAGACCTTCATCGAGTCCGATGTGGCTGACGGTCGCATCGTGGATGATGTAGATGCCCCCGCCGTCGGTACCGATGATGATCTCGCCGTTTCTGCCTTCCAGAAGGGTCAGGATCTCGGTGTTGATGACGCCGTCGATCTCTGAGAAGGAAGAAGAGATCCTGCCGTTTCGGATGACGTTGACGCCGCCCGTTCCGGCAACTAAGATCGATCCGTCTTTTCCTTCGACGACCGTACGGATCATGTTGGAGAACAGACCGTCTTCTGTATTATAGGAAGTCAGCCCGCCGTCTCTGTAGCGCACCAGGCCATGAGAACGCCAGGTCGACAGCCACAGATTGTTTCTGGAGTCTTTGATCAGAGAACGGATACGGACACCGTCCATCATCTGGATCAGATCGAGATAAGGCAAAGCACTTGCGGAAGCGGTGACCGCTTTATGCAAAGGTATTTCTTCTACGATGCCTTCCTCGTCGAGAACGATCAGTCCGTTATCGGTAGCGATAAACAGTTTGCCATCGTACATACAGGTGGAATTGACGACGGTATTTTCCAGACCGTATCTTTCGAAAATATCGGTGAAGCGGTTCGGTACGATCTTCATGACGCCTTGTCTGGTCGATGTGAACCACAGGTTTCCGGCATAGTCGGACATCATGTGACCGATCGAATTGTTCATCGGAACATCATCCAGAAGATGGAAACCGTCTTCTTCCAGTGTACCGATGCCGTTTCTTGAGCAGATCCAGATCTTGTCATCGAAATATTCGAATACCTGCACCTGGGACAGAGGATAAATGTTGATCGGGATCTGTATTTCAAAATCAGCGCTCAGGGAACAGTGATAGACCATTCCGTCTTTGCCTTCGATGTAGAACAGATCCGGATCTTTGGGATCCGGCAAAAGGGCACTGATGCCTTCGATCGGCGTTCCCTTGAAATCGTAATACTTGCCGATCTGTCCGTTTTCGATCGTGAAGACTTCACCGGAATTGGCCAGACAGTAGATCGTATCATCGGATGCTTTCCTCAGCTCGTATAAGAAAGTTTCCTTGACTCTTCTGTCGTCGACGATGGAAAGGTTCAGATCCTGATCGATCGCAGCGAGACCTTCCGTTGTCGCGACATAGATCGTTCCGTCGCTGTCTTCGATGATGGAACGGATGGCAGGTGAAGACAGACCGTCCTGTCTGTTCCATTTGCGCATCTGGCCTTTTACGATCATGAATACGCCGTTATCGTTAGTGCCGACCCAAAGACGGTCCTTGGAGTCGACATAGAGGCATTTCACGCTGGTGATGCCGGTAGAAGAAGGGATCCTCTCGAATGTGCTTCCGTCATAGCGGATCAGACCGCTGTAGCTGCCGATCCAGATGAAGCCGTCACTTGTTTCGACGATATCATTGGCTTCCGATGTCGGAAGGCCGTTGAGATTGTTGTAAAGGACTGCGGAATAACCGTCTTCTGAGTTGATCGGATCGACCGCCACATCGCCGTTGTGTTTGCCGCCGGAATGTCCTTCATCCGCTCTGACTGATGCATAAGGAAAACCCAACAGCAGGATCAGCGCGAACAGGACGATTTTACGGATATGGAATGTTTTCTTTTGTTTTGTATTCATTTCTTTAGAATATTATATCTTAAAGATGATACCTGCTCATTGAATATTCTTGTAAAGAATAAGGTATCGCAAAAACGAACAGGTCAAATATTGCAATGAAGCCGGAAAAATGGAATAACATAGGTATTGGCGGAGGTAATTATGAAGATAGAGATCAAAGAAAAGGGGACATCCGCATTCTATAAAGAGATCGTCTGCGCTCTGGCGCAGTATATGCTGATCATGAAGAAACCTGAAAGAAAACTCAGAGATTCTTTTAAGATGCTGAAGACATATATCGGTGTATGCGGGACATTTCTTGTACTGGTGACTGCCTTGGGGATCTTCTATGGCATGGATGCCCTGACGTTCCTTTCGATCGTCGTCCTGCTGGCTGCGATCATTTTAAGTATGATGCAGCTTAACAGACTCAATCAGCTTTACAGATCATTGCAGGAAGATACGCATCTTTCCATACTGACTCTGGATGAAGAAGGGGTCGAGCTCAATAAGGAAGCTTCGCAGCTTGTCAGATTGGCCTGGGATAATGTGGCGTTCTTACGTGTCTTTGATGAATCGCTTTGTTTCTTTGGCAAAGACGCAAGAGGGATGGTCATCGCGGTCAACAGGAATCATGAAAAACAGATCCTGGACTATATCTCAGACAACGGAATCGATGTAAAGATCATCGGAAATTAAACTGTCTGACAAAAAAGAATATTTGAAATAAACAGTGTATAACAGTTGACAACAGTTATACACTGTTTTACTATAAGATCGAGGTTTGATATATGCGCATAATCATCCACAATTCTTCGATGGTCCCGATCTATGAACAGGTCGTGAACCAGATCAAAGCACAGATCATATCGGGCGAACTGAAGGACGGTGACATCCTTCCTTCCGTCAGGAATATGGCTGCAGAACTGAGGATCTCTTCTCTGACGGTCAAAAAGGCCTATGACTTTCTGGAGGAAGAGGGTCTTGTCACGACGGTCCACGGCAAGGGGACGTTCGTGAATGCGGCAGACAGTCAGATGGCGGCGGAAGCAAGAAGAAAAGCGATCGAAGACGATCTTTCGCTTGTCATATCCAAGGCATTTACTGTCGGATTAAGTGAAGAAGAACTTAAGGAGATCTTCGAGATCATCCTGGAGGATTACGATGATACAGATAAACGGACTGAAAAAGAAGTATAAGGATTTTTCTTTGGACATATCGTTTGATCTTCCTGTGGGAAGAGTCAGCGGACTGGTAGGCAAAAACGGTGCCGGCAAGTCGACGACTTTGAAAGCGATCCTGGGTCTGATCAAAACGGATGGGGGAAGCGTGAAGGTCTTCGGCAAGGATGCCGTAAGACTCGATGCTGAGGATAGGCAGAAAATGGGTGTTGCCTTATCGGATTCTGCGTTTTCGGGATATCTGACTGTCAAACAGATAAAAAACATATTGAAAAATATGTATCGGTCTTTTGATGAAGATATGTTTGAAGATCTGTGTAAGAAAATGGATCTTCCGTTTAATAAACAGACCAGAGAGTTTTCGACCGGCATGAAAGCCAAGCTCCGAGTGATCGCTGCCTTGTGCCATAAGGCAAAGCTGCTGGTCATGGATGAACCGACTTCGGGACTTGACGTTGAGGCAAGGAATGAAGTCCTTGATATCCTTCGCGAATATCTGGCAAAGGATGAAGAGGCTTCTTTGCTGATCTCTTCGCATATCTCTTCGGATCTTGAAGGACTTTGCGATGATATCTATCTGATCGATGAGGGAAGACTGCTCTTGCATGAACAGACTGACCAGCTGCTGGATAAATACGGAGTCATCAAGACAGATGATGCTGTTTTTGAGAAACTCGATAAGGATCACATCCTGGCGTATAAGAAAGAAAAGTTCGGTTATTCTGCGTTTACTGATGAAAAGGAATACTACAAAGAGAACTATCCAGATCTCATCATCGAAAACGGAAATATCGATGATCTGATCCTGATCATGACGGGAGGCAAAAAGAAATGAAGGGCCTGTTTCTGAAAGACATATATCTGAATTTTTCCAATCGCAGAAACGTTCTTCTGTTTCTGTTCATATCGATTTTCATGGCATTTGCGATGGACAGCACATTCATCATAGGCTATACCGGAATGCTGATGGGGATACTGGCGATCGGTACGATCAGCTATGACTCACATGAAAACGGAATGGCATTTCTGATGTGCCTGCCGGCAAACAGGAAAGATTATGTGAAGGAGAAGTTTCTTTATACGTTCCTTATGGTAACGGCAGGCTGTCTGATCGGCACGATCATTTATTTCGCGGTCTCGGCGATCAAAAATACGACTCTCGATCCGATCTCACAGCTGTCTTTCGGTGTCTTTTTCGCTCTGGTCATGTCTGTGATGATGTCTTTGATGATACTGATCGAGATCAAATACGGGGTCGAGAAAAGCCGGACGGCGATGTTTGTCATCTATGGTGTCGTGTTTCTTCTCGCTTATGCGGTTAAGCAGATCCGGGGCTTACAAAGCGGTCTGGTCTCTTTTGCGGACATCCTTTCGAGAACTCCTGTCAGCGTGATCGCTGCGGCGGGTCTTGTCCTGTATGCATCGATCATAGCGGTCTTCTACTTCTTATCGCTGAGAGCATTGGAAAAGAAAGAATTCTGAAGAATCAATAATGAATGGAACTGTTCAGGATCTGATAGATCATACCCGTAAGATCTGAGGGTGACAGTTCTTTTTTTATGCAGTGATCGTCTTCATTATTCTTATAGAAAGGATCCTGAGAGATGGCAAGTCTTACGGGTATCATGAAGAGGAAGGTGAAAAAGACGGATACGGATAAAGACAGAAAAAAAAGTCTCTAGCGAGACTTTTCATTCTTAGATGGCGGTGCGTACGGGACTCGAACCCGTGATCTCCTCCGTGACAGGGAGGCACGATAACCAACTTCGCTAACGCACCATGATGGAGCAGATGAAGGGAATTGAACCCTCGTGTCCACCTTGGCAAGGTGGCGTTCTACCATTGAACTACATCTGCATCTGATTGGCGAAGAAGGCGGGATTTGAACCCGCGCGCCAGACAAGCCGACCTATGGCCTTAGCAGGGCCACCTCTTCAACCACTTGAGTACTTCTTCAGCACACGCCTTGCTTGTTGAATTAGCGCTTATTCAATATAACACACTAATTCTAATTTCGCAATAGATTTGTTAAAATAAATTTATGAAAATCGCAGATTTTGAAAAAGTGAGCAGGCCACAGTTCGCCAAAGATCTGAAAAATCTTTGTGAACTCGATGACGCATATTATGATACTATAAATTTGCCCGTTCGAGCTACGAAAGGCTCTGCGGGATATGACTTCTGCTGTCCGTTTGAGGTGACATTAAGACCTGATGAGACGATAAAGATCCCGACCGGCATCCGCTGCAGGATCGATGAGGGATATGTCTTGCAGATCTATCCGCGTTCTTCCTTCGGTTTCAAATACCAGATGGCTTTATTGAATACGGTAGGCATCATCGATTCGGATTATTACGAAGCAGATAACGAAGGTCATATCATCATTGCGGTGGCAAATCACGGCAATAAGGATATGGTCATCAAGCAGGGGGAACGTTTTGCCCAGGGACTGTTTGTAAGATATTATCTTGCCGATGAGGATGAGGTAAAGACAAACAGACACGGAGGCTTCGGTTCCACGAACTGATGTGCTCATAGCTCAAGTGGATAGAGCATTTGATTCCGATTCAAAAGGTTGCGGGTTCAAGTCCTGTTGAGCACGCCATTGACAAGAAAGTCCGAAAGGACTTTTTGTTTTAACTTGGTGTGCTGTGTGGTATTCATGGTATAATTTTTAATTGTATAAAAAGGAGGAAGTATGGCTGACTATAATATCAATCTGGCATTACAGAATATCTGGTCGGTATTCAGGATCGTAATAGATATAGCCATAATGTGGTTCCTGTTTTATTACGCCATCAAGGCGATCAGGAACAATTCCCGTACGGTTCAGATCTTCAAAGGCATCATTGCGGTCGTAGCAGTCAACGGTTTGGCAAAACTGCTGGGCTTATCGACTTTGACATATTTCACAGACATCTTCATCAACTGGGGCTTACTTGCATGTATCATCATCTTCCAGCCGGAGATCCGAGGACTTCTTGAGAAGATAGGCAAGACCAATGCCTTCTCCAGGATCAACTCCCTGCTGGCAAATGAAAAGGAACATCTCGCAGAACAGTTATATGAAGCTACGATCACTTTATCGCAGCAGAAGGTCGGTGCTCTGATCACGATCGAGCAGTCGCAGTCCTTGCAGGATTACATCAAGACCGGTATTTCCGTCAATGCGGAAGTCACAAAAGAACTGCTGTGTTCGATCTTCATGACCACGACGCCGTTACATGACGGTGCCGTCATCATACAGGGTGACAGGGTAGCCTGCGCAAGTGCGTACTTCCCGCCGACCAATGTCAACCTTTCTTCAAGGTATGGCGCAAGACACCGTGCGGCTTTGGGTATCGCAGAAGTTTCCGACTGTCTGACGATCGTCGTTTCCGAAGAAACTTCGGCGATCTCGATCGCAGAAAACGGCAGGATCTTCTCCGTCGATGAAAAGCAGCTCAAGGATTATTTACGCAGAGTCATCTGCAACGATACGACAACGATCGAAAAGGGTTCCAGAAGAAGGAATTCGCTTCTGATGGAAGATGATGTCGTCGTCGAGATCCAGGATGAACAAAGCGGCCGTAAAGGTTTCTCTTTATTCAGAAGGAACGAGGGGACGGACAAGACTGCCTCTTCCGAGCCGGATATGAAGGTGCCGTTCAACAACCGCAGCAAGAACAAGATCAAGCTGCAGAAGAAGGCGGAAAAGGAAAAAGAAGAAACTTTGATCATCGAAGACAATCTGGATAAGGAGGCAGGCAATGAGTCAGTTGAATAACTCCGACAAGAAGCTGGAGACCGCAAAAAAGATCGCTTCCAAGACTACCCAGCATGGTCAGTATGAGACGGTGGAGGAAAACATCTTCAAGTTCTTCCGCTGGATCTCCACTTTGATCGACAGGATCTTCTTCTCGCAAAGATATCTCGGCATATTTGCCTTATTGCTGGCGTGCCTGGCATACTTCGTGGCAACTTATGATCCTACAAACAATGTCTTATCATCTTCCAAGATCTTATCGAACGTGACGATCAATGCCCGTTACAATTCCGAGACGTTCGAGCTTTCCGGCCTGCCGCAGGCTTGCGAGATCGTCATCACCGGTGAAGCTGCCAATGTCAACAACGCATCATCACGTAAAGGCTATTGCCAGATCGATCTGGAAGGTTACACCGAAGGTACCCATACCATCAAGCTCAATGCGGTAGGTTACGGCGATTCGGTCTCTACGATCGTTTCACCGAGCGAAGTGACGATCACTTTGAAGAAAAAGACCACAAGGCAGTTCGATCTGACCTATGATTTCATCAATCAGAACCAGATGGATTCCAGATACATCTTAGGCGAGCCATCCTTTGCCCAGGGCACCAAGATCAACATCCGTGCTTCGCAGGATACGCTCAATTCGATCGCACTGGTCAAGGCTTTGATCGATGTCAGCGGACAGACTTCCGATTTCGAGATCGAAGCGCCGTTAGTCGCCTATGACCGCAACGGCCAGGCCGTCAATGCCGAGATCGTTCCAAGTTCGATCACGGCTTCCGTCAAACTGTCTTCGCCAAGCATCGAAGTTCCGATCCGCCTGAATCCGATCGGCCAGGTCCCGACAGGACTTGCGATCGATACGGCACAGATCATCGACCATCAGACGACGAGGATATTCGCACCTGAAAATGTCCTCAACAACATTTCGGAAGTCTATGTCAACTTCGATATGTCGACCGTCACGGAAAACGTCGATCGTGAGATCATGCTGCCGGTAAGTTTGCCAAGCGGCGTTTCGGCAAGTGATGTCACGGTGGTCAATGTGCGTGTCACGCTTTCCACGATCGATACGCTCACGCTGGAAGACGTTCAGCTCAGCGCGCGGAACAACTACAACAACCTGGCGATCTCCGAGATCGATTTCCGCAGCGTCAACGTCGAACTTTCCGGTTCCGCCAACAACATCAACGCGGTATCGCTGGATGACATCGAAGTCTACTTCGAGATGCCGGAAGAGCCGGGGACCTATACGCTTCCGCTGAGCGTCGAGCTCAAGGATCATCCGTTTGTTTCCTACTATCTGGATCATTCTTCCGTCAATGTGACGATCGTCGAAGCGAATCAATAGTATTTACAAGGGGCTATATGAATGGCCCCTTTTGTTTTATAATGGAGTTGTTATGAAAAAGATCATCAACATCGTCGAAGACGAAAAAGATTTGAATGAACTGGTAAGATCGTATCTGGAAAAGGAAGGCTATGTAGTCAACTCTTTCCTGACTTTTGATGAGGCATACTCACATATCGATGAGTATTGCGACCTGTGGATCCTGGATATCATGCTGGACGACAAGTCGGGCTTCGATCTGATCGAGATCATCAAAAACAAGAACGCCAATATCCCGGTGGTCTTCATGTCGGCAAGAGACAAAGAATTCGACCGCATCATCGGTCTTGAGAAGGGCTCCGATGACTACATCACCAAGCCGTTCTCGCCCAAAGAGCTCGTCTTACGGGTCAACAACATCATCCGCCGCGTCTATAAGGAAGATGATAAGATCGAAGTCAACGGCTATCAGATCGATGAGAACCAGCGTTCCGTCACCAAAGGCTCCGAACAGATCGAACTGACCACCAAGGAATTCGATCTGCTGATGCTGTTTGTCAAAAACAGGGGAACGGCATTCTTAAGGGAACAGATCTTGGAAAAGGTCTGGGATGAGAATTACTACGGTTCAGACCGCGTCGTCGATGATACATTACGCAGGCTGAGAAAGAAGATGCCTGACATGAACATTCAGACGATCTACGGTTTCGGATACAGGCTAGGATGAAGCGTTTACGGATCTGGTTAAAAAACTTTACTCTTATCCAGCAATTCCTCACGATCGTGTTTATCACCGGTGTGGTTTTGCTGCTTTTTGTATTCACGTTCCTCAACAGGAACATCGATACTTTCGTCAACTCGCAGATGTATGTCTTCATCCACCGTTCGCAGAACGAGTATCTGGAGACCCGTTCCTTTTCTTCGGAATCCAATGTCTTGCATTTCGTATACAATGCAAAATCAAAACGTTACCTCAATTCGGTTTCCGATCAGTATGTGTCGATCCTGAAACGCATCGATCCCGAACCGGAAGGGGGCAAGATCGATTCAAGTTTCGAATCGGGCAATGATACCATCGTCTATTCGATCATCACTTTCGGCGAAAACGACGAGAACCGTCTGATCTCCATCGTCAAGAACGACTTCCGTGAGGAATTCCTTTCGGCACTTTCCAATTCGGTCATCAATATCACGTTCTATGTCTTCTTCGGACTGATCGGACTCATCGTCATCTGGGTCTTTTCTCTGATCAGACCGCTGGATCAGATCATCTACTATATCGACAGCATCAAATCGGGAGAAAAGGCTACGCTCAATGTTGAACGTTTCGATGAGATCGGTGAGGTGGCGGAAGCTCTGGTCTCGATGAACGAGGAACTTTCCCAGCAGCAGCACATCCGCGATGAGATGATACAGAACATCTCCCACGACCTCAAGACGCCGATCGCGACCATCAAATCCTATTCCGAATCGATCAAGGATGGCATCTATCCGTACGATACGCTGGAGAAAAGCGTCGATGTCATCATCGAGAATGCCGACCGTCTGGAAAAGAAGGTCTATTCTCTGATCACCTACAACAAGATGGGCTATCTTGTGGATAACAATGAAGGCATTCTGAACCTGGAGATGGCACCGCTCATCCAGAAGTCGATCTTAGCGGCATCAGTCATCCGAAGCGACGTCAAGATCGTGACCGAGCTCGACGAAAAGGTGTACTTCCATGGCGATGAGGAACCTTGGCGCGTCGTCATTGAGAACCTTCTCGACAACGCTTTGCGCTATGCTTCCTCAAAGATCACCATCACTTTGTCCAACAATCTGCTGGAAGTCTACAATGACGGCGAAAACATCGATGAGGATCGCCTCGACAAGCTTTTCAAGCCTTATGAAAAGGGCAACAAAGGAAAGTTCGGCCTTGGCCTTTCCATCGTCAAAAAGGTCGTTGAGACCTACGGTTACAACATCACCGGCGAAAACCTCAATGAGGGCGTGGTCTTCCGCATCTATACCAACCGCAAGATGAAGAAGGCACCAAAGAAAAAGACCAACAAAAAGAGTATAATTGAGTCATGAGTTTTATACAGATCGATCAGATCGATCTCCACTATGAAGAATATGGGGATGCCGGAAGAAGCGTCCTGCTGCTTCACGGGTGGGGACAGAATACGGAAATGATGGCTTTTATCGGAGAATTCCTGAAAAGCCATTTTCATGTTTATAACCTCGATCTGCCTGGCTTTGGTCAATCAGGAGAACCCGATCGTGCCTGGGGCAGTGAGGAGTATTGCGATTTCGTAAAACATTTTTCTGATACGATGGGCATCGAAGATCCGATCATCATCGGCCATTCCTTCGGCTGCCGTATCGCCATCCAGTACGCATACCGCTATAAGGTCCGTAAGATGGTCCTGACCGGGGCGGCTGGCGTCAGAGACAAGCGCGGTGTCGATTATTATCTCAAGGTCTACAGCTACAAATTGGGCAAGAAGATCTTATCTTTGAAGCCGTTTGAAAAATATAAGGAACAGCTTACAAAGAACGCGGGAAGCGAAGACTACCGCAATTCCAGCGGTGTGATGCGCCAGACTTTCGTGAAGATCGTCAACGAAGATCTCACGCCTCTTTTGAAGGATGTGAAGGCGGAGACTTTACTGGTGTTTGGCGAAAACGATGAAGCCACACCTGTGGAAAAAGGTAAGCTCATGGAAAAGCTGATGCCGGATGCCGCTTTGGTCATCTTTGAAAACGATGACCACTATGCCTACTTCCATCAGGCAAACCGTTTTTGTCTGGTCCTGGATGCCTTTTTAAGGAGTGATTATCAATGAGTGAATTTCTTATAGATCTGTTATATCTGTGTGTATTCTTGGGTCTGAGTTTCGTCTATGTCAAACAGGCCTTGCAGATGTTCCAGCAGAACCATTACGAGCTTTACCGCTATTCCAAGTGGCTCTTTCATAAAAACAATGTCCGTTTTTCCAAGACACTTGTTTTCATCATCGTGATCTTAACGATCGGCACGCTTCTGAAATTTGAAAAGACGATCATCGTCTTATTGCTGACACTGGCTTTTGCGGTCTATGAGATCTATCAAGAAAGCAAGAGGGTCTATGTAAAAGACCTGGTCGTAACGGCGAGAGTGAAGCGTCAGATCATCGTGATGGTGATCTTATTATCGTTATTCATCCTTCTGGGAAGGATACTTCCTGTTGATATCCTGGCAGCCCTTGTCATCGTATTGTCCTATCTTCTGATCTATCCGATGGCTCTGATCACACTTCCGATCGAAGAAGGCATCAAGAACCGCTATGAAAGCGAAGCCAGAAGCATCCTTGCCTCTGACTACAGGCTCATCAAGATCGGCATCACCGGCTCCTATGGCAAGACCTCGACCAAAAACATCATCAACGACATCATCGCCGAAAACAAGATGACGCTGATCACGCCGGCTTCCTACAATACGCCGATGGGCATCACCAGGACCGTGCGCGAGATGTTGAAGCCGATCCATGAAGTCTTCGTCTGTGAGATGGGGGCGGACAAGGTCGGCGATATCTCCTATCTGATGGACTTCGTCAGACCCAGATACGGTGTCGTGACTTCCATCGGTCCGCAGCATCTCAATACCTTCCATTCCATAGATAACATCATCAAAGAAAAGATGCAGGAGATTGAGATGCTTCCGCTGGATGGTGTGGGTTTCATCAATCTGGATAACGAATATATCGCTTCCTATCCGATCAAAAACCGCTGCCGGATCGTTTCCGTCGGCATCGAAAATGAAAATGCCGATCTGTTTGCCAGAAACATCTCGTATTCCAAGGAAGGTTCTTCCTTTGATGTCACGATCGATGGGGAAGAATATCATTTCAAGACGTCATTGCTTGGAAAGCACAATATCACCAATATCCTGCTTGGCATCGCCATCGCAAAGGAACTTGGCATCGATATGAAACAGATCGTAAGAAACGTTTCCGGTATCAGACAGGTGGAACATCGTCTCGAGGTCAAGAAGATCAACGGTCTCACCTTCATCGATGACGCCTTCAATTCCAACCCGGTCGGTTCGAAGATGGCCCTCGATGTCTTGTCTTTGATGCCATATAGAAGGGTGATCGTCACCCCGGGCATGATCGATCTGGGCGAGAAGGAAGATGAGATCAACTATTCCTTCGGTCAGTATATGCTGAACAAGGCAGACATCGTCATCCTTGTCGGCGAGAAGCAGACCAGAAAGATCCTGGAAGGTCTCAAAGACAGCGGCTACCCGGAAGAAAACATCCTGGTCGTAAAGACGGTAAGAGAAGCGTTTGCCTATATCTATGCCAATATGAACAGCAACGATACGATCCTGTTAGAAAACGATCTGCCGGATGCGTTCAACGTTTAGAAGTGATAGAATGAGTGATGTTATGAAAATTTGTGTAGGAGTATTTTTCGGCGGCAAGTCCACCGAACACGAGATCAGCTGTATCTCGGCAAACCAGGCACTGCATGCCTTGGATTCAGACAAGTACGATGTCCTTCCGATCTACATCTCCAAGGACAACGAGTTTTTTATCGGCGACGAGCTCTTCGATCTGGCCAACTATTCCTCTTTTATAAAAGATCCTGCTTCCGTTCTTGAGAAAGTCATGATCTACAAAGATGGAAACGAAGTCAAAGTCAGACCGATCAGGGGCATGTTCAAAAAGGAACGCAAGATCGACGTGGCTTTCCCGGTCGTTCATGGCACCAACGTGGAAGACGGCTCTTTGGCCGGTTTCTTACAGATGCTGGATCTGCCGTACACCTCATGTGATGTACTGGGCGGTGCGGTAGGCCAGGATAAGGCCGTAATGAAGGATATCTTCAAGGCCGAAGGCATCCCGATGGTTGATTACTTCGTCGTCTACAATGCCGATTTTGAAGAGAATTATGAAGAATACTTCGCCAAGGCGAAGAAGATCGGCTTCCCATTGATCGCCAAGCCGGCAAACCTGGGTTCTTCGATCGGTATCGAAGTGATCCGAAGCGAAGAAGAATTCAAAGAAAAAGTAAGCGAATGTTTAAAATATGATTTCAAGGTCATCCTTGAAGACATGATCACCGATCTCAAGGAAGTCAACATCTCTCTGATCGGCAACAACGACGGGGCGAAGACTTCTCCGATCGAAGAAGTCACCAACGGCTTCCTGGATTTCGACAAGAAATATCAGCCGGGCGGAGCCAAAGGTTCCAAAGGCGCAAAAGCATCAGCCAAGGCCGCACCTGCCAAAGGCGCTTCCAAAGGTATGGCTTCCACGGTCCGCAAGGTCCCGGCAGAATTGAAGGAAGGACAGAAGGAGGAGATCGAAGCGATCGCTTTGAAGGCCTTCCGTGCCTTGAATTCCTTTGGCTGCGTCCGTATCGACTTCATGATCGACAAGGCGACCGACAAAGTCTACTGCAACGAGATCAACACGATCCCTGGTTCTCTGGCTTTCTATCTCTGGAACCATGACGGCATGAGCTTCACGGAAGAATGTGATGCGCTCATTGAAAATGCCCTCAACCGTTATGCGAGAAGAGCGAGAAAGACCTACTCGTTTGTTACCAACATTCTGGACAACTACAGGAAAAAATGAAAAAGACCGCAAGAAAAGTGATCGTCATCTTTCTGATACTGCTGATGCTGGTGATATCGGTGCTTTCACTGGCCGTATAGAAGATGCCTGATCGATAAAAAAGGAACTGACTGCTTAGAACCGTTGAACCATGAAAAACATGAACAAGAAAACACTGACCGGATTGATCATCACGATCCTTGCCTTATGTGCAACGGTTTATGTACTGTTTTATGCCGGAGTGATCACACTTCCCCAGAAACAGGAAAGCCTTCCAAGTGAAGAAGCCGTCGTTGAAACGGAAGATAAGAAAGATGAACTTCTGGAAAGCTATCGTGCACTGTATAAGGAAAACAAGGCCATCAATGAGGACTATGTCGGAGAGATCATCTTCGATTCGGGACTCATCAATGTGTCTTTCGTACAGGCAAGATCCTGCTTCAAAGAAAACGGCGAGATGTATACTTTCTATACCGAAGACGGCAAACAGGTGACGGATGCTTCCCAGTATAACGGCAATGACGTCTATATCTGGACGTATTGGAAGACAGGGAAGTATGACTACAACGACAACGGCGGTTCCACCTTCATGGATTACCGCAACAATCTCGCTGACCAGAACCTGATCGTATACGGCCATCACTTCTCCGTATGGAACGATGAGACCAGGACCAAAGCCTTCACACCGCTCGAGCAGCTGCTGGAACAGGAGAATTACCAGAAGAACCGTTATGCGACGCTGGTACTGGAAAACGAGATCCGCAAGTATGAGGTCGCCTGCGTCTATGAGTTCGATGCGACAAAGGAAGAAGATTACATCGATCTGCAATACTGGCGCACCAATTACAACTACGACGATTATGACGGCAATGCCTACGATGAGAATTACTACAAGAACTACATCGCGGCAGCTCACGAGTCCGAGCATTATCCGACCGGCGTGGAATGGACAACAAACGATCAGACCCTGACGCTTCAGACCTGCATCGGCGGTCATGCCGGTGAACTGTTTGAGATCGTCGTCCTGCGTCAGATCTCATCTGAGACCTACTAGCCTGGAAACAGGCTTTTCTTTATGGCTTTCTTTTTTGTATCATTAATGTAATGAAAATCTTTCATCGCTTTTTCTTATGGGCTTTCGTGCTCTGTCTGCTGACAGAGCCTTTGACATTATATGCCCAGGATACTTCCTACACGCTGTCAGACAGTAGTGACGGTTACTATGAAGGATTTTCGACATACGAAGAAGCGTATGAGGGCTTCGAGCTTCATAAGGACGAACATGAAAACCTGCTTCTCAAGGAAGATGATAAGGTACTGGCTATGGAGTATGGCATCGTGGAGTTCAGGAGCGATGAAAGCTGTTCCCTGATCCTGGAGTATGATTCGCTTACCAAGGATGAGACAGATTATCTAAGCGGCTGTTATGGCATCGATGCCTTGTATCTTGGAACCGACAGGGACCTTGAAGTGAGCTTTCAGATGGCCGGTGATATCGGAAGGATCGATATCGATGATGTGACGCTCATCCCTTTGAACGATCTGAACAGGCGCATCACTTCCTATGCGGTGAAAGACGGAAAGCTTCTTCACAACATCCGTACGCAGAATGAGCTTGATTTCTACAGCTATTCGCTCATCCTGGACGAAGCACCGGAAGGATTGAAGGAAGGACAGACCTTATATTCCTTCGATGGGCATTATTTCTATGATGATCTCATGTATCTTACGGATGATCTGAAAAATGAGACGCATGAACATGCCTTGAATGAAGAAGCCTATTACAATTACTTTCAATATCTGCCATACCGTTCTTACAGCGCCTATGATCCGGAAGATCTTGCGACATATTTTAACGACACCTTAGGTGTTAAAGGACGCCTTGATCACTATGCGGACCATGACGGTGACAAAGCGGCGGATACGATAGACCTGTCGCAGCTGTATGACAATACCGATGAATTTTTCGTGACGGAATCATTGTTTGGCGCCAATGCGTTGATGCAGGCGGCAAGCGCGATCCATGAATCTTCCTATGGCCGCTCCTTGGATTCCTACGAAAGGAACGATCTTTATGATCTGGCGGTCTATGAAAGTGAGGAAGAAAACGAGACGAAACGCTACTCTTCGATCGCCGATTCCATCTATTCCCATGCCTGCTATTACATCTCTTCAAGATTTGCCGATCACAGGCGCAGCGATTACAAAGGCACCTTCTTCGGCGATAAGGCAGGCGGCATCAACGTCGATTATTCGATCGATCCCTATTACGGGGAAAAGTGCGCCAGCATCTGTTATAAGATCGACGAAAGCCTGGGCGGCAAAGACAGGGACAGATACGCGACGGCATTGATCAAAGACCAGGATCTTCTCATCTTCTATCGGGATGAGGAGCTGACAAGACGCTATTTCACGCTTTCGGATGTGAGTGAACTGCATCTGATCGTCTTATCGCAAACCGAGACGTCGTATAAACTGCGGATCGATCAGTCCTATTCGGACGGCTATTTCTATGATCCTTCTTTCTGCGTTGCCTATCTGCCGAAGGAAAGAGTCTTCGCAGTATTCAATGAAGATAAGATCAAGGAAGAAGACTTCGATGCGATCACCTTGGACCTTGATGAAGGAACTTATCATGGCCTTTCAAACATCACGGTCTTTGAGGATGCAAAGGATGCGGTGAGACCGCATAAGGAAGGCTATGAATTCCTTGGTTTTGATGAAAACGGGAAAGCGGCATATCGAAAGATCGAAAAGATCGAACTGATCGATACTTCAAGAAACAGGATGTTGCAGGAAGATCGTATCGACCTGCGTGATCTTTCTTTGAAAGTCTTTTATGAAGATGGCACGAGTCGGAACATCGATCTCAATACCGATATGGTAAAGATCAACGAGGAAGAAGGTCTTCTCGAGATCGGATATGAAGGTCTGACTCTGGAAAAGAAGATCGTCTATTCCGATAAGCTGCAGAAGCAATACGAGACTCTGACAGCTGCGGTCAATGAAAAGGATGCCTCAAAGATCAAGAAGAACCTGGCCGGCTTATACTATCCGCTGTCCTTCTCAGAGATCAGGGAATATGATTCCGTATTAAGAGAGAAAAACAAGCGCAATTACGTCCTTCTGGATAAGGATCCTGACCACGATCTTTCCATATCAGGCCTTGATCTGTCACTGGATGATAAGATGTCGTTATCTTTGATGGCGGATACCTATTATGCGATCGTCGAGCCGATCAAGGAAGAAGACAAAGATACGGTCTATGATCTGGCAAAGGGCTATGATTTTGCCTTGGAGGATGGCTTTGATATCAGCTTCCGCTTCAATTACCAGTCCATCGGTCTCAGAGGTCCGGCCATCGTGCAGCTGGCGGTCAAAGACATGAAGAAGGATGCGATCTATTCGGTATATCATCTGGACAGCGAAGGAAACATCCTCAAATGCCGTACGACGAGAACCAAGAACTATGTGCAGTTCCTCATCGAAGAAGAAGGTCCGTATGTCCTGCTTCGCCTTGATGGGGCAAATGATTATGATATGCAAGACAGCCCGGAAGTCCTGTCTTATGAGAACATGGGCTTTGACAAGCACCGGACGAATTTTGAGCTGATGGGGACTCTGGTCATCGTATTGACGGGGCTCATCGGCATCACTTTGTATTACATCATCTACAACGAAAGGAAGAGAATGTGGAAAGACTTCAGAAGATCATTGCAGCAAGCGGGTACTGTTCAAGACGAAGTGCCGAAAAACTGATCGAAGAGGGAAGGGTCTCTCTCAACGGCAGGCAGGTCACTTCTTTGGGGACCAAGGCCGATAAGGGAGACCGCATCGAGATCGACGGCGTCCCGTTGAACAAGGAAGAAGAAAAGGTCGTCTTTCTTTTGAACAAGCCGAAAAACGTCATCTCTTCCGCAAGTGACGACAGGGGAAGAAGAACGGTCAAAGATCTGGTCGATGAACCTTACCGTTTGTATCCTTTGGGCAGACTTGACTACGATTCTTCCGGTCTCATCCTTTTAAGCAACGACGGTGATCTCATGCAGAAGCTGATCCATCCTTCCTTCGAAGTGGAGAAGACATATGAAACTGTCATCGACGGCCTGATAAAAAAAGAAGAGATCGCAAAACTCGAAAAAGGGGTGAAGATCGAAAACTATGTTTCCGCTCCGGCAAAGATAAAGCTTCTCTCCCAGAATGAAAACAAGAAGACCTCTTTCTTGGAAGTCACGATCCATGAGGGAAGGAATCGTGAGATCCGCAAGATGTTTGAGACGCAGGGCTACAAGGTCATCAAGCTGCACCGCATCAAAGAAGCGTTTCTGGAACTTGGGGACTTAAAAAGCGGCGAATACCGCCGCTTGAAACCGTTCGAAGTGAAGAAGCTGAAGGCTTTCCTAGATGGAAAGGATCTTTAGCTCCTTGTCTTCATATGGATCGATGTAGATCGTCTTATAGTTTTTAAAGGTGACAAAGCCGGGCTTTGCGCCTTTTACTTTTTTGAGCTCTTTGACCAGACAATAGTCGACCGGGACTGATGAGGAATAGCGTCCTTTGGAATAATAGGCCGCCAGGTTGGCGCAGATACGGATGAGCTTTTCATCCGGTCTGTCGGTATCGACGACGACGTGGGAGCCGTGGAACTGCTTGGCATGGAACCAGGTGCAATTGGATTTTGCGTATTCAAAGGAAAGAAAGGCATTCTGGATGTTGTTTTTGCCAAACGTGATCGTATGGCCGTCGACTTTGATCTGGTAGAGATTGACTTTCTTTTTCTTTTTGTTTTTGGTGTTCGTCTTTTTCAGATAACCGAAGCGGGACAGTTCCTCTTTGATATCCAAGGCATCGGAGTAATTGGCAAACGAGAGCTGTTCGTTCAATGACTCGAAGTAGGTGAGCTCATTCTGTGCGATGTCGATCTGTTCCTCGATATAGACCTTTCCTTTGCGCTTTTTCTGGTATTGCGAATAATAGCGGTTTGCGTTGGCTTTGACGGAGAGTTTCGGGTCAAGGGCTATCGTTTGCACATTTCCTTCAAAATCCGCGATCTCGAGCTTTTTAAGGCCCTTGGCGTCAAGATCATCATAGGTATAAAGAAGATCACCGGCATCCTTGTCGGATTGTAAGTTCAGGGCATCATCAAGCGAGGTCTGCAGCTTTTTGATCTTGGTGTCGAAGTGTTTGATCTGCCGTTTGACGATCTTGAACAGATCATCGGCAACGCCTTTGATCCTTTCTTTCTCATCGTCTTCATAGTAGACTTCGTCGAAGCCTTTCTGTATGTCGTAGCTTGCAAAGTCAAGACCGGTATTGGTCAAAGGGATGATGTGAAAAAGGGCATCGTTTTCTTTCTTGTGGACATAAAGGCGATCAGAGTCTTTGATCATCTCCATGATCTCAGTAAAGCTTTGTCCCTTGTTCATGCGGAATCGCACTTCTTCTTCGAGCTGTCTGGAGAAGCCCTGCAGCTGTTTGACTAAGGAGCTTTCAAAGTCGATATCATCCGCATGAAACGGGTCTTTCTTGTCCTGTTTTTCCGGAAGTTCGAATACGGCACCGGGCAGGATGGTCCGTCTTGTATTTTCATAAGGCGGGATCTTTTTCAAGGCATCGATGATCTTTCCTTCTTCATTGACCAAGATCAGGTTGGCATACTTTCCCATGAGTTCGACGGAGAGGATGTATTCCTTCTCGTCATAAAGCTCATCTCTTGCCCGGATATGCATGAGCAGGTAACGGTCGAAGTCGAACTGTTCGATCTTATGGATGATGCCGTTGAGTATGTATTTGCGAAGGACCATGACGAAAGTCGACGGATCGTTGTAGGTATTGTAATTTCGGTCCGAAAGACGGATGTGATTGTAGTTGGAATGAAAAGACATCACCAGGTTCTCCCGGATGCGGTTGGCGTGTACGTTGAAGACGATCTGGGTCTTGGATGTTTCGGCGATCCGGTTGATGCGGATCGGCAGATATTTATCGAGATCTTCTTTGACTTTGTATAGGGTGATGCCGTCTAATGCCATAAACTCATTATAATGGAAGAAAAAGGATAAGAAACAAAAATTTTCCTTGCGCGACGAGAGTCTGTCAGGTTATAATAATTCAGCGAATAGATCAGCTATTCCTTGCCTGTTTACAGGCCGTTTAGTCCAGAAGGAGGTAAAATATGAAACAATACGAGACTATGTATATCATCAAGTCCAGTCTTGACGACGCTGCAAGAGCTGCTTTAGTCGAAGAGATGCACGGCATCATCACGGCTCACGGCGGCAGCATCGACAATGTCGATGACTGGGGCATGAGAGATTTCGCTTATGAGATCGATCATATGTCTAAAGGTTACTATGTAGTTGTCACTTACACAGTAAACGTTGATGGTTTAAATGAGTTCAAGCGTTTGATGGGCATCAATGGCGACATCGTCAGAATGATGACAATCTCAAGCGACGAGAAAAAAGGAAGCAAATAATGATCAACATCAACAGCGTTACGCTTGTGGGACGCATCACCAAGGATATCGAATTACGTAAGACGTCTTCCAATACCTCGGTATGCAACTTCACCGTAGCGGTAGACAGACGTTTCCAATCGCAGCAGAATGGAGGTCAGAGCGCTGACTTCATCAACTGCATCGCCTGGAGACAGTCTGCGGACTTCTTGTCTTCCTACGCTTCAAAGGGGACCATCGTTTCCGTTGAAGGCAGGATCCAGACCAGGTCGTATGACGGTCAGAACGGAAAAGTCTATGTGACGGAAGTCGTTGCCGACAACGTCCAGATCATTTCCAACCGTCAGGGTGCTTCCATGTCGCAGGGTTCAAATTCCTACGCACCGAGCAATCAGACCTTTACACCGAGTGTCGAATCGAGCTTCGGCAATATGGATGATGATTTCTCCAATACGCCGTCTCTTGACATCTCGAGCGATGATTTACCGTTTTATTGATAAGTGAGAAAGGAAAAATATGGCTTTTAGAAAACAGAGAGTCGGATATAAGAAAGTTTGTTACTTCACCAAGAACAAGATCGAATATATCGATTATAAAGATGTAGAGTTATTAAAGAAGTTCATCTCTCCGAATGGAAAGATCACTCCGAGACGTGTCACAGGCACCAGCGCCAAGTATCAGAGGATGCTGTCGACTGCCATCAAGAGAGCACGTCAGATGGCTTTATTACCTTATATCGCCGATTAATCAAATATGACCTCCGGATGACCGGAGGTTTATTTTTTATTTTTGTTCTATAATAATAGTATTATGAACCAGACGAAAAAACTCACCCAGGGCGCCATGATGTTAGCCATCACGGGTGCTCTGATACTGATCGATCGCATGACGGCCTACTGGTTTACGGAGCTGGTCGTTCTGATCATGCCGATCGTCATCATCATGTATACATCCATGCATACCTTCAAGGACGGCGCGATGCTTTGCGTCGGTCTTGCGATCATCGCTTTTCTTCTGGGAAACTTCCAGCTGACCTATCTGATCTATGTGCCGGTCGGCATCGTCACGGCTTTGGTCTATGCCTGGGGCATCAAGAAAAACATGGACAAGACGAGATTACTGCTTTCGGCGATCGTCACCTATACGATCGGCGAACTGGTGGCGGCCTTCATCGTCTATCCGTTATTCGGTTTCCCGATCGCCAGGATGCTGGAAGAATATAAGACTTCATTCGATCAGATTGGCAGTTTTACGGGAATGTCCTATTCCTCGTTCTTTACGGCCTTAGGCCTGGATTTCTCCAAGATCATCGTCATCATGTATGTCTTGTCGACGATCATCATGGGAGCGATGGAAGGGGTATTGATCCATCTTTTAAGCGTGTTTTTACTCAAACGTTTCAAGATCAAGGACCTCTGTGCGACTTCGATCTTCGATATGAAGCCCAATCCCGTGCTTGCCTATGTTTCGCTTTTCATGGCGAGCCTGATGTTTCTGGCGAGGTTTATCAATAACGAGACATTCTACTATATTGCCATCGTCATATCGGTCTGCGGCATGCTGGTGCTGTTTTACTACGGCTATATCTTCGTCGTGCTGTTTGGACTGATCGTATTGAGACGAAACATCGGCGCATTTTTCATACTATTATGTTTCTTCGTCCCGGGTCTTCTGTTTTCACTCATGATCCTGGGATTCTTATATGGCAGCGGTCCTTTGAGGGCATATCTGGAGACTAAGGCACAGGCATTGCAGAAATGAAACGCAGGACATTCATCACCGCATTAAGTGTCGTCGCATCCGTCAGTATCATACTGGCGCTTTTGGTGCTTCGCTTCTTCTTCTCGCAGAACATCTTCTTGCCGATGGTGATCACCATCGTCTTTACGTTATTGCTGGTCATGGTCTTCTATTCTCTGGACATGATCAAAAACGAGACCAACAAACAGATCGAAAGCCAGCTGGAGCTTTCCTACAAGGAAGTGCTCAGCCATGGTGATATCGGCATCATCGTCTATGACGAGAACTACGAGATCAACTTCATGTCCGATTTCTTCTTGAAGAGGAACATGAATCACCTGGGTGAAAAGGTGCTCAACTGGCTGCCGGAACTTCAGGACATGTTAAAAAACGAAGCCAACAACCAGATCATCATCATCAATGATGAAAAGTTCTCGGTCCGCAAGATCAACAACGCCTACGTATTGACTTTCAAGAACATCACCAAGGAATACGACCTGGCGAAGAAGATGGACGAAGATGCACCGGTCTTAGGCTTGTTAAGTTACGACAACTACGATGAAGTCGACATGTCGGAAGATGAACTGGCTTATGTCAACACATCGATCAAGGTGCCGGTCATCGATTATTTCAAGAGCTTCGGTGTCTTATACAAAACACTGAAGAATTCCAAGATGCTTCTGTTCACCAACGAACATACTTTTGAAAAGATCCGGGCCGACCGTTATTCGATCTTGGGCAAAGTCAGAAACCTTGCCAAAGAGGGGGATGTCGATGTCACGCTTTCAATGGCATTTGCGCTTGGCAGCGAGGACTACAACGAACTCGATCAGATCGCCGAGGAACTGCTCGAACTTGCGCAGACCAGAGGCGGTGACCAGGTTGCGGTGAGAAGGGCGGGCAACGATGCGACCTTCTATGGCGGCACGACGGAAGCCAGAGAGAAACAATCCAAGACGAAGGTGCGTGTCACGGCCAACTCGATCAAGGATCTGATCGAAAAATCAGCAAACGTCATCATACTCGGTCACAAGGAGATGGACGCGGATTGCGTCGGGTCGGCTCTTGTCATGTCGAATATCGTGATGTCCTTACATAAGAACTGTTACATCGTGACGAAGTCCGGCGGCATGGAGACGATGATCGCTGAGGCGGTGACCCGCTATTCTTCGATCATCGAAAACAAACACCACTTCATTTCCGAATCGGAAGGCATGGATCTTTTAAATGACAACAGTTTAGTCATTATGGTCGACCACCACTCGGCCGCCCAGTCCAACGGTTCCAATATATTGAAAAGCGCTAAGCGCATCATCATACTCGATCATCACAGAAGGAAAGCCGATCTTGATGTCATCGCCATGATGATGTATATCGAAGCGGCAGCTTCTTCAGCGACGGAGCTGACCTATGAACTGGTGCCGTATTTCTCAAAGAACATCGAGATCACTTCGGAAGAGGCCAATCTGATGTATCTTGGCATCATGATCGATACCGACCACTTCCGTGTCAGGACCGGCTCGAGGACCTTCGATGTCGTCAAGCAGTTGAGAAGGCTTGGCGCAGATCCGACGGTCTGCGATTCACTGGCACAGGAGCCTTATGAAAACGTCATCGAACGAAGCCGCATCATCAATGCCGGCAGACTCTATCGCAAGGGCGTGGTCCTGTCCTGCATCTATGAAGGAAACTTCTCGCGTTCCATCGCTTCGCAGGCTTGTGATATGATGGTCTCTGCCAAGGATATCGAAGCGGCGTTTGTGATCTGTCAGTCCGATAAGAACGAGACGATCATCACGGCCCGCTCGCGCGGCAATGTCAACGTACAGATCATCCTGGAGAAGATGCATGGCGGCGGTCACATGCGGGCTGCCGGATTGCAGGTCGCCGATTCCAGCGTGGCAAAGCTTGAGAATGAACTGCTGAGTGTTCTGGATGAATATTTTAAAGGAGAACAAAACAATGAAAGTAATACTGCTGTCTGATGTCCCGAAAGTCGGGAAAAAAGGTGAGATAAAAGAAGTTGCGGACGGTTATGCCAGGAATTTCCTGATCGCCAGAGGTCTGGCGGTCCAGGAATCGAATGCGTCCAAGAAGATCCTGGAAAAGCAGAACGAAGAAGCCGCAAAACTCGATGAACAGAAAAGAAAAGAAGCCAAGGCACTTGGCGAAGAACTGGCGAAAAAGACCCTGATCTTCAAAGTCAAGGCAAAGGATGGCAAGGTCTCGGGTTCCATTTCGACCAAGCAGATCGAAGAAGAACTCAAGAAGCAGGGCATCGTCATCGATAAGCGCAAGATCAAGGACAACGAGCCTTTGAATGCGTTAGGTACTTTTGACATCCGTGTCGAACTGTATAAGGATGTCATCGGCAAGATCAAAGTCAGATTAGTCGAGGAGTAAACATGTCGAACCGTTCGATGCCATATTCCATAGAGGCGGAAGAGTCATTATTAGGCAATATCATGTTGTATCCTGATGCGATGCGTCAGTGCGTCGATGCCGGTGTCACGGCAGAGGATTTTTATCTGGAGAAGCACCGCTCGATCTACAACATCATGTCTTCGATGTTCGAAAACAAGGAGAAGGTGGATACCGTCTCCCTTTCGACGAAGCTCAAGGACTTCGGCGTCTATGACAAGATCGGCGGTCTTGACTACATCATGCAGCTGGCCAATGCGACCATTTCGGCCAACAATACCGGCGAATACATCTCGATCATCCGAAACAAATCGCTGGCCCGTCAGGTCATCAAAGTCGGAGAAGAGATCTCCAATGATGCCTTTGACTCCAGTGTCAGCGTCGATGAGATGCTGGAAAACGTCGAAAGAAAGGTCACGGAAGTCACCCGTTCCAAGACGTCTTCGGACTTTTTAAGCGGCGAAGTCGTCTTTGATTCGACGATCAAGCACATCCAGGCCATACAGGAAGCGGGAAGCGACATCACCGGTGTCAGGACTTTATATTCCGATCTTGATTCCAAGACGGCCGGTTTCCAGAAAGGGGATCTGATCATCGTGGCAGCCCGTCCTTCCATGGGAAAGACGGCGCTGGCTTTGAACCTGGCGATGAATTCGGCTTCCGTCACACCTGGTGCGGTCGCCATATTCTCTCTGGAAATGCCTGCCGAACAGGTCGCCACGAGAATTCTGGCAGCCAAATCCAAAGTCGAGATCCAGAAGCTCAGGACCGGCACTTTGAACGATGAGGAATGGTCAAGGATCAACATCGCTGCGCAAGAACTCAAAAAACAGAATTTCTATATCGACGATACACCGGGCATCAAGGTCTCGGAAATGTATGCCAAGGCCAGAAAGCTGGCTCAGGACAAGGGCTTATACATGATCGTCGTCGATTACATACAGCTCATTCAGGCGACGGGCAAATCCGATTCCCGTCAGCAGGAAGTTTCGGAGATCTCAAGAAGGCTCAAGGCGATGGCCAGGGAACTGGGCGTACCTTTGATCGCCTTATCGCAGCTGTCCCGTTCCGTTGAAGCAAGACAGGACAAGCGTCCGATGCTGTCAGATTTGAGAGAATCCGGTGCCTTGGAGCAGGATGCCGACCTGGTATTGTTCTTATACCGTGATGCATACTACAACCGCGAAGAGAATGCGGAAAACACCAGAGAAGATGTCGAACTGCTGATCGCCAAGCACAGAAACGGTGCGACCGGCAAGGTGACGCTGGCGTTTGAAAAGGAGATCAACGCATTCTATGGCATCAAGAATGCCGTCGAGGAGAATTATTAATTGAAAAAATGGATATTCATACTGCTTTCCTTGCTGATGGCGATAGGCATCGTCTATGGCCTGCCGATCTTAAGAAAGCAGAATGTCATTGAAGCAAATATCGAGAATGAGACCTCTCTTGTCAAACAGGAGATCCTTTCCTATGACCAGACGGAAAAGACCTATCACAAGATCTACAACCGGGGAAAGCTGATCGGTGTCATCACCGACAGGGACTATGTCGATTCTCTGATCGCCGAGCGCTATAAGGATTTCGAAGATGAGTTCCCCAATACCCAGCTGGGTCTTGGTGAGGATGTCTATATCGCTTCGGAAAAGTCCTATGCGAATTTTGAAAACGTCGATGATCAGATCGTCGAGTATCTTGCCGATCATGACCTGTTAGGTGTCAGGACGACGGCGGTGGAATTCTCTACGGCAGAAGGCATCTATGAGATCATCTACGTCAAGAATTATGAAGATTTCTCGTCCGCTCTGGAGGATTTTTATTCCAACTTCGTCTCCAGTGAGACGATACAGAAGCTGATACGCGGCGAAGTCATCGAATCGCCCAGCGAGCTCGGAACGGTCGAAACCAATGTGCAGATGTATGAAAACATCTCGACCAAGGAAGCCGTCGTTTCGCCGAACTCCATCTTTTCCAACAAGGAAGAGATCTACAGGTTCCTATGTTACGGAAGGAATGAGGACCGCGAATACTACACCGTCAGGGAAGGCGATACTTTACAAGGTGTCGGCTACTACTTCGGCGATATGTCGCCGCGTCAGATCATGATGCTGAACCCGGATGTCCTGCATTCGGAGAATCAGATCGTCACGCCGGGGATGCAGTTAAATGTCACGTATTACACTTCGCCGATCACCATCGAAGTCACCAAGGAGAACCTGACCCAGCAGCTCATCGTTCCGGAAGTTCCGGAATACATCGAAGATGAAGACCTTGAAGTCGGTATCTACGAAGTCAGGGTCCAGGAGGAATCCGGCATCAAAAACGTCCTTTATGAAGAGAAGTGGATCAACGGTGTCCTGGAATCCGGTGAACAATTATCGGAAAACATCATCAAACAGCCGAAACGCGGTGTCATCGCCGTAGGTACCAAGCAGGTATATCTGGTCGGTACGGGCAACTATATCTGGCCGGTCGACAACCCGGAGATCACCTGCCACTGGGGCTGTTACTTCGGTCATACCGGTACGGATATCGTCAACCGTTACGTCAAGTACGCGCAGGTCTATGCGGTGGACTCCGGCACGGTCGAATCCAAAGGCTGGCGCTGGGATATGGGTAACTTCGTCATCATCAACCACAACAACGGTGTCCGGACGATGTACATGCATCTGAACACTTCCGCTTATGTCGATGAGGGACAGAACGTCACCCGTGGACAGGTCATCGGCCAGATGGGCAATACCGGCTATTCGGAAGGCGTGCACCTGCATCTGACGTTTGAAGTCAACGGCATACGTACCAATGCCTGCAACTATTTGCAATGTTCTCTGATCGATTGATAAAATAATTTATATGAAAACAAACCGTTTGCTTTATGTACTGATATTCTTTCTGGCTGTCTGGTGTCTGTTCCTGTCATCACAGCTAAACGCCGTATCCGCCAGAGAAGATTCCGCTGTGATCAACCAGTATGAGGTGAACGGTTTTTCTACGGATCTGACCAAGATCGCCGAAGCCGTAAGGCCTTCGATCGTCACCATCAGCGGTGATAACAACATCTCTTCCGGTTTCGTCTACAAGCAGGAAGCAGAAAACGTCTATATCCTGACGGCATATCATGGCGTATCCAACGTAAATACAATCACCGTACATTTCGGGAAATCTTATCAGGTGCCGGGTGAACTGATCGGACACGACATCTATACCGATCTTGCCCTCATCCGGGTCGTGACGCCTTATGAGATCGCGCCTATGAAGACGGGGGATTCTTCCCTGCTGAAGCAGGGGGAATTCGTGATCTCGATCGGTACGCCGGTATCGATGGATTATCAGGGTTCCCTTGAATTATCGATGGTGGCAGCCAATGGCTTGCAGATCGAAAATTCCATCCTGGTGGAGGATGAAAGATACAACTATTTCTTGAATGTCGTAGAGATCTCCGATCCGCTTGTTTCGGGATACTCCGGTTCGCCTTTGATCAACATGAATGGCGAAGCAATAGGCATGACGACGATGTCCGCCCAGGGCGGCGTGAGCTTTGCGGTGACGATCAACGAAGTGAAGATGATCGCGGAAGAACTGCTTGCCCAGAACGGCATTTCAAGAAACGTATTCGGCATCAAGGGCAGCTTCTTAAAGGATATGTACAATTATGAGAAGACCAATCTCAGCATACCGATCGAAACGGTCGATGGCCTTTATGTCGAAAGGATCAAGGAGAACGGCGTGGCTTATGCGGCAGGTCTCAGGGCAGGGGATGTCATCACGAAGATCAATGATGAAGTGATCATCGGTCTGGATTCTTATCTGCGTGCCATCTATTCGGACAATACGCAGCTCAATATCGAATATGTCAGAGGCGGTCAGACTCTGGTCGGGTCTTTAGGCAATGATTAAGGTCATCGCCATCGGCAAGGTCAAGGACAAGCATCTTTCCGCTTTGATCGATGATTACATAAAAAAGATACAGCGCTATCACAAGATCGAAGTCGTTGAGGTCAAGGATGAGCCGATCACAGATAATGAAAAGGCCGTACTTGACAAGGAAGGGCAGAGAGCTCTGGATAAGATCGATGCGGGTGAATATGTCATCCTCCTTGACTTGCATGGCAAGTCGATCGATTCTGTGTCTCTGGCAGAGAAGATCGATTCCTTATTCAACAGTCATCCTAAGATCACGTTTGTGATCGGCGGAAGTCTCGGATTATCGGAAAAACTTCGTGAGAGGGCAAATGAAAAGATCCGTCTGTCCGATCTTACATTTCTGCACCAGATGACAAGACTTATCCTGCTGGAACAGATCTACCGCAGCTTCAAGATCCTCAATCATGAGACGTATCACAAGTGACCTTTTTCATTAAAAATTTTCCATTGAATGTCTTGAATATAAGCGCTTACAATTCTATAATAAGTTCATAAGGATTTTTGATCCTTGGAAGAAATGGAGGGAAGGTCATGAAAGAAATCAAGGTATTAGTTGTTGACCCTGTAGGTTTGCATGCTCGTCCTGCTACAGTTGCTGTAAACGCTGCAAGTAAATTCAAATGTGATGTAAAGGTTTCATTCAAGGAGAGATCCGTCAATATGAAATCGATCATGGGTGTTATGTCGTTAGGCATCCCTACTCAGTCAGAGATCACGATTACTTGTGAAGGTGAAGATGAAGATGCAGCAATCGCAGCAATCGAAGACATCTTAAGAAAACAGAAAGTAATTGAGTAAAACAACAAAAGGGAAGAAAACAAATCTTCCCTTATTTTAACTTGGAAGGAAAAGGAAAAATGGACTACAGAGAAATTTACGAAAAATGGCTGAATCATCCAAACCTCAGTGATGAACAGAGGCAGGAACTGAAAGACATGAGCGAACAGCAGATCAAGGATGCCTTCTTTACGGATGTGGCATTCGGAACTGCCGGTATGAGAGGATTGATGGGCATGGGACCGAACCGTCTCAACATCTTCACGATCCGCAAGGCGACACAGGGCTTTGCCAACTATCTCAATAACAACGGTCTTCATTCCGTTGCGATCGCTTATGACAATCGTTTCAATTCCAAAGAGTTTGCGTTCGACTGCGCGAAGCTTCTCGCAGGAAACGGCATCGAGACGTACATCTTTGATTCACTCAGACCGACACCGGAACTTTCTTACACGGTAAGATACTTCAAGTGTGACGGCGGTATCATGATCACCGCTTCCCATAACCCGAAAGAATATAACGGCTACAAGCTCTATGATGAGACCGGCTGCCAGCTGATCCCTGAACTCGCTGCCAAGGTCATCGATGAGATCGCCAAGCTGGGTGATCTTCTCGATATCAAGCCTGCCGAGAACTATGATGAGAGCCTGATCCATGTCGTCAACAAGGAAGTCGACGATGCATATTATGCAGACTGTCTGTCCATCCAGCTGCGTCCGGATGTCGACAAGAATTTCAAGATCGCTTTCTCACCGGAACATGGCGCTTCCTATCATCCGGTCATGGATACTCTGAAACTTGCCGGCTATGATGTCGTCGAAGTGAAGAGCCAGTCCGTTCCGGATCCTGCCTTCGGTGCGACCAAGACTCCGAACCCTGAAGAGCCTGGTGCATATGAGGAAGTCCTCAAGCTTGCAAAAGAGATCGACGCAAAACTGCTCTTAGTCTGTGACCCGGATGGTGACAGAATGGGTGTCGGCATCAAGCAGGGCGATGAATACATCGTCTTGAACGGCAACCAGACTGGTGCATTATTACTGGAATACATCCTTTCTTCCAATGAGGAATTAGGTATCAAATACGAACATCCTTGCATGTTCAACACTGTCGTCACTTCCGATATCGGCGAAGCGATCGCAAGATATCACGGCTGTGACAATGAAAGGACTTTGACCGGTTTCAAGTATATCGGCAACAAAGTCAGACAGTATGAAAAAGACCATGCCAAGGACTATGTCTTCGGTTATGAAGAGTCCTACGGTTCTTTGATCAAACCGTTCGTCAGAGATAAGGATGCCACACAGGCCTGCCTGTTACTGGCAGAGGCTTGCGCACATTATCTGTCCAAGGGCAAGACTCTGATGGATGTCATGAACGAAGCTTACGAAAAGGTCGGCTACTACTATGACACACAGTTCTCCATCATGCTTCCGGGTGCCGATGGCGCCGTCAAGCTGCAGCAGATCATGTCCAATATCCGCAACAATCCTCTCGAGGTCCCTGGTTTCAAGACACTGAAGATCGAAGACTACAAGCTTCAGAAAGTCTATGAAAACGGAAAAGAAGAAGAATTCAAGATGCACGATGTATCTGATGTATTAAAATATTACTTGGAAGATGGTTCTTTCATTGCGATCAGACCGAGCGGTACTGAACCGAAGTGCAAGTGCTATCTGTCCGTAAAGGATACAAGTATGGAGAAAGCCAAAGAGAAATGTGAAGGCTTCATCACATACGTCAGATCGATGATGCAATGAGTTTGGAAATCGAAAACATAAAAGAAAAAGCATTGAAGGAAGGCGTGCCCATCATCAAAGATGAAGGGCTTGCCTTTCTTTTAAATTTGATCAGAGAAAGAAACTGCAAAGACATCCTGGAGCTTGGTACGGCGGTGGGCTATTCTGCCATCCATATGGCAAAACTTGATAAAGATATCCGCATCGATACGATCGAAAAGGTGAAGGAGATGTATGAGCAGGCTGTGGCCAACATCGAAAAGGAAGGTCTTGAAAAACAGATCACTGTTCATTTCTGTCCGATCGAAGAATATGAGACGGATAAGATGTACGATCTGATCTTCGTGGATGCGGCCAAAGCACAATACGGAAGATACATGGAAAAGTTTCTGCCGAATTTACAAAAAGACGGGGTCATGGTCTTTGACAATATGATCTTCCACGGACTGATCTACGATGTCGAAAACATCACCTCAAGGAACCTCAGGAATCTGGTCAGAAAGATCATTAAGTTCAGAGAATTTGTGCATAATGATGAGCGTTTTGATATAATGTTATTTGATAATATCGGGGATGGAATACTCGTTCTGACGTGGAGGAAAAGTGGAACCTAAAAACGTAGTGTTACTGGGTTTTGTCAATAAGGCACTGGATTACCTGAACAGACACATCGGGGAAGACAAGAACGGTCCTTTGACGGAACTGCAGAATATCGATCTGGAATCGTTGAAGAAAGAACTTGGCGAAGAACTCAAAGAAGTATCTGCCAAACTGTCCGCAGGTGCGGAAGATCTCATGGCTGCCGGCTATGAGGCTTTTGATAAATTCGTCAATGCCAATAAGGAAGAAGAAAAGAAAGAAGATCTCGTCAAAGAGTTTGACGAGCTTTTTGATGTCGATCTCGATGAAGAAGAAAACAAGGTTCCAGCCGACAATAAAAAAGAATTAGAAGATCTGCTTTCTTTCTATGATCTTGATGCCGATCTCAAGGTCGAAGAGGAATCCGACCGGGAAGAAGTCAAAGACGAAGTTCCTGAAGAGATGCCTGCCGAAAAGGTCAAGGAAGTTCCTGCGGAAGTCGAGGAAGAGATCCCTTACGAACTCGATGAGGAAGAGACACAGATGCTCGAGCTCATCGCCAGAAACGTCAATAAGAAAGATGAAAACAGATCCAAGGAGATCCTGACCGGTGCCAATAAGGAACTGGATTCGATCTTCTCGGAACTGGTCGCAGCGGAAAACGTCAAAGAAGAAAAAGAAGAAGAATATACATCTTCGATGATCAATCAGATCCAGGAACTTGGTGTAGTGGCCAATCCGGCAGCGGATGAAGAGGCTGTCGAAGAAGAAAAAGCCGAAGAAGAAGTCAGGGAAGAAGTCAAAGATGAGATCCCGGAAGAAGAAAGGATCCGCATCATAGAAAATCCGCTCATCGATGTTTCCATGGAGCAGGAAAAGGAAAAAGAAGAAGAGATCGAAAAAGAACTCGAGAGAAAAGAAGAAGAGGAACGTTCGCATCTCGTCTTCCCGGAACAGGTCGACAAAGACGATATCATCAAGCTGATGAAAGACATACAGCCTATGTCTGATGTCTATTACAACAAGATCGAAAACTTCATCAGCGAACAGGAAAATGCCGAGCATGTACCTGTTGAAGAAGCGAAGGAACCTGTCAGTGAAAGCAGGAAGAACGATGCCTACATCTCTTCTTTGATCGATGATCTCAAATCGAAGCTCGATGAGGAAGAGATCGAAAAGAGAAGACAGGAAGAACAGTTCAAGGAGATCTACGACAAGATCCATAAGGCGTATCCGTATCTTTCCGGCGGTTTCATCCGCAACGTCTATGACCTGAAAGAATCGATCGCCGAGGAATATCCTTTGGGCGAACAGATCGTCATACTGCACCGTACATCCTTCAAGAATGTCGAGAACCTGAGGCAGTATGTGGAGATCACGTTGAATCATGGCTATGCGATCAATGCGGATGAAAAGCAGATGATCGTCGATGCCTTCAAGCAGCATATCAATACAGACGGTAAGATCATCACTTCCATATTCGAGGTAGCCAACCAGTCCGCATTACTGAGCGGTGAATATGAGGGCTATCGCGTATTGTTTGAAGATGATCTGAAATAAATGGTGAGGTGATTAAAATGACAAATAAAAATCCTTATGAAAGACAGGGGAAGGAAGAACTGGACATTCCCGATTTCGTTGAAGAAAAGACATTAGGCTCTGACAGCGTCGATATGTCGATCTTCAAGATGAGTGATGACGAATTATACGATGATACGACAGGCGACACCAAAGTCTATGGTGACGACGATGACGATTTCGATGAAACGCCAAGAAGAAAGAAAGGCAAAAACGGATCTTTGATCTTATGCCTGATCATCATCGGCTTGCTGCTGGCGTCCCTGGTGGGCTGCGGCTTCTACGCTTTGAAGCAGCATCAGGCTTATGTAAAAGCCAACACATCCTATCTGCAGATGCAGGCCAATGAAGCCAACTACAAGAAGCAGATCTCTGACCAGGCTGCTACGATCGAAGCTTTAAGCAAGCAGATCGAAGACCTGAAAAACAATGCGTCCGGTGAAGGCGAACTCTTATATGTCGTCACGGACGGACCGATCTCCTTCAGGACATCTCCTTCAAGACAGGCGGATCTGACGACCTATAACGGCAAGGATTATGCCTACAACGATGACAAGTTCAAAGTCATCGAAGTCGTAAAGGGCACGGATGATGCGGATTACTCCTGGGCGAAAGTTGCCGATAAAGTCTACTTCTGCTTGGGAACAGAATCTGACGTCTGGGCAAAACCGGCAAACTAAAGCAGGTGTGATACCTGCTTTCTTATAGCAAAGGGAAAACTATGGAAGATGTAATCAGAATAAAAGGCGGCCGCAAGCTCAATGGCGAAGTGACCGTTTCTTCATGTAAGAACTCCGTTGTAGCCATACTTCCTTCCGTCGTACTGGCAAGTGAAGTCGTGAAGCTTTATGATGTGCCTGACATCAAGGATGTACAGATCCTGATCAAGCTGCTGGAGTTTTTGAATGTCAAGGTCAGAGCGGATGGCGATGAACTGACGATCGACCCGACCAATATCACCAACATCGATCTTCTCGATGACGATGTCATGAAGCTGAGGGCATCCTACTACTTCATGGGTGCGCTTTTAGGCCGTTTCAAACATGTGCGCATGTATTCACCGGGCGGCTGCAACCTCGGCCCGCGTCCGATCGATCTGCACTTGAAGGGATTTGAAGCCCTTGGCGCAAAGATCAGACAGGAAGGAAACATCATCGAGATCGATGCCGAAGAGCTCGAGGGCGATGATATCTATCTTGACTTTGCCTCGGTCGGTGCGACGATCAACATCATGCTGGCAGCATGCTTCGCAAGAGGAAGGACGACTATCGAAAATGCGGCGAAAGAGCCGGAGATCATCGATCTTTCTTCCATGCTGAACAAAATGGGTGCCCAGATCAGAGGCGCCGGTACGTCTGAGATCACCATCAACGGCATCACCAGACTCAAAGGCTGCATTCACGATATCATTCCTGACCGCATCGAAGCGGGGACCTATATCGTCGCTGCCGCGGCGTGCGGCGAAGATGTGACGGTGAAAAACGTCATCCCACAGCACATCGAAGCACTGACTTCCAAACTTGAAGAGATGGGTGTCAAACTTGAGCAGGGCTCCGACTATGTCAGAGTCTTCGGAAGAGAAGATCTCAAACCGGTCGACATCATCACCCAGCCGTTCCCGGGTTTTGCGACAGATCTGCAGCAGCCGTTAACGGCCTTGCTGACAAAGGCGAACGGTGATTCGCGTGTTGAAGAGACGATCTATGCGGAACGTTTCAAACACTGCCACGAGCTCAATCAGATGGGTGCCAATATCGAATATGGTACAGGCTATTCGCTCGTACACGGTCCTACACCGCTTCATGGAGCCGATATCTTTGCGACAGACTTAAGATGTGGTGCATCGCTGGTCATTGCGGGACTCATGGCGGATGGGGAAACGATCATCCATAATGCCTATCACATCTACAGAGGCTATGATTCGATCGTAAATAAACTAAAGGCGATCGGAGCGGATATTGATTGACACTCCCCACGGATAAATCCGGGGGATTCTTGCTTCGACCATCACTGCTTAAGTATCTTAAGTCTTACACGATGTCTGCAAGCGTAGGCTTTCGCCTGTTCCCGTGTGCCCCACGGTACCTGGTATTCTGCTTAGGATGCCAGTATCTCTAAGCCTTTATTCAGAATATTTTTTGCAGCATTAAAATCTCTGTCATGGTGTGTATTGCAATTCGGACAGGTCCATTCCCTGACAGTAAGTTTTTTAACACAAGGATTCTGATATCCACAGCACGAACAGGTCTGAGTGCTTGGGTAGAATGTCGGCACTTTTATAAGCACGCCTTTTCGCTCTGCGGTTTTGTATTCAAGCTGTCTGAAAAACTCACTCCAGCCGACATCGGAAATCGACTTTGCAAGATGATGATTTCCGAGCATTCCTTTTACATTCAGGTCTTCTACGCACACTACTTGGTTTTCGTTAGCGAGCTTAAAAGACTCTTTATGCAGGAAATCCTTGCGGATATTGGCGACTTTTTCATGCTGGACAGCGAGTCTGATCCGCTGCTTGCAATAATTGGCAGATCCTTTCTTCTTACGGGAAAGCTTTCGCTGTTCACGGATGAGTTTCTTTTCGTGCTTATGATAGGTCCTGGGATTGACGATCTTATTGCCGTTGCTGTCGGTGCAGAACTCATGAATGCCTACATCCAAACCGACAGTGCTGCCGTTATTTGTGAGGACAGTGTCTTTGCTTTCGACACAAAGCGAGATATAGTATTTCCCGCTTGCCGATAAGGATACGGAAGCATTCAGTATGCGACCGTCAAAATCTTTAAGACCTTTATACTTTAGAAAGCCGACTTTGGGTATTCTGACAGTATTGTCTGCAATGCGGATGCCGTTACCCTGATTTCTTGTTCTGAAGGACTGTCTGCTGCGTTTGGAATGAAACTTCGGGAATCTGGTATTTCCTTTGAAGAAATTCTGATAGGCACGATCGAGATCTTTCAGGCTTTCCTGAAGCGCCATACTGTCAATATCTGACAGCCAGGTATGTTCGCTGTCTTTTTTCAAAGATGTCAGCATCTTCTGCGTCTGATAGCAGCTTAAAGATATGTTATCCTGCTTATATGCCTGAATACGCTTGGCAAGATAATAATTATAGACATAACGGCAGGCACCGAACTCCTTTTTAAGAACGAGCTGCTGATCCTTGTTTGGATATATTCTTGCGGTATAGCCTTTTTGCATTTCTATTGTCTTTGCGAAGTTTTTTGAGATTCTATATACTGTTTGATCACTGACAGCGGCGCACCGCCGAGCGTAGAGACAAAATAACTGTTTGACCACAGCGTAGGCAATTTTGTCGTCAAATGCTTGAATTCGGAGCGCAGGATCCTGGACGTTCTGCCTTTGATGGTTTTGACTGCCTTATGTATTCCGAATTGCGGATCTACCTCGAGAAGCAGATGTACATGGTCTGGCATTACTTCCATTTCCAGAAGATCGATCCGGATCTCCTGACAGATTTGTTCAATAAGCTCTTTTAATCTTGTTTCCACATCGCCCGTGAGGACTTTACGTCTGTATTTCGGACACCAGACTACATGGTATTTACAGCTGTATACAATATTATTATTACTCTTGTATTCCACATATGTATTATACTATAAATATATACATAATACATGAGTTCATTTTTAATAAGCGCCTTATATCCCCATGTCTGAAGGTAGGGGCTTTACGGCAAAATTTGGTAATCTTTTTCGCCAAAAAGACTTTTTCCATAAAATAACGTTAAATTTAACGTTATTTTTATTTTATAATTTATTTGAAAGGAGCAGTTGTAGTATGAATGAAAGAATCAGCTTTGTGCCTCTGACGGATTTGAATCGCGGAAAAGCCAGTAAGATTATCGAAACAATTCAGAAATTGAAACAAGCGGTTTTTATAGTTAAAAACAATAAGCCTGAAGCTGTGTTGATTTCTTTTGATGAGTATCAGGATTACCAGGAGTATCTCTTTTATAAAAAAGTTAATGAACGTGTCGAGGCATACGTTGCTGACGCGGGAATCACATATAGTCGTGATCAGATCATGAAAGAGTATCAGATTTCCGATGACGACCTTGACGAGATGGAAGAAATCGAATTTGATTATGACTAATAACGGATGGAGATATGAGTTTAGTGCGGATGCGCGAAAAGACTTAGAATCTTTAGATGGTCATCAGCGAAGAATAGTAATAAAAGCTCTGGATAAAATCGTTCAGAATCCTTTGCCACGAACATTAGGTGGTTATGGCATTCCCCTAGGCAATAAGCACGGTTTCGATTTAAAAGGCTGTTGTGAAGTAAAACTGAGAGGACAGAATCTGCGCGTCATCTATAAGCTTGAAAACAGAAAGATGATAATGATGAACGTTGCGATCGATAAAAGGGGCGACTTTGAAGCATACAGGTCTGCATATGACAGGACAAGAGACAAATAGGTATCCGTTTTGAGAAAAATATGAGACTATAGATCATGACGATTGTTTATCGTTTATAAGTAATGCTGAAATCATTTGATTTTGCCTGTAAAATGCTGTAATTAGCCTTATTTAAGTGTTTACTTTGACGTTCAATCTGTTATAATAATTAAGCATGTAAACTTTCTTTGGGTTGACATGATACTCAAGGCAGAAGGGAGATTAAGATGAAAAAAGGTATTCATCCTGATTATTACAGAGTTACTGTTACCTGCGCTGGCTGCGGTACGACATTCGAGACCGGTTCCACGAAGAAGGACGGCATCAAGGTCGATACTTGTTCCAACTGTCATCCGTTCTACACGGGCAGACAGAGATTTGCGGCTTCTGCAGGCAGAATTGAAAAATTCAATAAGAAGTATGGCTTAACAAGCAATAATTAGAGGAAATCATTCCTCTTTTTATTTTATAATGGTTTTTGAGGTAAAGAATTATGTATCAAAGTTATAGAGACGGCTGGATCGAGACGATCAGCGGCTGCATGTTTGCAGGCAAGACCGAGGAACTGATACGCCGTATCAAGGTTTTGGAATTTGCAAAAAAAGAGATCATGGTCTTCAAACCGAAGATCGATAACCGTTATTCGGAAACAAAAGTCGTATCCCATGCGGGTTCCTCCGTGGAATCCCATGTCGTTTCCGATGCTGTCGAGATCCTGGAGATGGTAAAACCGACGACCCAGGTCGTAGCGATCGATGAGGCACAGTTCTTCGATGACAACATCTGTGCCGTATGCAATGAGCTGGCTGATCGGGGCATACGTGTCATGGCGGCAGGTCTTGATACCAATTTCAAGGGCGAACCGTTTGGACCGATGCCGCAGCTGATCACGGAAGCGGAATTCGTCACCAAGCTCGCCGCCGTATGCAACAAGTGCGGTGCGCCGGCCACAAGGACACAGCGCATCATCAACGGCAGACCGGCATCCTACAACGATCCGATCATCCTGGTCGGTGCATCGGAGTCCTATGAGGCCAGATGCAGACATTGCCATGAGGTACCGGACAAACCGAAGGTACAGTTAGGAAGATAATATGGACGCAAAGATCATCAAACTGCAGGAGATCGAAAAAAGATACAACGACATCAACGAAGAACTGATGAAAGAGGATGTCGTTTCTGATGTCAAGAAATATACCAAGCTTTCCAAGGAACAGGCCAAGATCAAGGCTTCCTATGACGCGTATCAGAATTACAAGAAGTATACGTCGATCATCGAAGACGGCGAAGAGATGCTCAAGGATCCGGATCCTGAGATCAAGGAGATGGCCGAGATGGAGATCGCCGATGCCAGGGAGAAGCTTGAAGCTTTGAACGCACATATCGAAGAACTGCTTTTGCCAAGAGATCCTGAAGACAGCTATGACTGTCTTGTCGAGATACGTGGCGCAGCAGGCGGAGATGAAGGAAACATCTTTGCCGGCGACCTGTTCCGCATGTATTCCTACTATGCCGATTCTTTGGGATATAAAGTAGAAGTCATGGAATCTTCGGAAGGTGAAGCAGGCGGCTATGCTCTGATATCTTTCCAGGTCAAAGGCCTGGATGCCTACAGGCATTTCAAATTCGAATCCGGCGCACACCGCGTACAGCGTGTCCCGAAGACCGAGACCCAGGGCAGGGTACATACTTCCACAGCGACAGTCATCGTCTTCCCGGATGTCGAAGATGAGGATATCGAGATCCCGGATTCTGACTTGGAGATCGAGACCCATCGTGCTTCCGGTGCGGGCGGTCAGCACATCAACAAGACCGATTCGGCCGTTCGTATCGTCCATAAGCCGACGGGTATCACCGTCAACTGCCAGGACGGACGCAATCAGATCGCCAACAAGGAGACGGCACTTCGTATCATCCGTGCCAGAGTCTACGATTACTACAAACAGAAGAAAGAGGAAGAAGAAGGCGCACTACGCCGTTCCAAGATCGGCACGGGCGACAGATCCGAAAAGATCCGTACCTACAACTATCCGCAGAACCGTGTTTCCGACCATCGTATCGGTCTGACGATCAATCAGCTCGACCGCATCATGGAAGGAAAACTCGATGACATCGTCAATGCCTTGCTGGCAAACGATGATAAAGAAAAACTGCTGAATGAACACGTATAATCAACTGATACATGAATATCGCAAACTGTTCAAAGAGAAGGGGCTTCCGCCGGAAACGGTGAAGGCTTTTCTTTTTGAGCTGTGCAATGACCATGATGTCAATCTGTACCTGGATATCGACAAGCCGATGAAGAAGGAAGTCTATGACCTGTTTGTAAGCGGCATGGAACGGATCATGAACAATGAACCGATGAACTATGTCTTGGGCTATTCCTACTTCTACGGCTATCGTTTCATCGTCAATGACGGTGTTCTCATACCGCGTCCGGAGACGGAAGAACTGGTCGGACTCATCCTTTCCAAATACGATGAATACTTTGATTCAAGAAAGATCCGGGTCTGCGATGTCGGCACGGGTTCCGGTGCGATCGCCATCGCTTTGAAAAAGGAAGAAGACAGGCTGGTAGTCTATGCCTCCGATATCTCTGAAGATGCCTTGAAAGTGGCGAAGACCAATGCGGAAAACAACGATTGCGATGTCACGTTCTTACAGGGATCGATGCTGGAGCCGTATATCGAAAAAGATCTGAAATTCGATATCCTGGTCTCCAATCCTCCCTATATCAAGACAGTGGAAACGATCGAAGCATCCGTCTATGACTACGAACCGCATGTCGCCTTGTTTGGCGGCTCTGACGGCTTGAAATTCTATCGGGAGATATTGCGGGACGCCCATAAGATACTTCGTCCAAACGGCTTTATTTTCTTTGAGATGGGCTATGATCTGAAGGATTCCTTATCCGCTCTGGCGAAAGAATACTTCCCGCAAGCGCAGATCGAAGTCTATAAGGACATCAACGGCAAGGACCGCATGATGATGATCCGGTCCTGGCTTTCACAATCTTTTCACAGATGAATGGTATAAAGATAGTGTAATAATTTTTTCATTAAACAATCTTCCAACAATAAGTAGTACAGAAACGATCCCGAGATGGGATCGTTTCTGTTATTAAGGATATGTACACAATAAGAAAAAGTGCCTGAGGCACTTAATTCTCTTTGTTTCTTTTCTGTATGTACTGATAGATCAGTATGCCGACCGCCGAGAACAGCAAGGCGATGGCGATATAGATGGCTGCCTTGATGTAGCTCTGATCGCCCAGATGATCGCCTGCTAATGTGGAGGTGATGATCGAAGGAAGCCGGCCTATCGTGATGATCGGGATCAGGATCTTTGTCTCGATATCGGTGAGACCGGCTAAATAACACAACAAGTCTTTCGGAGTGCCCGGAACGATGAAAATCAGGGCAAACAAGAGGATACGGTGCTTGTCGGAACGAAGGAACTTCAGGGAATCGATCTTTTCTTTTTCAAAGAAGATCTCGACGATCTTGCGTCCGTATTTCTTTACGGCAAACAGGACAAGGATCGATCCTAAGGATTCCGCCAGGATGCAAAGCAGAGTGCCTTGCAAGGAACCGAAGGCATAGCCGGCGATCATTTCCATCGGCTCACCGGGTATCAGAGGAAAAAGGATCTGTAAGATCGTGACGCCGCAATAAGCCAATGGCGCATAGATGCCGAAAGAATCGATCCAGTTACGGAACATCTCCGGATCATTGATGAAGGTGAGGAGATATTTGCCAATATAGATCGAGAATACTATGAATAAGATAAGTGCAAGTACGGCACTGATTTTTACATAACGGGAAACGGATCTATTCATTGAGCGTATATTCCATGATGTAGTCATCCATCACATAACCCTGACCGATGTCATTGACCACGGAATCGATGACCTTGAAACCAAGATGCAGGTAGATCTCATAGGATGGGGTATTGCCCTTGTTGACGGTAAGGCAGATCTTTTTCAGACCGTTTCGTCTTGCGTAGGCTTTGACGTCTTCAAACATGAAACGGCCGACACCTTTATGACGCTGATCTTTTCTTGCGTAAAGTTTGGAAAGAAAGAGCCTTCCTTCTTCCTTCTTGTATTCGCAAAAGCCGATGATCTCTCCTTCATCTCTGACGAGACGGAAAACGGCGCCGTCATCGATGAGCTTTAAGATGGCGTCTTGCGACAAGAAAAGGTCTGCCATGTATCTTGCCTGTTTCTCACCGATCAATGGGATGTAGTAATCAATGAAAACTTCCGAGGCGAAATCCGAAGTCTCTTTGATCATTTCCTTGTTTGCCGTCAGGATTTCCATGTCTACATTTTAGCACCCTTTAGTGTTAAACTAGTGGATGAGGTGCTAATACTATGAGTTTAACTGCAGGTATCGTCGGACTTCCGAACGTCGGCAAGTCGACGCTGTTCAATGCGATAACAAATTCCCGCGTCGAAGCGGCCAACTATCCTTTTGCGACCATCGAACCCAATGTCGGTGTGGTCGAAGTCAAAGATGAACGTCTGATCAATCTTTCCAAGCTCTTTGAGCCGGAAAGGACCATATTCACGACTTTTGAATTCACCGATATCGCAGGTCTGGTCAAAGGCGCTTCCACAGGTGAAGGTCTTGGAAACAAGTTTCTGGCCAACATCCGGGAAGTCGATGCGATCTGCCATGTCGTGAGGTGTTTTGAAGACAATAACATCACCCATGTCTACGACAGGATCGATCCGATCGATGACATCGAGATCATCAATTTCGAATTGCAGATGGCGGATATCGCGACTTGCGAAAACCGCATCGCCAAGGTCGAGAAGAAGGCCCTCAATTCCAAGGAGAAGGAAGCGGTCTTTGAATACAATCTCTTGAAGAAGATCAATGAGGCCTTAGGCAAGTCCATGAATATCCGCTCCTTGTCTTTCAATAAGGACGAAGCGGAATATCTCAAGCAGTTCAACTTCCTGACGGCAAAGCCGGTCATCTATGTCTGCAATATCAAGGAAGAAGAGATCAACGATCCCGATTCCAACAAGTATTACCAGGCGGTCAAAGACTATGCGGAAAAGGAAGGCTCACAAGCCGTTGCCATCTCCGCCAAGATCGAAGAGGAACTTTCCGATCTTTCCAAGGAAGAAAAGGAAGAGTTCATGAAGGAGCTCGAGATCGAACGTTCCGGTCTCGATGAGCTGATCGTCAAGGCATATAAGACCTTAGGCTTGGAGACTTTCTTCACGGTCGGAAAAGACGAATGCCGCGGCTGGACCTTCAAGTCGGGATATACGGCTCCGCAATGTGCCGGTATCATCCATACCGACTTTGAAAAAGGCTTCATCAAGGCGGAAGTCTATACCTATGAAGACATCATGGAATTCAAGACGGAAGCCAAGCTCAAGGAAGCCGGCAAGATCCGTCTGGAAGGAAAGGACTATCATCCGAAAGACGGAGACATCATGTTCTTCCGTTTCAATAATTAGAATGTCTGAGCTTACTATCGACAAGTCAAAACGTTATCTGATCGCAGTTTCAGGAGGGCCGGATTCCATGGCCCTTTTCGATATGGTCCGAAAAAGCGGTGCCTATATCGAAGCGGCCCATGTCAATTACCACAAACGGGATACTGCAAAAAGGGATGAAGATATCGTAAGAGGATATTGTAAGAAGTATGATATCCCATTCCACCTCTACGATTTCAAGGAAGAAGACTATACAGGCAACTTCCAGGCTGCCGCCAGAAAGGCCAGATACGATTTCTTTTATGAGGTATGTAAGGAAAACGATCTGGATGAAGTACTGGTCGCCCATCACAAAGATGATCTGATCGAAACCTACCTGATGCAGGAAGAAAAGAAGATCGGTGTTTCCTATTACGGATTAAGAAGAAACAATGTCATCGATAAAGTGAAAGCCTGCCGTCCCTTGTTAGCTTATACGAAGAAGCAGCTTCTTGACTATTGTCTTGAAAACGATGTCCCGTATGGCATCGATGAATCCAACCTGAAGGATGATTATGAAAGAAACAGAGTCCGCCACCATAAGATCGAAAAGATGTCGGATGAAGAAAAAGATGAACTTGTAAGGACCATCGAAGAAAGAAACAGGAAGAAGAAGCTTCACTATGAAAAAGCGCAAAAGGCGTTGGAAAAGGGAACTTTTACGATACGGCAGTTTGACAGGATCCCGTATCTCTATGAGTATCTGGGTGTTCATTTTTCCTCTTTGTCAAAAGCACATTACAAGGAGATGAAACGTCAGCTGCTGAACGCAAAGCACTGCGTCTTTGAAGGAAAAGACATCATCTTATGCAAGGAATACGGAAGGATCACTGTCTTTGAAAAGAAAGAGGATTATGCCTATACTTTTGATTCGATCGAAGCGTTGAAGGGCTTTGCCTGTGAATTCTTTACTATTGCGAATCAGGGAAGAAAGATCGAAGGTGTCTGTCTGACAGACAAAGACTTTCCGATCACCATCCGAAACGCAAGAAAAAGTGACAGTATCGAACTTCGTTTCGGTACAAAGAAGCTCAACCGATTCTTCATCGATCGCAAGATCTCAATGAAAGAAGAGCTGTCCTGGCCGGTGATGGCCGATGCGCAAAACAGGGTGATCTTTGTATCCGGGATCGGCTGCGATGTCAATCATTATTGTGATGATCCCGGTGTCTTTATGATAAAATGTTGAAATATACGGAGGACTTTAACGATGTTGGCAGATAATGTTGAAAAAGTGCTGATCAGTGAAAAAGAGATCGTTGACCGCTGCAGGGAACTGGGTGCACAGATCTCGAAAGATTATGAAGGAAAACAACCGATGATCATCGGTTTATTAAAAGGGTCCGTTCCGTTCATGGCGGAACTGATCAAATATATCACCGTTGAATGTGAGATCGATTTCATGGCCGTTTCTTCCTATTCGGGAACGGAATCGATGGGCGATGTCAAGATCGTCAAGGACCTCGATCATTCCATCAAGGGAATGGATGTCCTGGTCGTTGAGGATATCGTTGATACCGGAAAGACCTTGAAGAAGGTCAAGGATCTGCTTTACAGCAAGGAAGCAAACGATGTTAAGATCGTCTCGCTCCTGGATAAGCCGGATCGCCGTATCGTGGAGATCGATGCCGAATATGTCGGCTTCAAGATCCCGAATGAATTTGTCATCGGCTTTGGTCTCGACTTCAACCAGAAGTATCGTAATCTGCCTTATGTAGGCGTATTGAAAGAGGAGTGTTATAAATAGGTAAATGAATAATAACAACAATAAAAGGCCACTGGTAAATTTCATACCATACCTGTTCGTGTCGCTGTTCTTACTGATGATGGCGTTCTCAAGCCCGGGAAGGACATCGACCACCAATCTGAATTATCGTGAGTTCAATGAACTCGTATCTTCACAGAAGATCGAGATGGCCAAGGTATCCGTCGACTACAACACATTGACGATATCCGGTGTCTACAAGGATTCCGGAGGCGTGAGCCATGCCTTCAATGCGATCATCCCGAATACCGAAAAGGCAGCCGATGATCTGATCGAAGAACTCAAGAAAGTCGAAAACGTCACTTTCGTGGATGCCAATGCGTCCAACTATCTTCTGGAGCTGGCATCTTCGGTCATTCCCTTGATCTTATTTGTCGTAGCGGGCGTCTTCATCATGAACCGCATGGGTGCCATGAATTCCAACAAGCAGGCCTTCGATTTCTCGAAGTCTCGAGCGAGACTGGAAGATGACATCAAGGTGAGGTTCGATGATGTTGCCGGCTGCGATGAAGAAAAAGAAGAGATGCAGGAGATCATCGAATATCTCAAGAACCCGAAGAAGTTCGCCAGGATGGGTGCCCGTATTCCTAAGGGCATCATCATGGTCGGTCCTCCGGGAACAGGTAAGACCTTACTGGCAAAGGCAGTCGCCGGTGAGGCAAACGTTCCATTCTATTCCATCTCCGGTTCCGACTTCGTCGAAATGTTCGTCGGTGTCGGTGCCAGCCGAGTCAGAGATATGTTCGCCAAGGCGAAAAAGACAGCGCCTTGTATGATCTTCATCGATGAGATCGATGCGGTCGGCAGACAGCGTGGTGCCGGCTTAGGCGGTGGCCACGATGAAAGAGAACAGACACTCAACCAATTACTGGTAGAACTTGACGGTATGGCCGACAACAACGGCGTCATCGTCATCGCTGCGACCAACCGTCCGGACGTTCTGGACTCCGCGTTATTAAGACCGGGCCGATTCGACCGTCAGATCACCGTATCCTTGCCGGATATGAAGGGCAGGGAAGCGATCTTAAAAGTCCATGCCAGAAACAAAAAGATCTCCGAGTCTGTGGAACTTTCCAACCTGGCAAAGAGAACTCCGGGCTTCTCGGGTGCCGATCTTGAAAATGTATTAAATGAAGCTGCCATCCTGGCAGTCCGTGAGAATAAGGAAGTCATCGATACCGAGCAGATCGATGAAGCGATCGACCGTGTCATGATGGGCCCGGCCAAGAAATCCAGGACTTATGATGACTACACAAAGAAGCTCGTCGCATACCATGAAGCAGGTCATGCGATCGTCGGTCTGTCCTTGCCGGATGGGGCGGTCGTACAGAAGGTCACGATCATCCCGCGTGGCAATGCCGGCGGCTACAATTTGATCACACCGCGTAAGGAAAAGATGCTCAATTCCCGCAAGGAATTGCTGGATACGATCACTTCCTACATGGGCGGCAGAGCTGCTGAAGAGATCTTCTTCGATGACATCACGACCGGTGCTTCATCCGACATCCAGCAGGCGACCCGCATCGCCAAGGATATGGTCACGACCTACGGTATGTCCGACTTGGGCCCGATCCAGTACAACTCCGGCAATGATTCCGTCTTCCTTGGCAGAGACTACAACTCGCCATCCAACGCCTCTTCGCAAGTCGCTTACGAGATCGATACGGAAGTCCGTAAGATCATCGAGCACTGCCACAATGAGGCAAAGCGCATTATCAACGAGAACAGGGAAGATCTGATCAAGATCGCGGAAACCCTGATGGAAAAGGAAACGCTGACAGCCGAAGAGATCGAGGAACTTCTTAAGAAAGAAGAGCCAAAGAAAGAAGAAGCCAAAGCGCAAGAGCCTGTCACGTTAAGTGAAGCTCCGGCAAAAAAGGTGATCGTCAGAAAGACTGTCGCCAAGAAAAAGAGTGAGGAACCTGTCGTAACGGAAGAAAAGCCGAAGACCAGAAAGCCTTCCACAAGAAGAACAAGTAAGAAGACAGAGGAATAATTCTCTGTTTTCTTCTATAATGGGGGAGTATGAAAAATAATGTTTTGATCGCAACCGCGTTAAATGAACATGCGCGTATCTATTTATTCAATTCCAAAGAGATGGTCGAAGAAGCAAGAAAGCTTCATGACTTATGGCCGACATCCTGCGCCGCACTGGGCAGGACTTTGGCTGTCACGGCTTTGATGGGTCTCATGCAGAAGGATGACAATGAAGTCGTCACCGTCACCATCAACGGCGGCGGACCGATCGGCACCATCCTCTGTGTTGCCAATTCGGCAGGGGAAGTCAAAGGTTTCTGCGGGGATCCCAAGATCTATATGACCTATGACGGGATGCATAAGCTGGCTGTCGGAAAGGCCGTCGGCACGAACGGTTATCTCAAGGTCACCAAGAACCTGAAGCTCAAACAGAATTACACTTCGCAAGTCGACTTGCAGTCCGGTGAGATCGGCGATGACTTTGCCTATTATTTCTCCGTCTCCGAACAGGTCCCGACCATCGTTTCGGTCGGTGTTCTGGTCGATACCGATTCGACAGTCAGATCTTCCGGCGCGATGATCATCGAACTTTTACCGGGCCACAGCGAAGAAGACATCGTCTATCTGGAGAACCTGCATTTAAAACCGATCTCTTCCGTCTTTGCGGAAAACGATGATCTTCATGCCTATCTGAAAGAACTTTTCCCGGATGCGGAGATCCTGGAAGAGAAGAATGTGAAATACCATTGCGACTGTTCCAGGGAACGCTTCATGCGCAATCTTCTCACACTTCCGAAAAAGGATCTTGAAGAGATCGCAGAAGATGATCACATCGATATCAAATGTGAGTTCTGTGACAAGACCTATCGTTTTGACAAGGAAGATATAAAGAAAGTCATGTCTTATGCTTCGTATAAGGGATAAGATCATCGATTCCAAGATCATCGTAGCCCCGATGGCCGGCATCACCAACGATGCCTTCCGCCAGCTGTGTTTTGAATTCGGAGCCGGACTCGTCTATACCGAGATGGTCTCAGACAAGGCGATCTTCTACAATAATCAGAAGACCCTGGATATGTTGAAGGTATCGGATGAGTTCCATCCGGTCTCCTTGCAGCTGTTTGGAAGTGATGAGACATCCATGGTCTATGCGGCAAAGGTCCTGGATAAAAATACGAACTGCGACTTCATCGATATCAATATGGGCTGTCCGGTCAACAAGGTCGTCAAGACCGGGGCCGGCTCTGCCATGATGAAGGATGAAGACCGTACTGTCGATATAGTAAGAAAGATCATCGAAGCTGTCGATAAGCCTGTGACCGTAAAGATGCGCCTTGGCTGGGACAGGGAACATATGAACTATCTTTCGTTGTCAAAAAAGCTTCAAAACGTCGGTGTAAGTGCCATTGCCTTACACGCCCGCACGAGATCGCAGATGTATGAAGGTCATTCCGACTGGAGCCATATCAAGGTCTTGAAAGAGAACCTGGATATTCCGGTCTTCGGCAACGGTGATGTCAAAACACTTAATGATTTCATCGAGATGTCGGAGTCGACGAACTGCGATGGAGTCATGATCGGAAGAGGCTTGGTCGGCAATCCTTTCCTGATCAAAGAGATCACTTCCTATCTAAATGTGGAAGACTATCCGTTAAGCAGCAGGGCAGACCGCTTTGCATATTGTCTGAAACACGCGGAGAAGCTCATTGCCTTGAAAGGTGAAAAGATGGCGATGGGCGAGATGCGCGGTCTGGCGCCGCATTATATCTCCGGTCTTTATGATTCGACGACTTATAAGGCGAAGATGAATCAGATGAAAAGTTTTGAGGATCTTCAAAAGATCCTCAGTGATTACGAAGCATTTCTGGATCAAAGAGAAGAAAAACAGCCATAGGGCTGTTAATGGATCTGCCAATCGATCGGTTCAAGTCCGTTTTGTATCAGGAACTGATTGGTCTTCGAGAAGGGCTTGGAGCCGAAGAATCCGTTGTAAGCACTTAGCGGAGAAGGGTGGACGGATTCAATGATCAGATGTTTCGGATTGGTGATGAACTGTTTCTTGCTGCGGGCATTGGAACCCCAGAGGATGAAGACGACCGGGTCGTCTTTTTCATTTAATTTCTTGATGATCGTATCGGTGAGGATCTCCCAGCCCTGTCCCTTATGGGAATTGGCCCGATGTTCCTGCACAGTCAATACAGTATTGAGCAGCAAGACGCCTTGTCTTGCCCATTCGACCAGAAAACCATGATCCGGGATACTGCAGCCCAGATCGTCGTGCAGTTCCTTATAGATGTTCTGCAAGGAAGGCGGGACTTGGACGCCCTTGGAAACGGAAAAAGCCAGTCCGTGGGCCTGATGCGGTTCATGGTAGGGGTCCTGTCCCAGGATGACCACTTTGGTGTCTTTGTAGGATGTGAGCCTCAATGCCGTATAGATGTATTTGGGAATGGGATAGATGGTCTTGTTTTTGTATTCTGAGTCGAGAAAAGACCGTAATTTCTTATAGTAGTCTTTTTCAAATTCTTCTCCTATGACTTCATCCCAGTCATTGCCGATCATTTTCATAAAATCATTATATAATATTCTTATGTTTACCAAGATCGATGAAGCGATCGACTGGATCACTTCCCGTAAATCCACGAATTATTCTTTTGAACATTTTCAGAATGTCTGTCACCTGGCCGGCGATCCGCAGGATGATTTTTACATGATCCATGTGGCCGGAACGGATGGCAAGGGGTCGACGGTCAATTATCTTTGCGACTTGCTGATGTCGCAGGGCTATAAGGTCGGCACTTTGACTTCGCCGCACTATGAGACCCATCTCGATCGGATCCGCGTTAACGGGAAAAACATCAAAGATTCCGCTTTCTTGAACATCCTGAACGCCAATTATGAATTCTATACGGAAAACGAACTGTCGATGTTTGAGATGGACTATATGATCATGTGTGAGTATTTCAAGGAAGAAAACATCGATTATGCGATCGTCGAAGTGGGTCTTGGCGGAAGACTGGATTCGACCAACGTCGTCCACGATACCAAGCTTTCGATCATCACGTCCATCGGCTATGACCATATGGAACGGCTGGGCGATACTTTGCCGAAGATCTGTTATGAGAAGTGCGGCATCATCAAGAAGGGTTCCAAAGTCTTATGCGGAAAACTGGATGAGGAATGCATGAAGGTCGTTCATGAAGTTGCCGAAGAAAGGGATTGTGAAGTCTACACTTTGCAGGAATATAAGGATCTCGGTGACCGCAGGTTCTTATACCGTAACAGGGAATATGAGCTTTCTTCCTTTGCCTCTTATCAATTGCACAATGCTTCTCTGGCATTGGAAGCCTTGAGGATCATAGCGGAAGACGAAGGTTTTGTCATCGACTATGAAAAAACCAAAGAAGCCTTGCACAGATCCTTGTGGAAGGGAAGATTTGAGATCATACGCCAAAATCCGAGAGTGATCCTGGACGGAGCACACAACATCCATGCGACGGAAGCCCTGGTGGAATCCTTTGATAAGTTCCGCGGCTCCAAGTGCATCATCTTCTCCGCTCTCAAGCGCAAGGAATACCGCAAGATGATCGAACTGTTGAAGAAGCATTGCGATGAGCTCATCCTGACTTCTTTTTCCACTTACAATGCGACGATCGACTTGAATGAATTCGAAGGCTATCATACGGAACCTGATTATCAGAAGGCCATCGATGAGGCAATGAAGAAGTATGACAACATCCTGATCTGCGGGTCTTTGTATTTCTTAAGTGAAGTTGTGCTTCATGGCAAATTCGACTAAAATGAAGATATAGAAACGAGGTAACAATATCATATGATCGATTACAGCGAAGGATCACAGAAACAGTATCATATCGGTACCGGAAAAGACGACATCGGACAGTATGTCATTTTACCGGGGGATCCGGGCAGATGCGAAAAGATCGCGAAATATTTTGATAATCCGGTCAAGACCGGACAGAACAGAGAATATACGACGTATACCGGAACGCTCAACGGCGTGAAAGTTTCCGTCTGTTCGACCGGCATCGGCGGACCAAGCGCGTCGATCGCATTGGAAGAACTGGTCGCCAATGGCGCTCATACCTTCATCCGTATCGGTACGTGCGGAGGCATGCAGCTGGACGTCAAGTCCGGTGATGTCGCCGTCTCGACAGCGTCCATCCGTATGGAAGGGACCACGAGGGAATATGCACCGATCGAATTCCCGGCCGTCGCCAATCTCGATGTCACCAATGCTCTGGTACAGGCTTGCAAGAATCTGAACCAGTCCTATGTCGTCGGTGTTTCCCAATCCAAGGATTCCTTCTATGGACAGCACCGTCCGGAAACTTTGCCCAACGGCGATGAATTATTAAGAAAATGGAAGGCATGGCTCGCTCTTGACTGCAAGGTCTCGGAAATGGAGTCGGCAGCTCTGTTCATCGTTGGCCAGTATTTGAGAGTCCGCGTGGGTTCCTGCTTCCTGGTCGTTGCCAATCAGGAAAGAGCGAAAGCGGGTCTTGACAATCCGCAGGTCCATGATACCGATGGCGCGATCCGTGTCGCCATCGAGGCAATGAAGATCCTGATCGATGAGGATAAGAAGAAACAATAAGATCCTGTTCATCAATCTTCTTGTCTGGATCCTGTTTCTTTTACCGACATTGAAACTGGATCTGCTCAAGGAAAATTATTCGACCCTTAGTCTTCATACTAAGGGTTATTTGTTTTTGTTGTTCTTAGGCATACTGACGGGATCGCTGATGGGCTATGAAACTTATAAGATCTCGGGCAGGAAGAATGGCATTTTATTATTCTTATGCATGGTCTTGGGGACATGCATCCCGCATGAAGTCCCATATCATCTCAGAGGCAACCTGCATCTGCTGTTTGCCTATATCGGCGGTTTCGTATTGATCACTTTGACCTATGTCAATCTGTATAAGAGAAACGATATAAGACGAATCAACCTTTTTCATTTCGTTCTGCTTTTCTGTTTCCTGATTTACATGCGTCATATGATGGTCAATACGCTCATCGAAGTTGTATTTATGAGCATTTGCTTATATCTGAATTACGTATCGTTCCAGCAGAACTTCAATCGATAAAATTACGTTTTATTTAGGAATCGACATTGTTTTTTACGAATAATGATATGGAGGAACGATACATGTTAAGTTCATCCGGACATACTTGCAGAGTGAGAATATCATCTATGAACAAGGAAAGCATATCGATCGTCGTATTGATATTGCAGATCCTCATAGCGATATTGGTCTTCTTATCTGAATGGTATCAGATAAGGAAGGATGACTCTGTAAGAATGCGAAAGGGTCGTGCGACAACACGACCCTTTCTTTAAGATGACTCTGCATGATCATTATACCATGTTTTGGGTTTCGGGACTTTTTGAACCTATTCAAAACGGTACGAAAAAACAAGCCGAAGCTTGCTTTATTCGTAATAGTCGGATTTGGGTCCTTTGATGCAGTAGTTGTAGACCCATTCCTTGATATCGATATCGTTGGAATCTTTATATAATCTCAGTTTTTCACGGAAGGTATCTTTATGGATGATCGGTACGGTAAGGAAGCCGCAGCCGCTGTCGACGCAGAACTTGTTGGCAAAGGCCATCGCTGCTCTGACATCGCCATCGCTGAACAGGCGCTTATCCAATATATACAGGAAGACATCGATCGCGATCTCCAGGTTTGCCTTGGTCGGCTGGTTGATCATTTCGGATAATTCGGCGATCTGTCTTTCGCTCAGTTCGCTTTTGATGCCATCATCGAGATCTTTCATGAGCATCTCGTGCAGATGTAAAAGACACTTATAATCATTTTCCACCTCAGGGTGAGACAGGAGGTATTCATAAGCTTCATGGAAGTTTCTTTCAGCGATAGGTTTCAAAGGATCGTCGTCAGTATAACGGGATAAAGAAACGTTGTTGGCGATAAACTCATCGAGATTTTTTCTGACAAAGCTGATTTCCTGAACTCTGCTTAATGTGAATTTATTGATCATAGTCTCTCCTCGTACATCTATTATAAACTAAGAAATACGCTACTTTATGTGAAAAAATATTTCACATATAATGATGTTGAAAGAAGGAAAGATACAATGAATGTTCTATGTTTTGATGTAGGCGGTACAAGCATAAAATACGGTCTTCTGAATGAAGAAGCAAAGATCCTGGAAAAAGGGGATTTCCCTGCCAGGACAGAGTCGATGGAGGCTTTTCTTTCTTCTATAAAAGAGGTCTATGAAAAATATAAGGGAAAGATCGACGGGGTGTCTTTTTCGATGCCGGGAGTCATCGATCCGGATACGGGCTATTTCAAAAGCGGCGGAGCCTATAATGCGTTCATCCATGATATCAATATGAAAGAAGTCTTTTCTTCTTTTATAGAAGAAGACATCATCATCACCAATGATGCCAAATGTGCAGCATATGGAGAACTCGGCTACGGCTGTCTGAAAGACGTCAATGATGCGGCGATCATTGTGCTTGGCACAGGTATCGGCGGCTGCCTGATCAAAGACAGAAAGCCTCTGTATGGTGCTCATCTTTTATCCGGCGAATTCTCTTTCATCAATACGACTTCGGAGTTTGGTCCCCAAGGCATCTTCGCACATCGCTGTGGTGTGGCCGGCTTGTTAAACAGGGTCAAGGAACAGCTGCAGGATGGAAAAGACTACAGCGGCAGGCAGATCTTTGCGATGGCCAATGAAGGAAATGAAAAGGTCAAAGAAGCTTTACGCAACTTCTGTTTCGATCTGGCAACACAGATCCTCAACATTCAGACGATTTTTGATCCGGAAGTCTTTGCGATCGGCGGCGGCATTTCCCAGCAGAAGATCCTCTTCGACCTGCTGGATGAACAGTTTGAAAAGATCAAAGAGGCTATGGGACCGCTGTTTCTTAGAAAGCCGGATGTCACAGTCTGTCAGTTCCGTAACGACGCCAATCTGATCGGTGCATTATATCGCTTTGTGTCAGAACATTAAAAAGCTGTACAATAGTATCTATGAGTTCGATATTTGACCGCTTTGAGCTTCAAAGTTTTAAAAGGATGTATGATAATGCGAAAGCTGTTCATAAGTATTCGCATAAGAATACATTATTCATACTGATGGACATGGCCAAATGCATATTGAAAGATCATGTCGGATATATGGAGTACAATCTCTTTCATTTTGTGAACAAACCGCAAAACAAGAGAGACACCTATGTGAATTTCGACTATTCGCAATATCTGTTCAAGACATTGAATGAGAAAGAATATATCGATCTGTTCAATGACAAGTTAAAATTCAACGAGATCTTTAAGGAGTATCTGGGCAGAGACTTCCTGAATATCGAGAAAGCTTCCTATGAAGACTTTGAAGCTTTCTGCAAGGGAAAAGATGTCTTCTTCTGCAAACCGGCGGATTCCTGTTCGGGGAAGGGGATCTATAAAAACATTTATCTGGATGAAGGATCCGACCTTCATGAGATCTATGAGTATCTCAAGGAAAACAAGCTCTTTGTCGAAGGAAGCATCCTTCAGCATCCCGTTATGGCAAAGCTCAATGAGACTTCCATCAATACGGTCAGGGTCGTGACATTGCTTGATAAGAACGAGGAAGCGCATGTCATGTACGCCTTACAAAGGATAGGCTTGAAGGGGATGCCGGTCGACAACGTCGGATCAGGCGGCATCTATACCGTCTTGTCTCAAGACGGGAAGATCATCAATCCCTGCTGGTCGGACAAGACGATCACGACCTATACGAAGCATCCATCCACCGGCATGGATCTGATCGGATTTGAAGTCCCATATTTCAAGGAAGCTCTGGAATTATGCAAGAGAGCGGCAAAAGTGGAAAAGCATATCCGCTATGTCGGCTGGGACATCGCGATCTCCGTGGATGGTCCCTGCATCGTAGAGGGCAATCCATTGCCCGGCTACGATATGCCGCAGAACTATTTCGTCACAAATAAAGATACCGGACTCAAACCCGAATTTGAAAAGATATTGCATATGTAAAACAAGACGATCGGTTTCGATCGTCTTGTTTGTTAATAGTCTTTCAGATATGTGATGGTATCTTCTTTTTAATAAAAGTGTCAGCTGATCGATCGGTTTTCTGAATCTTTCATTTCTTTTCGAATGTTGTCCCCATTATAGTATTAGTAAAGAAACGAAAGATACCGGCTATAAAACGCAAAAAATACTTCCTTTTTTGTTTTATCGTGAAAAAAATATAAGGGAAGAAACAAAACTTATCAGAATGTAACACATCACATTGCGTTTACTCTCGGTACAATGTTTTGTTTCGGATGGTACCATATAAGGTATCATAAAGCATATATAAGACTTCAGATGTTTTTTGTTTCGATCTTGATCTTTTTATTTGTCCTTGCTGTTTTTCGTGTAAATATCCGTTATGATCTCATCTATCTCTTCATTTTCTTTGTTTTGTTTTACAATTAAAAAAACGGATGGTGAATACTATGGTAAAAGATCTTGTTAAGTTTTTAGATGAAAGTCCTACAGCCTTCTGTGCTGTTTCTTCCATTAAGAAAAGACTGGAAGAAAAAGGATACCAGAGATTAGGGAATGAAAAGATAGAAAAAGGGAAGAAATACTATCTTGTAAGAAATGATTCTTCGATCATTGCTTTCAATGTTGGCAAAAGATTGAATGATCCGTCTTTGCATATAACAGCATCCCATACGGATTCTCCTTTGTTCAAACTGAAACCGCAACCTCTGATCAAAGAAAAAGGTTCCGTAAGATTCAATATCGAGACCTATGGCGGAATGTTATTGCGCCCATGGTTTGACCGTCCTTTGAAGCTGGCAGGCAGAGTCATCATAAATAAAGATGATAAGCTCTGCAATGTGATCTTTGATAGTAAAGAACCTTTATGCATGATCCCTTCGATGGCTCCGCATCTCAGCCGCACAAGAGAAGAAGGAAAGATCGAAGTAGGCAAAGAGATGTATCCGATCATCACATTAGGTGAGGATTTTGACCTTAACGAATATCTTTCTTCAAAACTGCATTGTGATAAGGACGACATCTTAGGTTTCGATCTGTATGTCGTTCCTTGTGAAAAAGGCTATGTCTGGGGTAAAGATGAGGAATTCTTTACGTCCAATCATATCGATAATCTGGAATGCGCCTATACGACATTGATGGGCTTTATCGATAACTTCCATGATGACAATATAAACATCTACTGTTCCTTCGATAACGAGGAAGTCGGATCAAGGACAAGACAGGGTGCCGATTCCGATATCTTACAAGGCATTTTAAACCGTTTATGCAAAGATTTGGATCTGGACGAACAAAGACTCGTCGAAAGGGGAATGATGCTGTCATGTGACAATGCGCATGCCTTACATCCGAATTATGCCGATCTCTATGATCTGAACAATGCCCCGATCATGAATGAAGGCGTTGTCATCAAATACAACGCTTCCCAATCCTATACCACGGATTCCTTGAGCGGCGCTTTGTTGAAAACGATACTCAAGAGAAACGAAATTCCTTGGCAGGTCTTTGCCAATAAGACCGGCACAAGAGGAGGGGGCACGTTAGGAAATATCTCCACAAGCCATGTCTCCATTATGTCTGCCGATATCGGTCTTGGCCAGTGGGCCATGCATTCACCGATCGAAACGGCCGGATCCAAGGATGTGAATTATATGGTCGATCTGATTAAAGCTTTCTATCAAAGTCATATCGATATCGATGAACAGGGGAATTACAGCATCTGATGAACTATAGGGATGAAATATTACAAGCCATCGGAGCAGCTGATGAAGCTCTGTATTGTCTGGATCAGGCAAGGAAACAATTGTTAAGCGCTAGAAACTGGGGGATCTTCGATATCTTCGGCGGCGGTATGGTGGCAACTTTCATCAAACGCAGAAAGATGTCCGAAGCCAAAGCATATGCCAAAGACGCAAGAGAAAGCCTGATGAAACTTAAGGATGAACTTGACGATATCGATGATGTCATCGAATTCGATCTGGATATGGATGATTTCTTATCCTTTGCGGATTACTTTTTTGATAATTCGTTCTTCTCCGATCTTATGGTCCAGGGCAGGATCAACAATGCCCGTTCCAAGATCCTTCAGGCGATCGATAATGTCAAACAGATCAAAGAAGAACTGGAAGAGGAATTATAGACTGCATTGTAATTTTTACAGGCCTTAACTGAATTTAGATCAAAAAAATGAATTCGACAATAAGCTTGAATCTGATATAATTAATACACACGAAAGTTCTCTTTTGAAACAAGAGAAAAAGAAAGGGAGTGTTGGAAGCACTCCCTTTCTGATAGGGTCCGTTGATCAATAGTCTATCTGGAAATGATCTTTATCGTATAGTAGATGATACAGATGATCCAGAATACGATGTCGATGTATCTCACAGTATTTTCTCAAAGCGAGCCCCGCAAGATCAAATGAATTCATAAACTTTGACCTCGATTTCATTTTAGATTTTCTGATTCTCCATTTATTCTCTTTTTTCTATCATTATTTTCCGCTTTTCCACAAAGATGATTATCAAATGAAAATATTTACATGAAATTTCTTTCAAATTAATGTTGACAAGTTTCATAACTTTCATTATTATGGAATCAATTCGATGACCGGAAGAGTATTTGAAGGAAGTCCAACAGCGAGCTGAAACAGAGTGGAAGTTCAGCGGCAACCTCTTCTTAGAAGCGCATCCGGTAGATTCTTATCTGAAAACATAGGATAAGACGTATTTCCGCGTTAAGGATAAGAGGGATCATGTTTTACATGATAATCAGTGTGGTACCGCGATATGAGTCGTCTCTGAATGGGGACGGCTTTTTTGTTTAAAGGGAGGAAGAGACATGAATAAGCGACGAAGATGGAAGAAAGAGAAAACTCCGATTAATTGAAAACTGCTTGTTGTGAAGGAAAGGAAAAAATAAAATGAAAAAATTAATTAAAGTCTTATTCATAGCTCTTATAACAATTACACTTTGCGCATGCTCTTCTTCAAATGAAAATACAAGTCCGAAAACGGAATTGGAATTAGTTACGACATTGGATCAGGCGATCCTGGCCTTATCGTCCGGCAAATGTGATGCGGTCGCATTGGATGGCACGACGGCACAGAACTATGTCGAACAGTCTGGTGGCCAGTTTGCGATGTCAGGCATCAACTTCGATCTGACGATCTATGGCGACTACGAAGGAAACGTAGCTGCTGCCAAGAAGGGTGAAACTTCTTTGATGGAAGCGGTCAACACCTGCATCAATACGGCGATGGAAAACGATTATTATCCTTTATGGACAGCGATCGCCAAGATACAGTCCGGTACGGAAGATGAAGCGGCATTGAAAGTTGCTGGTGACAATCCGATCTTCCTGGATGTTCCGATCGATGATACCTATGCGTATCTTGTCGATACGATTGATCTTGTAAAACCTGAACTTGATCTTTCAGGTGCTGACGGCGTTTTAAAGAAGATCATGGACAGCGGTGAAATGGTCATCGCAACATCTCCTGACTATCCGGCAAACGAATTCATCACGGAAGACGGTACGGTCTATGGCTGCGAGATGATGTTAGCCAAATACGTTGCGGATTGCTTAGGCGTTAAATTAAAGATCGAAACGATGGACTTCTCTGCGGTACTTACGGCAGTAGATACAGGCAAAGTCGATATGTCTTTCTCAGGATTCGGTTGGAAGGCAGACAGGGCGGAAGCCTTTGAATTATCCGTCGGTTATGTAGGTGATGACGATGTCACTTTCCATACGCTGATCGTCCCGGCTGACAAAGCCGATCAGTACAAGTCTTTACAAGATTTTGTCGGCAAGCACATCATTGCGCAAGCTTCTTCTCTGCAGCAGATGTATGTCGAGGATCAGATCCTGACTCTGGATGGTGAATAATGGGTCCGAGTATCATAGATGTATTTCTTGAGTACTGGCCGATGTTTCTGAAGGGTGCCTTAGGCACTCTTCGTTTTGCCGCTATTGCGGTCGCCGGCGGTACCGTATTGGGCACGCTCATCGCCATACTTCGTTTATCAAACAATAAAATACTCAACTTCATCTCTACCATCTATGTCGATGTCTTACGTGGTACGCCATTATTGGTACAGATGTATATCTCTTACTTCTTCTTACCGATGGTCATTCCCGCTTTGAACAACGTCGATAAGGAAGTTACGGTATTGATCGCCCTTACGATGAACTCTTCGGCCTATGTATCCGAGATCATCAGAGGCGGTATCAATTCGGTCGATATCGGCCAGACCGAAGCCGCAAGATCTTTAGGTATGTCGGCATCCCATACGATGACCAAGATCATACTTCCGCAGGCGATCAAAAACATCCTGCCTTCTCTGGCAAACGAGTATATCTCGATGATCAAGGAAACTTCGATGGCCGGTACGTTCATGTTGTATGAACTGATGTACACAAGAACGATCTTAGCCAATAAATATCTTTCCTGGCAGCCATTGTTCATTATTGCCGGGATCTATCTGATCATTACGCTGGTGCTTACGAACCTGGTCAAATTCTTTGAAAGGAGGATGTCGGTAAGTGACTGAGAAAATAGCTCTTATTGAAACCAAGGACCTGAAGAAGAATTTCGGCGATCTGGAGGTCTTGAAAGGCATTTCCGAGACGATCTATAAAGGAGAAGTCGTCTGTATCATCGGCCCTTCCGGCGGCGGCAAATCGACGTTCTTGAGGTGTCTGAATATGCTTGAAGTGCCGACATCGGGAAATGTTTACTTCGAAGGAGAAAAGCTCGATCCGAAGTCGACGAATATCGACCTGCACAGACAGAAGATCGGCATGGTCTTCCAGCAGTTCAATGTCTTCCCGCACCTGACGGTCTTGGAAAACATCACTCTTGCACCGACTCTTGAAAAAAAGATCAGCGAAGAGGAAGCGAAAAAGACCGCAATGAGTTTGCTGGAACAGGTCGGATTGTCCGACAAGGCCAACGAATATCCGAGAAAGCTCTCCGGTGGTCAGAAACAGAGGCTTGCGATCGTCAGAGCCATGGCGATGGAACCGGACGTGATGCTGTTCGACGAACCGACATCGGCACTTGACCCGGAAATGGTCAAAGGTGTCCTGGAAGTCATACGCCAGCTGGCAGATTCGGGCATGACCTGTGTCATCGTCACCCATGAGATGGGCTTTGCCAGAGAAGTGGCAGACCGTATCTTATTCATCGATGAAGGCATCATCGCGGAAGAAGGAAGCCCGGAAGTCTTCTTCAATGATCCGAAAAATCCGCGTACCAAAGAATTCTTATCACAAGTCTTATAGGAGAAACTCATGAAAACGACCTATACTTATGATCATTATTTCAAATACGATGAGATCAAAACGATTTTGGAAAGTTTCGCTGATAAGTTTCCCGATCTCATCGACTTACAAGTCAATTGCGTGACTCTGGAAGGACGAAACCAGTATGTGGCGACTCTGACCAATAAAAAGACCGGAAACGCCTTAGACAAGCCGGGATGGTACTTAGACGGCAATATCCATGCCGGAGAAGTTACGGCATCGATGTGTGCCATGCATACGATCGACTATCTTCTCACCAATTACGGTACGGACAAAGACTGCACGAAGATTCTGGATGAGATGTGCATCTACGTCATACCGCGTGTCACACCGGATGGAGCGGAGATGTATCTGTCTTCGCCATATTCCTTGCGTTCCGTCGACCGTGTCCACAACGACAAGGAAGGCGGCATCAAAGAAGAAGACATCGACAATGACGGTGTCATCCGCATGATGGCGATCAAGACGTCTTACGGTGCCTGGAAAAAATCCAAGGAAGATGCTTCTTTGATGGAACTTCGCGATCCGTCGGATGATGAAGGAATCTTCTACGACATCTATCCGGAAGGTCTGTTGGAAGAATATGACGGCGATGAAAACCTCAAGGTCAGAAAAAAGGCCTGGGGTCTTGACTTCAACCGCAACTTCCCATACGGCTGGTATCCGGAACCAAGACAATCCGGAGCAGGGGATTATCCTCTGTCCAATCCGGAGACCAAAGCGATCGCCGACTTCGTTCTGGCACACCCGAACATCGGCGGTGCCGCTATCGGCCATACATCCGGCGGTCTGATCCTTTACCCGCCCGGAACGAAAGCTTCTTATAAGGCTCCGCAGTCCGATATCGAGATCTTAAAAGCCATCGCCAGGATGGGTGAAGAAGAACTTTCCTATCAGCCGATGAACATCTTCGACTCCTTCCTGAGCTCACAGGAATTCTATGATTCAGGTGCACTGGATGACTGGATGTACGAAACGCAGGGCATTCCTGCCTACACCATGGAATTCTGGGATGTCAATGCTAAAGCCGGTGTCAAATATAACTGGGGAGAAAAGAAAGATTCGATCTACGATGATCTCAAGCGTTTCACGGCGATCATGAAATGGGTCAAAGAGAATGCTCCGGAATACTTTGTTGATTGGAAGAAATTCGATCATCCGAAGTTCGGCGAAGTGGAACTTGGCGGTTTCAACTTCAAATTCACGCAGCAGAACCCGCCGGAGAAATTCTTATTGGAAGAGCTGGAACACGACACAAAATTCAATCTGCGTTTCATCAAAGCGATGCCAAAGCTCTGTATCGATTCCATTAGTGCGGAAAAGATCGAAGAAGGGATCTATAAGATCGAAGCTGTCGTTGCCAACAAAGGCTATCTGTCGACTTCTCTGACACAGAACGCCTTAGACAACGATTACGCAAAACCGGTCATCGTCGATATCGAAGGCGGCGAGATCCTTTCGGGAAAAGAAAGTACTGAGATCAAGGAATTGCAGGGTTACAGCCAGACGCAAACAGGTGTTTACTATTACGGCAACATCACGACTTTTGCCTCCGCCAAAGCGAAAAAGAAACTGTCCTGGATCGTAAAAGCAGACGAAGGTACTCAGATCTCGATCAAAGCCAGCCAGATAAAAGCCGGTAAAGCAACAAAACAGATCACACTCTAGGCCGAATCGTTTCGGCCTTTTGTTATACTTTGAGTATGAAGAAAATTGTATTGATGTTTCTGATGATATTCCTTTTATGCGGATGCACGGGAAACAAAACAGAGAATGCTTCGTTTATCACGATCACCGGTGAAGAAGCTATGAAACGCATGGAAGAGGAAAGTGATTATCTGATCCTTGATGTGCGTACCAAAGAAGAATATGAAGAAGGTCACATCAAAGATGCCATCAACATACCCAATGAAGTCATTGAACAAGAGGCGGAATCGGTCCTGAAAGATAAAGGTCAGACGATCTATGTCTATTGCCGAAGCGGAAGAAGAAGCAAACAATCCTGCGAAACGCTCTGTGCGCTCGGTTATACTCATGTCATCGATTTTGGCGGCATCATCGACTGGAAGGGCGAGATCGTTAAATAGATCTTTACGGGAACCGATGTTCCTTTTCTTTGAGAATATGAAACATGGAAACAGTTTAATTAGCGTCGTACATCCGATCGATCCCGTCTTTGATGAAGATTCAAAGATCCTGATCCTGGGAAGCTTTCCTTCCGTGAAATCCAGGGAAGTGAACTTTTTCTATGGGCATAAACAGAACCGCTTCTGGAAGCTGATGGAAAAGATCTATGATGTAGAACCTCTAGAAAGCATCGAAGAGAAAAAGAATTTCTTACATGAAAAGCACATTGCGTTGTGGGATGTTATACATTCCTGTAAGATCGAAGGTTCCTCCGATGCCTCCATTTCAGATGTCGTGCCTAACGATCTGAATGTTATTTTAAACTGCAGCAAGGCCGAAAGGATCTACGTCAACGGAAAGACGGCAGAAAAGATGTATGTACGATATATCAAAGATCAGATAGGAAGAGACTGTATCGTGCTTCCTTCCACAAGTCCTGCCAATGCGGCTTACAGTTTTGAAAAGCTGTATGAAGTCTGGAAACAGATAAAAGAAGTCTGATCTGAGATGATAAGATAATAGTGAAAGAAGGTAGATTATGATCGAAAAACTGATAGAAGAATTTGCACAAAGCTATACATTTGATGCGATCGAAAATAAAGAATTCGACTCTTTCAAAGTCAACGGAATGGACTTTGAAGTCAAAGCCTATGATGCACAGTTTCTGGGAAGAGTTTCTTCCATGAAGGGAAAGATGAAGTTCGGTCTCATGAAGATGGAGACCCTCATCGTCAATCCGCTGGAACTCGATGTCCCATTGTTTTCTCTGGACCTCATTCAGGTACCGGGTAAGCTCATTGTGATACTGGAACAGTATGACACTTTGGTTAATGCCAAAAGAAATGAATCGGTATTTCTGAATATCAAGGAAAAGTATGAATACCTGGAAGATCATCCTTCCAAGTCAGCCTGGTATGATGAACTTCGCTATTCGTCTTCCATCGGCAAGAAAGTATCAAAAAAGAAGGCGGACAGAGTAAAAGAGATGATCGAAGAATACTTCGAGGCATACCTTGATCTTTGCAGGGATGCCAGAGTGATCGAAAAGGAAGAAAAGAAAGTGAAGGCCGATCTTTACCGTGACGGCCTGCTTGAAAACGGCGGGGCTTCGACGGATTCCTTCTTAAAAGCCTGGGGCAAAGAGAAGACGGAAAGATTCTTCAAAGAAGTATTGTTTGGTTAAGGATGAAAAAGGAAGTACGCTTATATAACGTCTTATTTCCTATCTGGATGCTGGTATGGATCCCGAGTTTTCTGTGGATCGTTCTGATCCCGCTGAACTACATGATCGACCGCTTCGTTTTAAGCAAGAGCCTTCCCGATACGATCGATAAGAAAAGTTTTCTGAATAAGACGGCATATAAGATCTGTGCTTCCGGATTCTTATGCGATCTGATCGGTTCCGCATTGATGTTTTTATCGTTATATCTGAGCGGCGACAATTACCGTCTCGCCAATGCGATCAGCTTCGATCCGTTCTCCGATCTTTTCGCTTTCGTTCTGGTCGTATCCATGATCTTTGTATCGGCGGTATTGATTTATCTTATCGATAAACGGATATTGAAGAAAGCCGGATTAAGCGAAAGTCAGGCAAGACGTTCCGCCTTGTATCTGGCAGTCTTTACGGCACCGTATCTTTTCCTGATCCCGTCAAACTGGCTCTATGTTTAAAAACAGACGATGAAGATAACGATTCTCACCATTGCACCGGAACAGTTCGATTCCTTTTTAAAAACACCGTTAGTCTCCCGCAGCATCTCTGCGGGTCTTTTGGATCTGAAGATCAAAGACATCCGCGATTATGCGCCAGGCTCCTTCCGTAAAGTCGATGACTCTCCATACGGGGGCGGGGCAGGGATGTTGCTGCGCTACCAGCCTTTGCATGATGCCTTGATCGATAATATGAGTGAAAAATCGCATTCGATCCTTTTGGCTCCATGCGGCAAGACTTATAAACAGAAAGATGCCCACCGCTTATCGAAAATGGAAGATCTGATACTGATCTGCGGACATTATGAAGGCTTCGATCATCGCTTCTATGAAGAAACGGATGAGATGTTATCGATCGGGGATTATATCTTATGCGGCGGAGAACTTCCTTCGATGATCCTTACCGAATCGATATTGCGATTACTGGACGGTTCGATGAAGAAGGAAAGCGTGATCGAAGAATCCTTTGAAGAAGATCTCCTGGAATATCCGCAATATACCAAGCCTTCTGTTATCAATGACAAACAAGTGCCGGAGATCTTATTGAGCGGAAACCACGAAGCGATACGCAAATGGCGATACGAAAAGGCAAAAGAAATGACCGAAAAGCTGAGACCTGACTTACTGAAGAAAAAAGATTCGATCGAAGATGTCGAGCCTTCCTTAAAAACCTATATCGAAGAAAACATCCTTCCTTGTTACAGAGATTATGAGAAGAGTCACAATATCGATCATATCCGAAAAGTCATCGAGAACAGTTTCGATCTGATCAAAGGACTGGATGTGAATGTCGATATGGTATATTCCATCGCGGCATACCACGATATCGGTATCCGTTTCGGACGGAAGGACCATCATATCACCTCAGGAAAGTGGCTCTTTGAAGATAAAAAGTTAAGAAACTGGTTTGATGAGCAAGAGATCCTTTTGATGAAAGAGGCGATCGAAGACCATCGGGCTTCTTCCGATCACGAACCTCGATCCGTATATGGCCGTATCGTTGCAGAAGCCGACAGGGACATCGACCCGTACCGCATCATCGAGCGCTGCGTTCAGTTTGAGACAAACTCCCATCCGGATGCCGATATGAAACAAGCCTATGAGTATATCATGGCCCATCTTGATGAGAAGTATTCCAGACACGGTTATCTGAAGCTGTGGATGCCTTGCAAGAAGAATGAAGAAGGACTTGAAACGCTTCGCAGGTGGATGGAAAACGGCGAGATCGAAGATATCGTCATGTCGTATCTGGAAAAAGACGGGTTCGTCGAAATCAAATGATTTAATAAAGAGAAAGCGATGCTTTCTTTTTAAGTTGAGTGTTTTATGAATTATTTCTTTGATCGGATCGAATATAAAGTGAGTATCGTCTGAAGTGAATGAGCAGGAATAACAAAGAACAGATACGATCGATTGGTTTCTTTTGTTTCATAATGCTTGCTGATGAATGAACTGAAATCGATTTGTTGTAAAATGGAAGCGGAGGAAGAGACATGGATAATTATACAGATCAGAATAAAATGAAACTCGGTTTCGGTCTGATGCGGCTTCCGAAACTGGAAGATGGCAGCATCGATGTAAAACAGACGGCGCAGATGTGTGACCTGTTTTTGAAAGCCGGCGGTACCTATTTTGACACTGCGTTTGCCTATCCGGGTTCGGAAGAGGCGATCCGCAAGGCTTTGATCGAAAGACACCCGAGAGAAAGCTTTACTCTGGCGACAAAGCTTATCTGCAATGCCGACATCCACTCCGAAGAAGATGCAAAGAAAGAATTCTATACTTCTTTGGAAAGGACTAAAGCCGGTTATTTTGATTATTATCTTTTACATGCATTACAAAGGACCAATTATTTCCGTTACGACGAATACCATCTCTGGGACTTCGTCAAGGAAATGAAAGAGAAGGGCCTCATCCGCCATTACGGTTTCTCCTTCCATGGCGATCCGGCATTATTGGAAGAACTGCTGGAGAAACATCCGGATGTCGAATTCGTACAGTTGCAGATCAACTATGCCGACTGGGACAACCCTGGTGTGGCTTCCAAGACCAATCTTGATATCTGCAGAAAACACGGCAAGCTTGTGACGGTCATGGAACCGGTCAAAGGCGGCATCCTTGCCGATCCGATCGATTCCGTCAAGAAGATCTTCGATGCGGAAAACAATGGTTTATCTTATGCTTCCTGGGCAGTAAGGTTCGTCGCATCGCAGCCGGGCATTTTAACGGTACTCAGCGGTATGTCATCTCTTGAACAGATGAAAGATAATCTGTCTTATATGGAAGACTTCAAGCCGATCGATGAACATGAGATGGAAGTCATCGAAAAGGCACAGGCTGCCATCGAAGCAGACAAATCGATCGCCTGCACGAAGTGCCACTACTGCACGAAGGGCTGTCCGATGAATATCCCGATCCCGGAGATCTTCAACGTCGAAAACCGCAAGAAGGGCCAGCCGGAATTCCGTACCAAGAGAGAATATCTTATCGTCACCCATGACAAAGGAAAGGCATCCGACTGTATCCAGTGCGGTCAGTGCGAAGCTGCCTGCCCGCAGCATCTTCCGATCATCTCGCTGCTTGAACAGTGCAGAGTATTTGAAGATTAGTTGAAACGATCCTATCTTTACTCAGCAGGCGAAAGCCTGCTTTTTTCATACAATGAAGATAAGAAGATTTCTTAATCCTTTCTTAATCTTTCCTCTATGTCTTTCGTTTTACGGGATGTACTAGAATGGATTTGTGGAGAAAACTATGGCAAAAATACTTATCTGTGACGATGAGACCGATATCGTCAACGCATTGAAGATCTATCTGTGTGATCCTTCCTATGAACTTTTTGAAGCCTATGACGGTATGCAGGCTTTGGATATCATCGAAAGAAACGACATCGATCTGGTCTTACTGGATCTGATGATGCCGAAGATGGATGGCATTTCAGCACTTCATAAGATCAGGGAAAGATACAATATGCCGGTCATCATTCTGTCTGCAAAAAGCGAAGACGGGGATAAAGTGTTAGGTCTCAATATCGGTGCCGATGATTATATCACCAAGCCGTTCAATCCCATCGAAGTGACCGCCAGAGTCAATTCGCAGCTAAGAAGATATCTGCGATTCGGTTCGAATGTGCAGAAACAGGATGTCTTTGAACTGGGCGGCATCGTGTTGGATGACAGGAAAAAGGAAGTGAATGTCGATGATAAGAAGGTGAATCTGACTCCGAAAGAATATGAGATCCTGAAGCTCCTCCTGTCTCATCCCGATGAAGTGTTTTCACCATCCAAGATCTATTCTTCCATCTGGAAGGAAGAACCCTATGGAGCAGAGAATACGGTCGCCGTACATATCCGCCATCTGCGGGAAAAGATCGAGATCGATCCGGCCGAACCCAGATACATCAAAGTGATCTTCGGTCAGGGCTACAAGATCGAGAAAGGAAGAAGTCTATGAAGAAGTTCTTTAAAACGATCGCAGGAAAAACGGTTCTGTTCCTGCTTTGTCTGATATCGATGTGCCTGTTTGCCGCATCAATGCTTGGCATCTTTTTCTATTACGAAGAAGACTTTTATACGACCGATAAGGAGACGATGGAAAAAGGATACATCTCTTCCAGGATCCGAAACGATCTGTATCCCTATGTCTTTGATGCGACTTTATACGATGACGATGATCATATCCTTGAAGTCGAGGATGTGGGCAATCTCGTATTTGTGATAAAAAACGAAGAAAACAAGGAACTGATGAAAAGCCAGAGTGCCGAAAAGATCAGTTCGTGGCCATACTCTTATCAGTTTCGTGTCGTGTATGACGAAGCAGGAAACGCTGCAGAAGTCTATTACTCGTCATCATCTTTCATACAGAATAATGAGAAGATCTTCTCAGCCGATGCGTATATCAGATCGAATACCGGCATCCAGGATTTCTATTCGATAGAAAGCAGATTCTTTTCTTTGATCTATGATATGCGATACGGAGTCTATGGCTTGCTGGGGACGTCCTTACTGGTGATGATCGTCACATTCATCGCTTTGATGTGCGTATCCGGCAGAAGGAATGAATCGGATGGCTTATATCCGGGTCCTCTGCATAAGATCCCGTTTGATCTGCTGATCGCTTTGTGGCTTGGGGTGTTCGTGCTTGTGATCTATATGATCGACCAGATCTTTCAAAGGGATTTCTTACAGATAGGCGCAGTTCTTGTCGTGATGCTTGGCTTTGTAGCTTCATTCCTTGGCTTGTGCATGTCGGCAGCCGTCCGTATAAAAAACAAAGACCTGTTTACCGGTTCTTTCACATATATCTTCCTGAAAAAGTCCGTTGAACTGCTTCGCTATGTATTGAAACTTATTGGCAGAGTATTGAAATGGTTTATTGAGATCGTATCTTCGATCCCGGCTTCCTGGAAGATCCTTGGTATATTCTGCCTTTGTTCCTTTGCAGAGTTGTTCTTCTTTTATGAAGGCGGAGGCGGGCCTGTGCTTCTTGTAAAACTTCTTGAATTCGTTCTTCTGGCCTATATCGGTTTCTGTCTGAACAAGCTGCGCAAAGGTGCGGATGCCTTGGCTTGCGGGGATCTGAGCTATCATGTCGATACGGATAAGATGGTATGGGATCTGAAAAAACATGGGGAAGATCTCAATTCCATCGCATCCGGTATGGCGATCGCAGTGGAAGACAGACTGAAGAGCGAACGCATGAAGACGGAGCTGATCACCAATGTCTCCCACGACATCAAGACGCCTTTGACTTCGATCATCAATTATGCCGATCTCATCGGCAAGGAAGAAGCATCCTCCGATAAGGTGAAGGAATACAGCGAAGTACTGATACGCCAGTCCAAACGATTGAAACGCCTGCTGGAAGACCTGGTGGAAGCTTCCAAGGCAGCCAGCGGTTCTCTGGAAGTCGAATTATCACCTTGCGATGCCAACATCTTTATTGAACAGTGTATCGGTGAATACGACGACCGTTTGAAGAAAGCCGATCTGACACTTATCGCAAAGAAAGCGGAGGAAAGGGTGGAGATCCTCGCCGATCCAAGAAGGATGTGGCGTATCTTCGACAATCTGATGAACAACATCTGCAAGTATGCCTTGCCAGGGACAAGAGTTTATCTTTCTTTGGAAAAGGAAAGAGACAAGGCTGTCATCTCCTTTAAAAACACATCCAAAGACCAGCTGAACATTTCTCCGGATGAACTGCTGGAACGCTTCAAGAGAGGAGATGCCTCCAGAAACTCGGAAGGAAACGGATTGGGCTTATCGATCGCCAAAAGCCTGACGGAGCTGCAGAATGGGGAGCTGGATCTTAGCATCGACGGCGATCTATTCAAGGCGTCCTTACGTTTTCCGTTGTTGTAAAGAAACAGACTTGCCTTTTGTTCAGGCAGGTCTGTTTTTTGGTATAATCGAATATGTTGAAAAAGGCAGATCATGGAATACAACAGATTACGATTGAACAAAGAAGAATCCTCCTTTGTTGAGGAACGCTATAAAGATGTCGACTTCAAAGAGCTCATGTCACTTGTGGAAGGCATGTCGACGATACGCAATATCGATATGCTGATATCATCGCTGGATTATGACATCGAACATAAAGACTTTGCCGATGCAAAAGACATCCTGGAAAAAGAGAATTATGTTCTGATGTGCAAAGCCATCAAAGACAAGGCCGTCTATTACAGAGACCACAACGGCAAGAACTATGTACAGGGCTTCAATACCGATGTCTTCTGCAAGAGGGCGGATGAGATCTCCAGAGTCGCCATTTCCGAACCGATCGGAAACGATATCTACAAGATCGACCAGTCAATTAACTACATCCGTTCGATCGCCGACCGTTTCGATTCCGACCAGAAAGTATGGAACATCGCCATCTACTTAGGGACCAAACTGGGCGAACTGATGTTAAATGAAACACTGCTTTCCCATGGCTTTGACTGGGATATCGTCGAACCGAAGAAGTATCCGATCATCATCGAACCGATCCATAAAGTCAGCATCGACCCGATACGTTTCGTCTTCGACAAGCTCAAATATACGGATAACGCACCTGATCCTAACGGAAACTGTTCGGACTTCTATTACCGTTTCTTAGACAAGATCAAAGTCTAGCATTTTTACGAAAAGATGACATATGAGACTTTCGGCATTTGATTTCAAGAACATCCCGCTCATCCTTTGCGGTCTGTTCTATTGTGTTTTAAGTATCTTTTCCATCGTGACCGGAATGATCTACGTGTCCGGAAAACGAAAACTCAATCCGCTGGAGCTTCCCGATTCCTTTGTCGACAAACTGAGCGAAGAGGGAAAAACGGAACGTTTTGCCAGAAAGATGGGTCTGGTGACCTTCATCGTCGGCATCGTACAGGGTATCAGCGCATTCTGCTTGTTTCATGCCAAGGGCATTTTGGCATATATGATCGCTTTGGGTTTCACCTTATTTTCAATCGCTTCGGTATCGTTCAAACTGAAGGGCAAGATCAATGCCTTTCCGCTGCTGAAGCTTGGCGCATATCTGCTGATACTGATCGTATTGTTTTTAAGCGAGACAAGAAACTTATTCTTCAGATGAATGGCAATAAGACCATAAACGATATAAGAGAGAAGATGCTTCATGAAAATGAAGCTTTTTTAGATGATTTCTCAGAAAAGATGTTCGAGGAAAGTAATCGGATCATCGATATCTTCCCGAAAAGAGTTAGCGAAGAATTTGCAGAAGAATATGCTGCTGTGATCTCTTATTTTGAAAAGGAAGATAGACTATCAAAGATCTACCGGGATTACGCAGAGATCTTTCTTCTTCTGAATTGTTACTTTCATATGTCCTGTTCTTTTGAAGAAGGGATCTATGAAACGATAAAGGATGCCGATGACTTCATGAGACGATTCACCGATATGAAAGATACAGGGATCTTCAAGGCCTTGTTCGTCAAAGAAAAGGTCATGATCGTTGTGGACAGACAGGATACCTATATGACGGTCTACGGAACTAACGATATTTTTGAAAAGATGTTACAGGATCTGGTTTCGGCAAAAGGATATCATTTGTGGGATAGAGGATGACCCGGAAGAGGTGAACATGGAAGAAATGAAAGACAAAGTTGCGGTGATCACGGGCGGCGCAAGCGGGATCGGAAAATGCATCAAAGAATCTTTTGAAAAACAAGGTGTAAAAACGGCGATCATCGATATCAAAGAAAATGAGTATTTTATCGGCAATATCGCAGATAAGGAAACGCTTGAAAGCTTCGTGAAGAAAGTCATTGACGACTATGGTCATATCGATTATCTGATCAACAACGCACTTCCTTTGATGAAAGGAATCGATACCTGCAGCTATGAGGAATTCGAGTATGCCTTAAAAGTCGGCGTCACGGCGCCATTCTATCTGACGAAGCTTTTCCTGCCATATTTCAGTAAAGGGGCATCGATCGTAAACATTTCTTCGACGAGAGCCTGTATGTCACAAGCCCAGACGGAATCCTATACCGCTGCCAAAGGCGGCATCTCTGCTTTGACGCATGCCTTGGCGGTGAGCCTTTCCGGCAAGGTAAGAGTCAATTCCATCTCACCGGGCTGGATCGATACGGCGTATACGGTCTATGAAGGACCGGATGCTTATCAGCAGCCTAGCGGCAGAGTCGGCAATCCGCAGGATATTGCCGATATGGTCTTATATCTTTGCAGTGACAAGGCATCATTCATTGATGGGGAAAACATCAATATCGATGGCGGTATGAGCAAGCTCATGATCTACCACGGCGATCACGGCTGGAGCCTGGATAATTGATTACAGAAATATAGAATACGCATGAAAAAAGTACAGGTATTTGCCTGTACTTTGTTGTTGCGAATGGTCCCCAGAGTCGGGGTCGAACCGACACGGATTTCTCCTCACGATTTTGAGTCGTGCGCGTCTGCCAATTCCGCCATCCGGGGATACTTCATTATTCTAACACAAAATATCCTGGTTTGATAAAATATTGTTTGGATGGAATTGAAAGAACTTAAGCTTACTCCGAAACGCAAAGAGATATGTGAAAGACTATCTCTTTTTAACAGTGACGACATCTTATCCTATTATCCGTTCCGCTATGAGATGTATGATGCAACACCTTATAAGGACTTCAAAGAAGGCTCTCAGGTGTGTTTTGTCGGTGAACTTGTTTCCTATCCCTCCACTTTCAGAAGGGGAAAGCTTTCGACCAGCCGTTTCAAGCTGATGTATGAAGATGAAATCATCTCGGTCACCATATTCAACCGTCCATGGATACGCAATCTCAAGATGAATGAGACGCTGACGGTCATGGGCAAATATGACGGCAGCAACAAAGTCACGGCATCCAACTATTTTTCCGGGGATATGACCGGAAGCATCATCCCTTACTATCCTTTGAAAGAAGGGATCACCCAGAACGATATCAAGAAGCTGATACAGGCCGTCTATATGAAAGCGGAAGAGGAACTGAAAGATGATCTTCCTTTGGAATTTGTGCAGGCGCATCAGCTGATTGATCACAAAAGTGCGATCCACGACATCCATGCGCCATTGAATAAAAGACAGCTGGCCAAAGCGATCAGCCGTCTGAAATATGAAGAATTCCTACGTTTCTATCTGTCATTGGATATCTTGAAAGAAAGCACTTCAAAAGCGGAAAAGAAAGGAAAGAGATTTGATAAGAAGAAAGTGGATGCCTTTATCGATTCTCTCGGTTTTGAACTGACAAAAGACCAGGAAGATGCCGTAAAGGATATATTGAATGATCTGGAAAGCAACAAGATGATGTATCGTCTGGTGCAGGGCGAAGTCGGATCGGGAAAGACCGCTGTCGCGATGATCGGCTTATATGCCAATTATCTGGCCGGTTATCAGGGAGCTTTGATGGCTCCGACCGAGATCCTCGCCAAGCAGCATGCCTCTTCCTTACAGAAACAGCTAGCACCGTTCGGTGTAAGAGTAGGCGTCTTATATTCGGCGATGGACGAGGAGAGAAAGAACAAACAGATGATCAAAGACGGTGAGTATGACATCATCGTCGGTACGCATGCCTTGTTTTCCAAGGATGTAGAATACAAAGATCTGGGATTGGTCATTGCCGATGAGCAGCATAGATTCGGCGTAAAACAGAGGCAGGCTTTAAAAGACAAGGGAAAAGACTGTGACTTCATCCTGATGTCCGCTACGCCGATTCCAAGGACCCTGGCATCTTCGATCTATGGCGATATGGATATCTCGACGATCGCCACGCTTCCTGCCGGCAGAAAGGGCTGCAAGACCTATCTGATCAAACGCAATTCGATCATCGACATCCTCAATGAAGTGAAAAACAAGCTGAAAGAAGGACGACAGATCTATATCATCGCTGCCGCCATCGAAGCTTCCGAAAACTATAAGGCCAAGGATGTGAATGGCTTATATGCATCTTTAAAGAAAGAATTAAGTCCGTTTGAAGTGGGATTATTGCATGGCAAGCTCGATTCCGAGGAAAAAGACGCCATCATGAAAGACTTCAATGAAAATAAGATTCAGGTCCTCATATCCACGACGGTCGTGGAAGTCGGCGTCAATGTGAAGAATGCGACGATGATGATCATCTATGATGCCGATAAGTTCGGATTGTCGCAGCTTCATCAGTTAAGAGGAAGGGTGCAGAGGTCAAGTCATGAAGGGACCTGTTTCCTACTGACCGACAACAAGGACGAACTGGCATTGAAACGGCTTGATATCTTATGCAAGAACAACGATGGTTTTGCAATCTCCTATGAAGATCTCAAGCTTCGCGGACCGGGCGATATCTTAGGAACAAGACAAAGCGGTCTTCCGGCATTCGTATTAGGAAACCTCATTGAAGATACGCGCTTCATCGATGCCGCGAGGAAGGATGCCAAGAAGATCGCCGAAAACAAGGAAGATCCTTCCTATACGGACTACTATGAGAAAACCGCCAAAATGGCGTCTCAAAACTTTATCAGCTAGAGTACAATAGGTATATGAGCATTTATGATTTTTTAGATGAACATGGCATACGATACAGCGATACTGATCTGATCGATCAGGCTTTTATCCATTCATCCTATGTCAATGAACATAAAGTAAACACAGGTAACAATGAGCGCCTGGAATTCATGGGCGATGCGGTTCTGCAGGTATATTCTGCCGAGAGGCTCTTCAAGATCGAACCGCCGCTGCCGGAAGGCCTGATGTCGACAAGACGTTCCAACCTGGTCTCCGAGAAGGCTCTGGCGCAGATCGTCAGGGAAAATGAGCTCAATCAGTTCTTAAAACTCGGTGCAGGGGAAGAAAAGACCGGCGGCAGGGAGAGGGATTCGATCATTTCCGATATGTTTGAAGCCTTTATCGGTGCGGTCTACCTAGACCAGGGCCAGGAAGAGGCATATAAGCTTCTGGATCAATTGATGACCATCCATATCAAGGAAGTCGATGAAAAGACCTTCGATTTCAAAACGAGACTTCAGGAATACGTCCAGGCCGATTCGCGCAAGTCGATCGTCTATGAGACTGTCTCGGTCGTCGGACCGAACAACGCTCCGGAATTCAAGGTCGCCGTCAAGATCGACGGACTGATCTATGGCTATGGAGTGGCGTCTAACAAGAAACAGGCACAGAAGAATGCGGCGAAAGACGCACTTGAAAAACTGGCACAGTTATGAGTTTCAACATCAAAGATATCATCGCAAAATACGGATATAACGAAGAAAGATCGGCAGCTCTGGAACACTTTAAGGTTGTCGATGTTTTGTTTCGCAAATCCAACGGGTTTCTGATCATCAAGGCGGAAAACGATAAGGTGCTTCCATACGGCATCTATACCGATGTTTTGAATTATTTCAAAGATCTGGGTTTTGAAAGATCCAAGCTTTACATCAAAGCCGGCGATCAGTGTCTTCCGATCCCGGAGATCAACCTGTATCTGGAAGAATACCGCAAGGAAAACAAAGGTTTTTCTTCGTGCGTTCCGATCAAGACGGAAGAGGGTTTCGATCTTTCCTATTCCGATAAGGAAGAATATCTCAAAGACCTTCATGAGCTTGATGAACTCAAGCTGTTTTTCTATGACTTAGGCTATCGCAAGACCATCTCTTTGAAATACCAGGAAGGAGAAAAGGAAGTCGTGATCGAAGAGGTCGAAGCACTTCCGCAGCCTGCCAAACCGGCAAAGCAGTACAACAATAATGGTTTCAATAACTCCTTTGAACATAAAGGCGATTTCAATCCGCAGGAAGGAAAACCGCAGTTTCAAAGACGGACCAAGGAATATACCGAACTGAAGATCGACGATCTGATCGATACCTTATACAATGTCAAATTCAAGGGGCAGATGTTCAAGATCGATGAGCGTGCCACCCGTACCGGCATGATCATTCAGACCGTCTATGTCAAAGACGAGTCCAATGCGGTCGTCGTCAAATTCGTCGAATCCAGACGTTTCACGAAGGACGCTTTGAAAGAAAACAAGGAAGGCCGTTATGCCTGGTTCTATGGAAACTACCGTTTCGATAATTTCTCCAACGATTACATCTTTGAACCCGACCAGATCGAATTCATCGAAGTCGATGACAAGCTGCACGACGATGAACCGGAAAAGCGTGTCGAGCTTCATATGCATACCAAGCTTTCCGAAATGGATGGCGTCTCTTCGCCGACTGAAGTCGTAAAGGCAGCTTATTCGATGGGTCACAGAGCCGTGGCGATCACCGACCACCTCTGTCTGCAGGGCTTCCATGAAGCGCAGATGACTTATAAGGGCATCATGAAGTCGGCTGGCGAAAACAAGCCGGATTTCAAGATTTTATATGGCTGTGAGATGAACATGGTCTCACCGACCCTCAATATCGTCTACAACGCGACCGATGACAATCTCAATGATGTTGAATATGTCGTATTCGACTTAGAGACCACCGGTCTTTCCACAAGATACGACTACATCATCGAATTCGGTGCTGTGGTCATGCGAAAGGGCACTGTTGTAGAGGAAAAGGACTTCTTCATCAAACCGAAGATCGAGCTTTCTTCCAATATCAAGAACCTGACCCATATCTCCGAAGAAGATCTCAGATATGCCAGGACGTTTGAAGAATGCAAGGATGAGATCCTCGACTTCGTCAAAGACAGAGTCTTAGTTGCCCATAACGCTTCGTTCGACTATGGTTTTCTGAATTCCGAATTTGAACGTATCGGCATGCCCAAACTGCCAAATCCTGTCATCGATACTCTCGATCTTTCAAGATCTTTGTTGAAAAACCGAAGAGCGTATCGTCTTGGCAACATGTGCCGTGCCTACAATATCCCGTACGATGAAGATATCGCACACCGTGCAAACTACGATGCCGATGTTCTGGCGCAGGTCTTCAACTTCATGCTGAAGGACCTGGCAAAAGCCGGCGTCAATACGCTCAACGATCTCAAGAACTTCCAGGATGAGGAAGCCTTCGTCAAAAACAGAGCCTACCATACGACCGTCCTTTGTAAGAACAAGGCAGGTCTGAAGGATCTGTACAAGCTGATCTCGATCTCCAACACCAAGACACTGGCCGTTTTCGGCAAGTCGAATGGCAAGGATGCCAACTCGGAATTCATCGCCGAACCGCGTATCTTCAAAGAAACGATCAATGAACACAGAAAAAACCTGCTGATCGGTTCGGCCTGCCTCAACGGCGAGGTCTTTGAACTTGCCCATACAAGATCCAAGGAAGAACTGGCCAAGGCCATCTCTTTCTATGACTATATCGAAGTCCAGCCTTTGGAGAATTACCGCTTCTTAGTGGAAGACAGGGGGCTTTTCGATATGGACAGGCTCAAACAGTATTTGAGAGACATCATCGAAGAAGCCTTGCGTCAGAACAAGATCGTCGTTGCCACAGGTGACGTCCACTACGTGAAGAAAGATGAAAAGATCTTAAGAGATGTCTACATCTCCGCGCAGGCGATCGGCGGTGCCCATCACCCGTTATATCTCTTCGATAAGGAGAAGCGGGCAAAGCAGATCACGCCGGACCAGAGATATCTCAATACCAGAGAGATGCTGGATGCTTTTGCGTGGCTGAAAGACGAAAAACTGATCAGGGATCTTGTCATCACCAATACCAATAAGATCGCCGACATGTGCGAGAATTTCATGCCGTTTACCGATGAACTTCGTCCGCCGAAGATCGACGATGCGATCGCTGTCGCCAGACGCTGCAACATCATCGAAGAGCCTTTCACGCAGAGGCATGATGTCATCTCTGCCGACCAGTATTTACGAGAATTCGTCTATTACAATGCCCATAAGCTCTATGGTGAAGTATTGGATGATTTCATTGAAAAACGTATCGATACCGAGCTCAATGCCATTATCGGCAACGGCTACGGCGTAATATATTTCGTCTGTCATCTGATGGTCAAGAGGTCCAATGATGACGGCTATATCGTCGGTTCTCGAGGATCGGTCGGATCTTCGCTTGTCGCGACCTTCTCCGACATCACGGAAGTCAATCCGATGCCGCCGCACTACATCTGTCCGAAATGCCACAAACTGATCTGGATGAAGGATGTCGCCTCCGGCTACGACCTTCCGGATAAGGACTGCCCGGATTGCGGAACCCGCATGAAAGGTGATGGCCAGAACATCCCATTTGAGACCTTCTTGGGATTCAATGGCGATAAGATCCCGGATATCGACCTGAACTTCTCCGGTGACTATCAGCCGAAAGCCCATCTCTTTACAAGAGAGATCTTCGGCGCCGACAACGTCTTCCGTGCCGGAACGATATCAACAGTCGCTGAAAAGACGGCCTTCGGTTATGTTTCCGGATATTGTGAAGAAAAGAACATCACCAACATGTCCCGTGCGCAAAGACAAAGGCTTGCTTCTGGATGCGAGGGTGTCAAACGTACCACCGGCCAGCATGCCGGAGGTATCGTTGTATTGCCGGATGATATGGAGATCGAAGATGTCACGCCGATACAGTATCCGGCCAATGATAAGGATGCCGCATGGCGTTCGACCCATTTCGAATATCACGACTATTCCGACAACTTATTGAAATTCGATATCTTAGGCCACGTCGATCCGACGGCGATGCGTCTTTTTGAAAATGTCTCAGGCATCGATGTCAAGACGATCCCGATGAACGATGAAAAAGTCTTATCGCTTTTCTATTCGACCAAGGCGCTCAATATCATCAATCCGAAATACAAGGAAGAGACCGGTGCAGCCGGACTTCCGGAATTCGGAACCCTGAATACCAGAAATACGATCGAAGAGACCAGACCTCACGTCTTCTCGGAACTCGTACAGATCTCAGGACTTTCCCATGGTACCGATGTCTGGAGAGGCAACGCCCAGGAACTCATCCATCAGGGCATCCCGCTTTCCGATGTCATCGGATGCCGTGACGATATCATGTCTTATCTTTTAAGCTACAAGCTTGAACCGCTGGATTCCTTCACGATCATGGAACATGTCCGTAAGGGCAAGGGCCTGACGGAAGAGGAAGAGACAAAGATGCTCGAACACAATGTGCCGAAGTGGTACATCGATTCCTGTAAGAAGATCAAGTACATGTTCCCGAAGGCACACGCCGTAGCTTATTGCATCATGGCGGTGAGAGTTGCCTGGTTCAAGGTCTACCATCCGGAATACTATTATGTCTCGTATTTCTCACTGCGTTGCGATGCGTATGAACTTTCTACGATGATCAAGGATGCCGATTCGATCTATGCCCGCATGCAGGAACTGATGCAGAAGATCAATTCCCGTGAGGCCAACAAGAAAGAAAAAGACATTTTCGATACTTTGGAGGTCTGTTATGAGATGGTTTCGAGAGGCTACAGGATGCTCAACATCGATCTCTATGAATCGCTGGCGACCGAATTCCGTGTCAATCCGAACAACAACCACGAGATCTATCCGCCGTTCAAAGTACTGGATGGCCTGGGTGACAACGTTGCCGAATCGATCGTGGAAGCAAGAAAAGACCGCAAGTTCTTATCGAAAGAAGATCTGGCGGACCGCACACAGTTATCCAATACATTGATCAAGAAGCTCGATGATATCGGTGTCTTAAAGGGTCTGGATGATTCCAACCAGATGTCCTTGTTCTGAATAGGGGGAAAGAAAACATGCTGATCGACAAATTACTGGATTATGTGAAATATGACACGACAAGCTGCGAAGATTCCGACACTTCGCCCAGTACGCCGGGCCAGTGGGATCTGGCAAATCATCTCAAGGAAGAACTTGAAAAGCTGGGCCTTGAACAGGTACAGCTCGATGAGAACTGCTATGTCTATGGCTATTTGCCGGGCGATGAAGAGTATCTGACCTTAGGTCTGATCGCTCATATGGATACTTCCGAACAGGCATCCGGAAAAGATGTCAAGCCACGCATCATCGAAAACTATGACGGCACAGACATTAAACTCAACGACGAACTGTATACGACGGTCGAACGTTTCCCGAATCTGAAGGATTATATCGGAAAGACTTTGGTCGTCACCGACGGTACGACGTTATTAGGTGCCGATGATAAGGCTGGTGTTGCCTGCATCATGGAAGTGCTGGAGACTCTGATCGACAACAAAGAGCTCAAGCACGGACCGCTCTGGGTCTGCTTCTCACCGGACGAAGAAATCGGAAGAGGCACGGCACATTTCAACTATGATCTTTTCAAAGTCGACTTTGCCTATACCTTGGATGGTGACAAGCCGGAGTATATCGAATATGAAAACTTCAATGCCGCATCTGCTGTCATCGATGTCAACGGTATCTCCGTACATCCGGGTTCCGCCAAAGACAAGATGGTCAATGCCTTGCAGGTAGCCCATGAGTTCCATGCGATGACCGATCCTGAGGCAAGAGCGGAAAAGACCGACAGCTATGACGGATTCAATCTGCTTATGGGACTGGAAGGCGAAGTCGGTCATGCCCGCATGCAGTACATCATGCGCAATCACGATATGGCCAAACTGCGCAAGCAGAAGAGCGATTTCGAACAGATCGCTAAGTCTCTGAATGAAAAGTATGGCTATGAGGTCATCGATCTCAAACTGAAAGATTCTTATCGCAATATGAAGGAAAAGTTCGAAGGGCATATGGAACCGATCGAACTGGTCAGAAAAGCGATGGCGGAATGCGGCATGGAATGCAAATCACAGGCCATCCGCGGCGGCACCGATGGCGCTTCGCTTACCTGGAACGGCATCCTGTGTCCGAACCTTGGAACCGGCGGCCAGAACTTCCATGGCGTCCATGAATTCTGGTGCAAGGAAGACGGGGAACTGGTCGTCAGGATGGTTTTGACACTTTTAGGCATGGCAAAACGCTGAAAATGCCGATTTTCCTTGAAAAATCAAAGGATTTAAGATACTATACATATGTATTTAAAGGAGCGAGAGATCGCTCCTTCATTGTTGTTTTGGAGGAACATGAATACAGAAAAGATCAGAAACGTTTTAACGGAATTTGTGAATGAAAAGGGCATGAAGCTGTTTGATATCGAATATAGAAAGTCGGATCAGACACTGACGGTGCTCTTAGACGAGAAGTTAGACATGGATGCTCTGGAAAAGATATCGGGTGAGATCTCTTCGTTCTTAGATCAGTATGAGGATGAATTTGCCGATAACTATTTCCTCGATGTTTCGACAGTCGGCGTGGAACGTCCGATCCGGAATGAAGAGGAAGTAAGAGATGCCGTTGGCGAATACATCTATGTCAAGACAAAGGATAACGAATACTATGGAACCCTGACTTCTTTCAATAACGGGATGATGAACCTGAAAGTGAAAGACAAGACCAGAGAAAAAGATGTTTCGATCGAGTATTCAAAAACGAAAAAAGTACGCTACGCTGTTAAGTTTTAACAAGGGAGAATAAATATGAGTGGCATTAGTCTGAAAAACAAGAATTTTATTGACGGAATGAGGCTTTTTGAGGAAGACAGGAAAGTCGATCCTGATTTCATCATCGAAACACTTAAAGAAGCCATCGCCAAGACCTATCAGAAGCACATCGATGCGCCGGAAGCCATGGTACGCGTCACCATCGAAAAAAATGAGATGCATGTCTACCATCAGCTGATCGTCGTCGATGATGATACCGAGACCTTTGATGAGACGCTCGATATCCTGTATTCCGAGGCGATCAAGATCAATCCGGACTGCAAGGTCGGTGACATCATCGAAGAAGAAGTCGATTTCAAGGAGATCGGCAGAACTTCGATCAACGTTGCCAAGCAGATGCTCAAGCAGAGGATCAAGGAATATGAAAAGCAGAGAGTCTACGATGAATACAAGGACAAGGAATTCGATCTGATCTCCGGTATCATCAAGACGATCGAAGAAAAGTTCATCCTGGTCGACATCAAGAATACCATCGGTATCCTGCTCAAGTCGGAACAGATCCCGGGCGAACAGTACAAGGAAGGTCAGTCCATCCGCTGCATCATCAAGGAAGTCTCCAAGAACTCCAAGGGTTCGCAGGTCGTCTTATCGAGAGCCGATGCGATGTTCGTCAAGAGACTGTTTGAAAAGGAAGTTCCGGAGATCGCACAGGGCTTAGTCGAGATCAAGGCGATCGCCAGAGATGCCGGCGAACGTACCAAGATGGCCGTCTATTCCAAGAACGACGACGTCGATGCGATCGGCGCCTGCATCGGTCCTAGAGGAACTCGTGTACAGGCCGTCATCGGTGAGATCAAGGGTGAAAAAATCGATGTCTTTGAGTGGAACGATGATATCGGTGAACTCGTTAAGAACGCTCTGGCACCGGCAGAAGTCAAGGCTTGTTTCTACGCAAACGAACTGACGGATCCGGATCTTACGCCGGAAGCTATCGAAGAAGCGGAAAAATACAACAAGAGGCCGTTGGTCGTCGTCGTTGATGATGACAAGCTTTCTGTCGCTATCGGCAAGCGCGGTAAGAATGCCAAACTGGCTGTCAAGCTGACCAACCGCAAGATCGACATCAAGACAAAGACCGAGATCGAAGAGCTCGGCATCGATGTGGACAACGAAGTCATGAACTTCCGTGCCGATCAGGCAAGGATCATCAAGGAAAGAGAACAGAAGAAGTTCCTTGAATTACAGGAAGAGGCTGCAAGAAGGAAAGCGGAATTTGAAGAAGAGCTCGCTGCTCAGGATACCGGCTTTGACGAGACGACCATCGAAGAGATGGATGAAGGCAAGGTCGAAGAAGTCGTCGAGATCCCTAGCGAGAATCTTGCAAAGGCTGCTGAAGAAACTGCTGCAGCTAAGCCTGTTGAAGAAACTGTCGAACCTGAGGCTGAACCTGTCGTTGAAGAAGTCAAGGAAGAACCTGTCAAGGAAGAAGTCAAAGAGGAAGTCAAGCCTGAACCGGTTCCTGAAAAGCCGAAGAAGGCTCCTAGAAAGCCTCTTACTCCGAAGACGGAATACAAGTCCAAGTTCGAAGACTTTGCGGATGCTTCCAAGAAGGAAGAGACGCATGCTCCGACGAAGAGAAGAAGAAAGAAAGATGATGATGATCGCCGTGTAAGAGCGGAAGATCTGGAAAAGAAGGAATACGACGAGAACTTCAAGCCTGTCTATTCCGAAGAAGAACTCGAAGAGATCGAGGCTATGGAAGCCATGGAAGAAGAAAATTCCTGGATCAACGATGATGATATCGACTTCGATGAATACGAGGACTACTACGAGGAGAATTAATCCATGAAAAAAATTCCAATGCGCAGATGTCTTGCGACAAACCAATCATTTCCAAAAAAGGACCTCTTGCGTATTGTCAGGACACCGGAAGGGGAAGTGAAGGTCGATCTGACCGGAAAACTCAACGGCAAGGGTGCGTATATCTCCAAGAGCCTGGAGGCTCTCGAACTTGCCAAAAAGAAGAAAGTCCTCTCCCGTGCCCTGGAGACAGAGATCAAGGAAGAGGTCTATGAAGAGATCTTGAAGGTGATCAATGGCTGATAAACTTAACACTCTGGGACTGGCCTATCGTGCGCGAAAGGCCGTCCTGGGTGAGGAAGTGCTGAACAGGATCGATAAGATCAAGCTTATGTTCATCGCTTCCGATATCTCTGAAAAAAGCAGAGAACGCTATGAGAAAAAATGTCACTATTATAGGATCGACCACATCGACGAGTATTCCGGTGAGCAGCTATCTTCGGCTCTTGGAAAAAACAACGTCAAAGTGGTCGGGATCTTAGACAAAGGATTCAAAGATGCACTGTTAAAGAATATATAGAAGGAGGGTTGCCATGGCGAAACAGACATATAAAAAACATCTGAACAGAAAACCTAGAGGTAATCAGAATTTCGAAAGAAAGCACGATGAAAAAGTCGAAGCGATCACGTATCAGGAAGGGATCACCGTCGGTGATCTGGCTGCCAAGTTACATAAGAACTCCGGCGATGTCATCAAGATCCTCTTTATGCTGGGCAAGATGGTGACCATCAACTCATCACTCGACGACGAAAACGTCGAACTGGTATGTATGGAATTCGGGGTTGATGCAACAAAAGAAGAACCTCAGGAAGATGAAACATTATTAGATACCGAAGCTGACGATCCAAATGAACTGGTGGAACGTGCTCCGATCGTAACGATCATGGGACATGTCGACCACGGCAAGACGACACTTCTTGACTACATCCGTAATTCAAGAGTCGTCGAGGGCGAATTCGGCGGTATCACACAGCACATCGGTGCCTATCAGGTCAATGTGAACGGAAAACTCGTCACATTCTTAGATACACCGGGCCATGAAGCGTTCACGGCCATGCGTGCAAGAGGTGCCTCCGTCACCGATATCGCGATCATCGTAGTCGCGGCAGATGACGGTGTCATGCCTCAGACGATCGAAGCGGTCGACCATGCCAAAGCGGCAGGCGTTCCGATCATCGTCGCAGTCAACAAAATGGACAAACCGGGTGCGAATCCCGATAAAGTCAAGAATGCGATGTCAGAACTCGGCCTGATGCCGGAAGAATGGGGCGGCGATACGATCTATGTCGAGTGTTCCGCCAAGACCGGTATGGGTGTGCAGGACATCCTGGAAACGATATTAGTCGTTGCCGAAGTCAGAGACATCAAAGCCAATCCGAAGAAGCTGGCGACCGGTACGGTCATCGAAGCCAAGCTTGATAAGGGAAGAGGTCCTGTCTCTACGTTGCTGGTACAAAACGGTACCTTACATCAGTCTGATTCTGTCGTCGTCGGTACGGCTTATGGCAAGGTCCGTAAGATGACAAACGATATGGGTAAGGAGATCACAGAAGCTTTACCTGGCACACCTGTCGAGATCATCGGTCTCAACGATGTTCCGGTCGCCGGTGATAACTTCAAGGTCTTTGATGACGATAAGGATGCCAGAGCCGTCGCACAGGCCAGAGCACGTGCGAAACTGGAGAAAGACCGTAACGCATCCGTAGCGATGACGCTCGATGATCTGAAGAACCAGATCGATCGCGGCGAAGTCAAGGAGATCCCGGTCATCGTCAAATCCGATGTTACCGGTACAGCGGAAGCTGTCGCATCCTCACTTTCCAAGATCGATGTCGACGGCGTCAAGGTCAACGTCATCCGTAGGGCTGCCGGTACGATCAATGAGTCGGATGTCATCCTGGCGTCGGTTTCTCATGCCGTGATCTACGGTTTCAACGTCCGTCCGGATGCCAACGTCAGAAAGAAGGCGCAGGATGAAGGCGTCGAGATCCGTTTACACAACATCATCTACAAGGCAGTCGAAGAAATGGAAGCTGCCATGAAGGGTATGCTGGCACCGGTCTATGAAGAAGTCGTCATCGGTCAGGCTGAAGTCAGAAAGACATATAAAGTATCCAAGATCGGCACGATCGCCGGCTGTATGGTCACTGAAGGCAAGATCGTCAGAGATTGCCAGATCCGTCTGATCCGTGACGGTATCGTCATCTATACAGGTAAGCTTGGTTCCTTGAGACGTTTTGAAAACGATGCCAAGGAAGTCGCTTCCGGATATGAGTGCGGTATGACGATCGAGAACTACAACGACATCAAGGAACTCGATATCATCGAAGCTTATGTTGATCAGGAGGTCAAAGCAGAGTAATGGCAAGAGTCAACAAGATCGATTCGATCCTGTTACGAGAGATCTCTGTCATCATCTCCCAGGAGATCAACGACCCGAAGCTCGGTTTCCCGACCGTGACGGAAGTCGATGTCTCCCCGGACCTCAATCAGGCGAAAGTCTATGTTTCGTTCTTAGGCAAGAACTATAAGAAAAGAGACGGACTGGAAGCCTTGAGAAGATCGAAAGGGCATATCAAATCGGAACTTGCCAAGCGTGTACGCATGCGCAAGATCCCGGATCTGACTTTCGTGGTCGATGATACGCTCGACAAAGCAGATCGTATCGAAGAGATACTTAGTAAAGACAATGAACTATAAGGTGCTTTTTAAGCGCCTTTTTTCATGAGAAAGGAAGAGTATGAACAAGAAGCAAGCACTTAAGATCTACCGCGATCAGAACGAAAAGATCGCAGCTTACGGCCTGATGCTGGCAACAGCCGGGTTTGACCGGATGACCATCGCACCGATCGGCGGTGCGTCATACCGCAATCGGATGCTTTCGATCATCCAGGGCGAATTATTTGAACTGGAAACGGACAAAGATTATGTACAGGCCATTTTAACGTTGTCTGAGATGGATCTTGGCGAAGTGGGCAACAGAGATATCTCCCTAGCCAAAAAATCGCTGGAAGATGTCTTAAAATTCACCAAGGAAGAAACGATGGAATATTCCTATGCTTTGATGAATGCCTATGATGCCTGGTACAAAGCTAAGACTTCCGAAAACTACGAGATATTCAGACCTCACCTGATGAAACTCATCGAGATGACCAAATACCGCGCAAAGAAAAGAGATGCGAAGAAAGATCCGTACGATCTTCTTCTCGATGATTTTGAAGAGGGCATGAACAGGAAGAAGTACGATGAATTCTTCTCTTTGATCCGTAAGGAACTTCTTCCTCTGATCAGGAAGATCGATAAGAAGAAAGGCTATATCGACGACTCTTTCTTATACAAATACTATCCGGCAGAGAAACAGGCGCTGTTCATGAAGGATGCCATGAAGTATCTCGGTTTCAGTTCCGACTGGGGCTATATGGGTACCACGGAACATCCGTTCACCAGCGGTTTTTCCAAGAATGATGTCCGTGTCACGACCAACTATGACGAACACAATGTCACGGCTGCCATCTATTCTCTGATCCATGAATGCGGCCATGCCTTCTATGAACATCAGGTCGATGCCAAATATGAGAAGTATCCTCATATCCGTAACATGTCTTCCGGCATGCACGAATCCCAATCCCGCTTCTTTGAAAACTATCTGGGCAGAAGAAGATCCTTCTTCGTCAAACTTTATCCGAGACTTCAGGAACTCTTCCCGGAAAACCTTGGCAATGTATCACTGGACGATTTCATCAAAGCGGCCAATGTATCCAAGTGTTCTCTGATCCGTACGGATGCCGATGAGCTGACCTATCCCGTTCATATCCTGATCCGTTATGAACTGGAAAAGGAGATCTTCTCCGGTAAAGCCGATCTTGATAAGCTCGATCAGCTCTGGGATGAAAAGTATGAGAAGTATCTCGGTATCAAGGCTCAAAAGCCATCCGACGGTATCTTACAGGATGTCCACTGGTCGGAAGCTTACATCGGCTATTTCCCGACTTACGCTTTAGGTTCAGCCATCGGTGCGCAGCTCTTCCATAAGATGAAGGAAGACCTTGATGTCGATGCCTTGTTAGAAAAAGGACAGTTCAAGAAGATCACCGACTATCTGCACAAGAACGTTCAGCATGACGGTGCTTTATATACCTTTGAACAGATCGTGAAGAGGGCAACGGGCGAAGACTTCGATCCGCATTACTATATCGACTATCTCAAAGAGAAATACAAAGCTCTCTATAACATTAAGTAATGAATACCGCTAAGATCGATCTGCACTTGCATCTTGACGGATCTCTGAATATCGCCTGGGCATATGACAGAGCTTTGAAGCAGGGGGTCATCAAGTCGGAAACGACATTTGAAGAATTCTATGACATCCTCTTTGCCAAAAACATCGCCCATTCGCCAGAGAGCTTCAAAAAGTTCGAACTTGTCTGCGATATCCTGCAGACAAGGGATGACTTGTTCGATGCGACCTACGATCTGTGCAGAAGACTTGATGATCTTGGCCTCATCTATGCCGAGATCCGCTTTGCTTCGCAACAGCATCTCAAGAAAGGTCTGACGCAGCTTGACGCCTTAAAGGCAGTCATCGACGGGGCAAAGAAGGCGATGGAAGACTTCGATATCAAGGTCGGCATCATCAACTGTCTGATGCATAAAGGAGATGCGGAGCCTTTCAATCATGCAGAGAATCTTGAAGCGATAGAAGCTTCTAAGATCATGTATAAAAAAGGTCTGGTGGGGCTTGATCTGGCAGGTTTTGAAAACAACTGTGACTATAAAGACTATGCGCCTTATTTTGAGATCGTGAAGAAAGAAGGGATCCCGTTCACTTTGCATGCCGGGGAGATGGGGATAGGAGAACATATACTTGATGCGCTTTCAATGAGACCAAACAGGATAGGGCATGGCATCGACTGCATCCAGGATCAAAGATATATCGATGCTTTGAAACAAAGCGAAATTCCTCTGGAAGTCTGCGTTTCTTCCAATGTCAAACTGACACAGAATTATGCTTCCCATCCGATACGAAGGATGATAAAAGAAGGTCTGAAGGTCACAGTCAATACCGACAATATGATCTTCGCAAGAACGGATCTTGTCAATGAACACAATCAGCTTAAGATGATCGGGATCAGTGAAGAAACACTGATCAGAAGTACCTATGAATCTTTGGACGCGGCATTCTGCGATGAGGATACAAAGGGTTATCTGAAAGAGAAATTAGATAAAGAACTCCATGCATAAGAAAAGCTCGAAACTTTGAAGGTTTCGAGCTATTTTTTTAAGAAAGATTATTTCTTAGCAGCTTTTTTCTTGGCAGGAGCCTTTTTGGCAGCTTTCTTAGCCGGTGCTTTTGCAGCTTTCTTTTCTTCAGCTACATAACCGTTCTTGATCGCAGCCTGTGCAGCAGCCAATCTGGCGATAGGTACTCTGTATGGTGAGCAAGAGACATAAGTCAGACCGATCTTATCGCAGAATTCGATGGAAGCCGGATCACCGCCGTGTTCGCCGCAGATACCAAGCTTGATGTCAGGACGAGTCTGTCTGCCAAGTCTTGCAGCCATTTCGACGAGTTTGCCGACACCGTGCTGGTCAAGTCTAGCGAACGGATCCTGTTCATAGATCTTAGCATCATAGTAGGAAGTTAAGAACTTGCCTGCATCATCTCTGGAGAAACCGAATGTCATCTGCGTGAGGTCGTTGGTACCGAAGGAGAAGAATTCAGCTTCTTTCGCGATCTCATCAGCTAATAATGCTGCACGCGGGATCTCGATCATCGTACCGACATGGTAGTCGAGTTTTGTCTTGGCGTTTGCGATCTCTTCATCAGCAGTCCTGACGACGATATCCTTGACATACTTGAGTTCGGCAACATCACCGACAAGCGGGATCATGATCTCAGGAACGACATGCCACTTCGGATGTTTCTTGTTGGTAGCGATGGCAGCTCTGATGACGGCTTTTGTCTGCATTTCAGCGATTTCAGGGTAAGTGACAGCCAGACGGCAGCCTCTGTGACCCATCATCGGGTTGAATTCATGCAAGCCGTCGCAGATAGCCTTGAGCTGTTTCAAGCTCATGCCCATATCCTTAGCAAGTTCTTTCTGCTGTTTTTCATCCTGCGGAACGAACTCATGGAGAGGTGGGTCTAAGTAACGGATCGTAACAGGGAAGCCCTTCATAGCTTCGTAGATGCCTTCGAAGTCTTTCTGCTGTAACGGCAGGACTTTTTCAAGAGCAGCTTTTCTCTGTTCGGTCGTCTGGGAAACGATCATTTCACGGATCGCTTTGATCTTGTCTTCCTGGAAGAACATGTGCTCAGTTCTTACCAGACCGATACCTTCAGCACCGAATTCGACAGCCTGAGCTGCATCCTTAGGTGTATCGGCATTGGTTCTGATCTTTAATCTTCTTCTTTCATCTGCCCACTTCATGAACTTCTTGAAGTCACCGGAGATGGAAGCCGGAACAGTCGGGATAGCTTCGCCATAGATGTTACCTGTGGAACCATCTAATGACAGCCAGTCGAATTCCTTATAGACTTTGTCGTTTAATGTGAACTGTTTCTTAGCGTAATCGATCTTGATGTCGCCGCAGCCTGAGACACAGCATTCGCCCATACCTCTGGCAACGACAGCAGCGTGAGAAGTCATACCTCCGCGGACAGTAAGAACGCCCTCAGCAGCAGCCATACCTTCGATATCTTCCGGAGAAGTCTCGAGTCTGACTAAGACGACTTTCTTGCCGTTCTTGTGTTCTCTGATCGCATCTTCAGCGGAGAAGACGATCTGACCGCAGGCAGCACCCGGAGATGCCGGAAGGGCAGTAGCGATCGGAGTAGCTTTCTTTAATGCAGCTGCATCGAACTGCGGATGTAATAATGCGTCTAACTGCTTCGGTTCGACCATCATCAGAGCCTGATCGATGGTGACAAGGCCTTCCTTGACCATGTCGCAAGCGACCTTGAGAGCAGCAGTGGCAGTTCTCTTACCGTTACGAGTCTGTAACATGAAGAGTTTCTTTTCCTGGATCGTGAATTCCATATCCTGCATATCATGGTAGTGCTGTTCCAGAGTATTGCAGATATTTACGAAATCCTTGTAAGCTTCAGGCATGACCTTCTTTAACTGGTCGATCGTCTGCGGAGTTCTGACACCGGCAACGACGTCTTCGCCTTGCGCGTTCATCAGGAATTCACCGAACAGTTTCTTTTCGCCTGTTGCAGGGTTACGGGTGAAGGCAACACCGGTACCGCAGTCATCGCCCATGTTGCCGAAGACCATCATCTGTACGTTGACAGCTGTGCCCCAGGAAGAAGGGATATCATTTTCTTTGCGGTAGAAGATCGCTCTCGGGTTGTTCCATGAACGGAAGACAGCCTCGATCGCTCTTTCCAGCTGGACTTTCGTATCCTGCGGGAAGTCTTCTTTGAGTTCTTTCTTGTAGAAAGCCTTGAATCTCTTGACGAGTTCCTTCATATCATCGGCATCGAGTTCAGTATCGAGCTTGACGCCTTTCTTCTCTTTGACTTCATCGATGATCTCTTCGAATCTCTTCTTGGATAATTCCATGACGACATCCGAGAACATCTGGATGAAACGACGATAGGAATCGTAAGCGAATCTTTCGTTGTTTGTCTTCTTGGCGATCGTCTCAGCGACCTCGTCATTGATGCCGAGGTTGAGGATCGTGTCCATCATACCAGGCATCGAAGCTCTGGCACCGGATCTTACGGAAACAAGTAACGGATTTTTGACGTCACCGAGTTTTCTGCCGGCCTGTTTTTCGAGTTTCTTCAATGCCGTTTCGACCTGTGACATAATTTCCTTGTTGATCTTCTTGCCATCATCATAGTAAGCGTTGCATGCTTCGGTAGTGATGGTGAAGCCATAAGGTACTGGTAAACCTAAGCTGGCCATTTCTGCCAGGTTAGCACCCTTACCGCCAAGGAGTTCACGCATGTTTGCATTTCCTTCAGCAAACATATAGACGTATTTCTTGCTCATTCTTTCTCCTTTTCAAGTCTAATTTGACGCATATTATTTTAACATAAAAAGCTTTTGTTTACGTATCAAGTGAAGCGTTTAAAAGCTTTTATTTAAAAAGATGTATTTGCTATAATGTAAGAGTTAACTGGAGGAATCAAAATGCCTATTAATAGAAAAACGAGTTTAGGACAGATCAGGATCTCTGACAGTGCGATCGCATCTCTGGCAGGTACGACCGTCAATGAATGCTACGGCGTTGTCGGCATGATCTCAAAGAATTATCTGGCAGATGGCTATTCCGCTCTTTTGAAAAAAGAAAACTATTCCAAAGGTGTCGTCGTTAAGAATGAAAAGAACGGCATCAAGATAGATGTTTATGTCGTTATCTCCTACGGTGTCAAGATCTCCGAGGTCGTCGGACAGCTGCAGGAGAGAGTAAAATATGCACTTGAGAAATCTCTGAATATGGATGTCGATAGTGTCAATGTTCATATCGAAGGGATACAGGTAAATGAATAAGATCAATGTAGAACAGTTCAAAGCGATGATCCGTTCCGGATGTGCCAATCTGGAAAATCATGCAGCTGAGATCAACACGTTAAACGTCTTCCCGGTTCCGGATGGGGATACGGGAACCAATATGTCGATGACCTTCTCCAACGGTTATTCCGAAGCGATGAAGTGTTCATCCGATTCCATTTCCGATGTTGCCAAGGCTTTCTCAAGAGGTCTTCTGATGGGTGCAAGAGGAAACTCCGGTGTCATCACATCACAGATCTTCCGCGGTTTCTATCAGCACATCGAAGGAAAATCCGAGATCGAAACGGCAGACATCTCGCAGGCTTTTGAAAACGGCGCCAGAGTTGCCTATAAGGCCATATTGAAACCGGTCGAAGGTACGATCCTTACCGTCATCAGAGAAGCATCCTGGTATGCCAATCATGATTTCGAGACCGAACCGTTTGAGATTGAAACATACTTTGACAAACTGGTCAGATATTCTGCCGAATCTCTTGAAAGGACACCGGAATATCTGCCGGTCTTAAAGGAAGTCGGAGTCGTCGACTCAGGCGGTGCCGGACTTCTCAAGATCCTGGAAGGCTTCAAAGCTTACATCGACGGCAATCCGATCGACTTCGCGGAAAAGAAAGAAGAAGCGGAAGCTGTCAATCCGGCATTATTGCTGGACAACGAGGAATTCGGCTACTGTACCGAGTTCATCATCCGGCTGGATGAAAACATCGTTAAGACCTTCGATGAAAAGGTATTAAAGAAGAAACTGAACGATATGGGCGGTGAATCCCTGGTCGTCGTCAAAGATGAAGACCTGGTCAAAGTCCATGTCCATACGCTCAAACCGGGCGATGCCCTCAATATTGGCCAGCGCTATGGCGAATTCGTCAAGCTGAAGATCGAAAACATGCAGGAACAGCATTCCACGATCATCGCTTCAGCCGGTACGGAGCCAAAGAAGAAAGAAGAACCGAAGAAAGTCAAAGAACCGCAGAAATACGGTATCGTCGCTGTCGCAGCAGGCGAAGGCGTGACGCAGCTGTTCTATGACCTCGGTACGGATATCGTCGTATCCGGCGGTCAGACGATGAATCCTTCCACGGAGGATTTCGTCAAAGTCTGCAATGAACTGGACAACTGTGAGAACATCTTCATCTTCCCGAACAATTCCAACATCATACTGGCGGCAAAACAGACCCAATCCGTACTGTCCGATCGGAACATCTTTGTCATCGAGACCAAATCGGTACAGGCCGGTTTATCTGCCGTAGGCATGTTCAATAAGCAGGGTGAGATCGAAGATATCATCACAGATCTGAATGATGTCATTTCCAATGTCGATGCATCTTCCGTCACTTATGCGATCAAGGACACGGTCTTTGACGGCGTGGAAGTAAAGGAAGGCGATTATATCGCCATCGCCGGCAAGAGCATCATCTCTTCCGGTAAGGAAAGAAAGAAAGTCGTCTTACAGCTTTTAGACAAGCTGTTTGAAAACGATGAGAAAGAGCTGATCACACTGATCGTCGGCGAAGATAAGGACGACAGGGAAGTCGCCGAGATCGAATCCTACATCAATGAGAATTCCGATCTGGAATGCGAGATCATCGACGGCGGTCAGCCGGTATATTCCTATCTTATAGGGCTTGAATAAACAGGTGTTCACCTGTTTTTCAATTGGAGAAGGATATGGATATCGATTTAGATAAGATAAAGATAGAGACCGATTTGCCGATACTTGCCAGGATCAAGGATGATCTTTATCCATACAATGGTTATGACCACATACGTCAGACCGCAAGAGCTCTTGCGGAAAATGAAGAAGGGAAGTTCGGTTTCCTGCATATCGTCGGAGAGGATCTGTTTGGCGTAAGAGATCATCTGGAGACCTGCGGAGGCGGCATCGAAGAAAACGAAGGGATACTGGATGCCTTGGAGCGTGAGATCGAAGAAGAGATGGGTTCATCCATCAAAGCCTATGAGGTCGTAGGGTGCATACTGGATGCCTATAATCTGATCGGAAGGATCACGTTATCAAGTTTCGTTCATGTCCTTGTCGATACAAAACATTTAAGCAAGACCCATCGTACGGAAGAAGAAGAGATCCTGATCAAAGAGATCGTCTGGCTCGACCCGAAACAAGCTTTGGAAAAGCTGGAACATGACGTACATTCCAACGTCGATAAGATCGTGCAGAGAAGGGATGCCATCGCGCTTCGTTATTATCTGCAGTCAAAAGGTCTTATATAAGTAATGATTCAGATCAAGACATGGTGTAAAAGCCATGTCTTTTTTTTAAAATGAAAAAAGCCGTCATTCTTAAGTGAACGACGGCTTGATCGATAGGTTATGCAGCTTTGTTTTCTGCTTCTTTGATCTTGGCGAGTTCCTCTTCCTCAAGGACACGGTAGGCGACTTTGCCGACCAGAGTCTTCGGCATGGAATCTCTGAACTCGATGTCATAAGGCATCTCGTATTTTGCCAGATGCAGACGGCAATGCGCCAGCAGCTTTTCTTTTTCAGCATCGCTTGGTTCGACGCCCGGAACCAGTGTGACGAAGGCTTTGACCTTGTGCATCTTGTAAGGATCAGGAACGCCGATGCAGCAGGACATCAAAACATCTTCATGAGAATCGATGATGTTTTCCAGCTGTGCCGGATAGATGTTGTAACCGGAAGAGACGATCATCCTCTTGGAACGGCCCTTGAAGTAAACGAAGCCTTCATCATCCATGTAGCCCAAGTCACCGGTATGGACCCAGGTCCTTCCGTCAAAGTCGGATTTGATGAGCGTAGAAGCGGTTTCTTCCGGATTGTTCCAGTAATACTGCATGTTTGTAGGACCGGAGATGACGATCTCGCCTTCGGTGCCGTAAGGAACTTCGATATCGGTTCCCGGATTGACGATCTTCATGAATGTATCAGGGAATGGGATACCGATGGATCCTTCCTTGTACATCGTAGGCGGAGTAAGACAGCAAGCCGTGACGGTCTCTGTCGTACCGAAACCTTCTCTGACCTGTATCGTTGCGTGATGGTCATAGAGGAACTTGTCGAGTTTCTTCTTCAGTTCGATGGATAATGAATCACCGCCGGAGAAGCAGCCCTTGAGATAGGAGAGGTCTTTGCCTTCCATCTGCGGGATACGCAGAAGTGCTTCAAACAGTGTCGGAACACCGGCAATGAAGTTGCACTTGTTCTTCAAGATCGCCTTGGCGTAGGACTTCGGCGTGAACCTAGGAAGCAGGATGACTCTGCCGGCCTGTGAGAGCATGGAGTGAACGCATACGCCCAAACCGAAACCATGGAACAAAGGCATTGCCGCTAACATCCTGTCACCCGGACGGAACATCTGGTTGGTCGCAATGATCTGCTGACCCAGGTTATTGAAGTTGGAATTGGAAAGAACGATGCCTTTCGTCGTTCCGGTCGTACCGCCGGAATACAGCATGACAGCCGGATCAGAACCTTTACGTTCTTTCTTGTAGTTGTAGAAGCAGGATTTGGAGATATCCATGAACTTGTCCCAGCGGATGACAGGTGCATCTTTCGGGATCGGTTTGATCTTCCTGCCTTCCGTCAGCATGTAACCGGCCTTGATCGGACGGGACAGTTCATCACGGATGGAAGCGATGATGATGTTGACGACATTGGTATTGGCTCTGATATGCTCGAATTTGTGATAGAACTGATCGAGCGTGATGGCCGTTACCGAATTGGACACATTGAGATAGTGTTCGATCTCTTTCTCGGCAGAAAGAGGGTGGATCATATTGGCGATAGCGCCGACCAGGTTGACCGCATAGAACATATAGATGGCCTGCGGGCAGTTCGGCATGGCGATGGTGACGCAATCGTTTTCTCTGACACCGATGGTACGAAGAGCCTTCGCACACTTATTGATCTCTTCGATCATCTTCTTATAAGTGGTGGATCTTCCCATGAAGTCAAAGGCAATAGAATTCGGATATTGTTTTGCGATTTTTTCGACCGCTTCATACATCGAACCTTCGAAGTAATCCAGATGAAGAGGAATATCGCTGCTTTCGGATACTTTTGCCCAAGGAACACGTTCTGTGATCGGGGTATCGAAAGCCTGTTTGATTTCTGTCATTGATACTGACCTCCTGAATAAACTAAATTTAACGTAACACAAAAAATTATACTCTTTTTAAAGATATAAATCATTAAATAAAGCTATAATTTAGTCATGGAAGAAAAAGAAAGACTGCTTCAGTTAAGAAAACTGCTGAAGCGTTACAGCTATGAATATTACACTTTGGATAAGCCGACGATCCCGGACAGCGAATATGATATGCTGTTTCGTGAATTGCAGGATCTCGAGGCAAAATACCCGGAACTGGATGATGCGGATTCTCCGACCAGAAGAGTCGGTTTTGAGATCCTTTCCGAGTTCAAAAAGATCACGCATGAGCGTCCGATGTTATCGCTTGGCGATGTATTCTCCTATGATGAACTGAGAGACTGGGCAAAGAAGATCACCGATGTCTATGGCAAGGTCGAATTCTGTGCCGAATACAAGATCGACGGTCTTGCCATGTCTTTGACTTACGAGGACGGTCTTTTTAAACAGGCCGTGACAAGAGGCGATGGCATCACAGGAGAAGATGTTACGTCCAATGTAAGGACGATACAGTCGATCCCGATGTCCATTCCATACAAACAAAGATATGAGATCCGCGGCGAAGTCTATATGCCCAAATCCTCCTTCAACAGAGTCAACCGGGAAAGGATCGCCAACGGCGAGGAAGAATTCGCCAATCCACGTAATGCCGCAGCCGGTTCAATACGGCAGCTCGACTCACGCATCTGTGCTTCCAGGGGTCTGGATGGCTTCTGGTATCATGTGCCGAATGACGTCAATTCAAAGACCCATTACGGTTCGCTTGAATACGCAAGGAAACTGGGTTTCATCGTCAACGAGACGACAAGCCTTTTTAATGACATCGAAGATGTGATCGGCTTTATCGAGGAGACCGCAAAGATCCGTCATGATCTGCCTTATGAGATCGACGGTATGGTCATCAAGGTCAATTCTTATGACTTACAAGCCCAGCTCGGTTTCACATCACGTATTCCGAAGTGGGCGATCGCTTATAAGTTCCCGGCAGAGGAAGTCAGAACGAAAGTGGAAGACATCTTCATCACGGTCGGCAGGACCGGCAAATGTACGCCAAACGCCAAACTGACCCCGGTCAAAATTGCCGGTACGACGGTTGGCTTTGCCACACTTCACAATGAGGACAACATCAAAGACAAGGACATCCGCATCGGCGATACGGTCATCGTAAGAAAAGCCGGTGACATCATTCCGGAGGTCGTCCGTTCGATCAAAGAAAACCGTGACGGCTCGCAAGTCCCATTCGTATTCCCGGAACACTGTCCGGTATGCGGCGGCAGACTGTACCGCTTTGAAGATGAAGCGGCGCACTATTGCGTCAACAGCGAATGCAAGGCAAGGCTTGTCTATTCGATCGCGCATTTTACGGAGCGCAACGCCATGAATATCGACGGTCTAGGTGAAAAGCGTGTCGAAGCATTTTTAAATGAGGGACTTCTTTCTTCCTTTGAAGATATCTACAAGCTGCATAACCGCAGGGAAGATATCTTACAGATGGAGAAGTTCGGTGAGAAATCATATGACAATCTGATCGCGGCCATCGAGAATTCCAAACAGAACTCTCTGGAACGTCTGATCAACGGCCTTGGCATTCGCCAGGTCGGTGAAAAGGCCGCCAAAGTCCTCGCTGCCTATTTCAAGAACATGGACACATTCATGAATGCTTCTTTGGAAGAACTCAGCAACATCCATGATATCGGACCGATCACGGCAGAATACATACGGGAATTCTTCAATGAAGCTTCCAACGTCGAAATGATCCATCAGCTTAAGATGCTTGGCGTCAATATGGACTATATCGATACTTCGACCGGCGAAGAGTCTCTGTTTTCCGGAAAGACGGTCGTTCTGACGGGAACTTTGGAAAAGTATTCGAGAAACGAAGCTACCGCTTTATTGGAAAATCTCGGTGCCAGAGTCTCCGGTTCGGTATCCAAGAAGACGGATTTCGTCATCTATGGAGCGGAAGCCGGTTCCAAACTCGATAAGGCAAGAACCTTGGGTGTAACGACGCTGAGCGAAGCAGAATTTGAGAACATGCTATGAGTATGTTAGAATATTGACTGGAGAATTTTTATGAGCACGAAAAAAGAAAAGAAAAAACTGTCCAGATCAGCCATCGTTCTGATCGTCGGACTGATCATCATAGCCATTCCGATCTGTATCTTCGTCGGGATCTTAGGAATCTCCGCCATGCAGACGGGAACGCCTAGAGAAGGAAGCCGTTTTGACGGTGACTTGGATCCGGCGATCACAGACGCCAATATCGAAAGCCTCAAGACCAAACTCGATGCGCTTTCTTCCGTTGAAAACCTCGAAGTCGTCTTATCTCAGGGCCAGTTAAGGATCTTCATCGATACTGTCGATACCTTATCGGAAGAACAGGTCGATTCCTTGCTGACATCCGCATACAATGCTGTAAATTCGGAACTTCCGATCTCGACCTATTTCACAGCGACCGAATCCAAAAAGATGTATGATCTGCAGATCAATATCTACACTTCGCCGACTGCTTCTGAGATCGGTGATGATGCAGGCAGACAATACAAACTGCTTCACAAGAACTCTGCGGAAGAGACTTATGGCATCGATGATCTTGCACATCCGAAAGATCCGGCACTTGCGGCAGAACTTGAAGGCCTCAATGAAACTCCTGCGGGAGCGGAAGGCGAGACGGCAGAAGGCGAAACCGCAGAAGGCGAAAGCACTGGTGAATAAACTTCATGGATCTCATGAAGTTTTTTAATTTATGAAGAATCAGTTTTTACGCTGTACATGTGTCGATATGTCCGTTGAGGGCTTGGGGATCGCCAGAGCTGATAAGCTGGTGATCTTTGTCAAGGGCATGATCAAGGGCGAAGAAGCCGATGTGAAGATCATCGCCGAAAAGAAAAACTATTCGATCGGCATCATCGATAAGCTGATAAAGGAATCTCCGTATCGGATAAAGTCTGCATGTCCGATCGCCTACAAATGCGGAGGCTGCGATTACCGTCATATCGATTATTCCTACCAGCTGCAGCTGAAAAAGGAAGTGCTGATCAACACATTCCCGGAATACAAAGTCAATGACATACTTCCTTGTGAGGATCCTTTCTATTACCGCAATAAGGTACAGATACCTGTCGCCGATCACAAGATGGGCTTTTATCGCAAGTTTTCCAATGACATCGTGGAATTTAATGACTGCCTGATCGAATCCAAGATCGCCAATGAAATGATACGCGATCTTAAGAGCCTGTTACTGAATACTGCGAAAGAAAAGTATATCCGCCATATCCTGATCAAACACGGAAAAGGAAGCGGGGAAGTCATGTTAGGGTTCATCGTCAATGATCTTTCCGTCGATCTGAATGATATCTGCGAAGAAATGGTCTCAAAGTATCCGCAGATCGTATCCGTCATCCTGAACCTGAATGATAAAAAGACAAATGTCATTTTGGGCGATGAAGAAAAAGTATTATACGGAAGAGACTTTATCTACGATGATTTTGCCGGTATCAGAGTCAAAGTTTCTTTGAAATCCTTCTATCAGGTCAATCATGACCAGATGATCCGGCTCTATGAGGTGGCAAGAGATCTTGCTGAGATCGATGAAAACAAAGATGTACTGGATCTGTATTGCGGGATCGGTACGATCTCTTTATATCTGTCGAAATACGCAAAACATGTGACCGGTGTCGAGATCGTGGAATCGGCTGTCAGAAACGCCAAAGACAATGCGAAACTCAACGGTATTGAAAACTGCGATTTTGTTCTTGCGGATGCCACAAAGGGCATGGATCCGTATCTGAAAGAAAAAGACGTCGTCATACTCGACCCTCCGAGAAAAGGCGTCAGCAAGGACCTCATCGCTTCCCTTAAAAACAACAGGATAAGAAAGATCGTCTACGTCTCCTGCAATCCGGCGACTCTGGCAAGAGACCTCGAACTGTTAAAAGATACTTATCGGATCGGGGAGATCTATCCTGTCGATATGTTCCCATATACCATCCACACGGAATGTGTGACGGTCCTGGATCTGAAATGAAAAAGTGTCCTGTATCTGAGTACTGCGGCGGCTGTCAATACCAGGGGATCGAATATGATAAACAGCTGTTCACCAAACAGGAGAAGATCAACTCTCTGCTGTCATCTTTTCATGCGATCGAAAAGATCATACCTTGTAAAGATCCGTATAATTATCGCAATAAGGTGCAGATCTCTTTTTCTTATGACGAACATCATAACGTGATCTGCGGATACTACATCCAGAACAGTCATGCCATCGTTCCGATCGAAAGATGCGATATCGCTTCTAAGCAGATTAATGAACTGATCTCTTCTTTGAAAAAGATCATTCTCAGGCAAAAGATATCGATCTATGACGAACGAAGCAGAAGGGGATGCCTTCGCCATATATTACTGCGATCGACCAATACCGGCGAATCGATGGTCGTTTTCGTGACCGGATCAAAAGTCCTGAATAAAGCAGAACTTCTCATACGGGATGTTCTCAAGTTCAATCCTTACGTCAAAACGATCATCCACAACATCAACGACATGCCGACTTCCAAAGTATTGGGAAAACGCAATTTCGTATTGTATGGCAAAGGCTATATCACCGACAGGCTCTGCGGGCTTTCATTCCGCATCTCGGCAGCTTCTTTCTATCAGGTGAATGCCATGCAGACGGAAGTTCTCTATGAAAAAGCCATCGCTCTTGCAGGGCTGAATAAGGAAGATGTTCTGATCGATGCCTACTGTGGCACAGGTACGATCGGTCTTGCCGCCTCCTCAAAAGTCAGAAAAGTCTACGGTGTTGAGATCAACGCATCGGCGATCAAAGACGCAAAGATCAACCAGAAGATTAATCATATCGGCAACATCGAATTTATTCTGGATGATGCCGGAAAATATATGGAGTCATTAAGCAGAAAGAAGGAACACATCGATGCCGTCATCATGGATCCGCCCAGAGCCGGCTCTGACATCCGTTTCATGTCTTCCATGGTGAAACTGTCTCCCGATAAGATCGTCTATATCTCCTGCAACCCCGATACTTTGAAAAGGGACCTCAATTATCTCAAGAAATACTATTCGATCCAAAAGATACAGCCGGTCGATATGTTTCCTTTCACATCTCATTGTGAGGTAGTCACATTGATCACTCGAGCCGGGGTTGAGACTACGGAATTAATGTGAAAAAAGAAACAAATTGACAAATCAAATAATACAAGGAGAATGATGATTTATGAAGATTATACTGAAACCTATTGATGACACTAATCGTGAAGCGGTGCTGAAACTCACTGTACGCGAGGATCAGCCTTTCGTCGCGCCGAACGACGTTTCTTTGAGACAGGCCGATGAGGCCAACGCCGAGGATCCCGGCGTGGCGAGACCTTTTGCGATCTACGCAGATGATAAGCTCGTCGGTTTCTGTATGTTCGCCTTTGATCCGGAGGAAGAGGACCCGGACGACAGATACTGGCTCTGGCGCTTTATGATCGACAAGTCAGAACAAGGAAAAGGCTACGGTCAAGCAGCGTTAGCCGAAATCATTAAGTACTTCCGCGACAATGGCGCTGATCAACTCTGGTTGTCCACTGAACCGGAGAATGAATGCGGTGTTCACGTTTACCATAAAGCAGGTTTTAAGGAAACCGGTGACATAGACGATGGAGAAGCCGTTTTTGCTTTAATGCTTTGACCTTCGGTTTGACGAAATAATTATATCGATCCGAGTGCTCTGGCCCAATTGGCCGACGGCGTATGCTCCACGAGGACGGTCGTGACAATAGCTTAGATAAAGGCATTTTTATTCACGCTGTTGCTCCAAGGCACGTGGAATGTGTCGCACTTCTCAAGAGAATAGAACAAAAAGTGAAATGATAAATCGGTAATTGGTGAGGCTAATTGCCGTATAGGTTCATTTGTACTTCTAGGAGATTAAAATATGATTTACAGAATAAATGATTTCAGTAAGGTTGAAAAACTCTTCAATGACTGGCCTTATCCAGATTGGCACAAAGTAATGAATCTGAAGGTGGAGATATACGCTGATGATCCTGAATCTCCAAAATCAGCAGTAGGATTTCTGGGAACCTGGTGCTATTGCGTGGGAGAGCCAAACAAGGCCTTGATCACAAGAAAACGTAAAGGCTGGTATGGCTTATTCCCGCAGAACAGGAAATGGGAAAAGCTGATTAAGGAGTGCTATCCTGAGGCAAAAAGATACACCCGTTACGCAATTAAACACGATGCCGTTTTTGACAGGGAAAGACTTCAGGCGATGATCGACGCTCTTCCTGAACAGTACGAACTGAAAAAGATCGACTCCAAAGTGTATGATTTATGTAAGAAAGTTACAGATGAAGATCTTGAGGAGCTGACTGACTGGTTCAGAAGCAAGAAGCAGTTCCTCGAACTGGGGCTCGGTTACGCTGTTATTACAGACGGGAAAGTAGTGGGCGGTGCCTCAACTGCCTTCCGTTTTCCAGAAGGAATTGACATTGAGATCGATGTTGACAGAAAACACAGACGGAAGGGTTTAGCAAGCGCGGCAGGAGCCAGGTTGATTTTAGACTGTCTGGAAAGAGGCTGGAAGCCAACCTGGGATGCCGCAAACATGAAATCCGTCCATCTGGCAGAAAAACTTGGCTATACATTTGACTACAAATATTACTGCTATGCTGTCAGTCCGATCTTTTTAAAAGCGATAAAGAATCCCGATAAGAGCAGATGGGAATCATACTGCGGTAAATATGAAACTAACTGTAAGGACTTTAAGCTGAAGAAAGTCTGGATGAAAGACGGTGATCTGTACGGACTGGCTTCCAATGAAGTCAGAAGGAATTTCAAATTCAAATTCTACCCAATCGGTGATAGTACTTTTGGAAGAAGGGATGGGAATGCCATAGTTACTTTTGGAGATGGTTTCTGCATCATTGATAACATAACCTGCCAAAAGCTATAGGATGGATTGGTATGGAAAAGTATTAGTGGGTAATATAACAAGAGACTATCTGCTCTGTTTAGAAAAAACCGTTATAGCGCAAAAATCTTAATTGACACTTACTGCTATTAAAGATAAGAGAAATTTAGAAAAATTCGTAATTACGAAAAAAAGGAAATCAAAAATGATTATTAAGCGTGATAAATATTAAACCAACTGATCAATCACAGGGGTGACGATATGATTGAGCGGTTCACTCTTCCTCAACCAGCATCTAGGTTAAAACGACTTTTTCTCAATCTGCAACGACACATTGTGAGTGGACTGGTATGGAAAAGTATTAGTGGGTAATATAGCAATGTCATAGCACCTTTTCAAAAGACCGGAAAAGAAATTGCTGAGAATTTAGGGATGGCTCCCACAAGCGTTTCCAGATATATTGAAATCCTTAAGGAAGGGTAGGAATAAAATCCTCCCTTTTTGGTATGAATACAGATATAATGTTATAAAGGATGATAAGAAAAATAGGAATGCTGAAGTGCTGAGATTATGGAGTGATCAACAAACAAATAAGTAATTATCCAGTGTTGATTAATCCTTCAACCTTGCACTAGGTTAAATCATTAATCCTTCAACCTTGCACTATACATATCGAGACGGTAGTCTGCTTGAGCAACAAAAACGCCAGGTCGAAGGACTATGTTGAGATCGGTGTAGACGCTGAGGATTACTATCGTATCAAAGATAGTACCGGAACCGAAAAATGCAAAGGAGCGGCAGAGGATGAATAAAACGGATCTGTACAGGAAATTGTATGCTCTTCAGGATCTGCAGTATCGTGATATTCAGATAAAGATTATCCCTACCATAAATCCGGAGTCTGTCATTGGAGTGCGAACCCCGGAGCTTAAGCGTTTAGCAAAAGATATTTTGAAGGCCGGGGATTATAATGGCTTTCTTGAAGAGCTGCCGCATAAGTATTTTGAAGAAAACCAGCTGCATGCTTTTATCATTTCCGGCATAAAGGATCTGGGTGAATGCATGGAGGAACTGGAGAAGTTTCTGCCTCATGTAGATAACTGGACTACGTGCGATCAGATGTCTCCGAAGATCTTCAGGAAGCACAAAGATGTGCTTTTTTCGCATATTAAAGAGTGGGTTAATTCTGAAAAAACGTATGCCGTGAGATTCGGGGTGGGAATGCTTATGGAGCATTTCCTGGATGATGACTTTGATCCGCTTTATCCCGAACTGGTCGCAAAGCTTAGAAGTGAGGAATATTACGTCAATATGATGATCGCCTGGTATTTTGCAACCGCTCTCGCAAAGCAGTATGAAAGCATTCTTCCATTTATTGAGGAGAAGAGGCTTGATGACTGGACACATAACAAAGCTATACAGAAAAGCCTGGAAAGCAGAAGAATTACAGAGGAACAAAAGCTGTATTTGAAATCCTTGAAAGTTGTTCGGTAATGCTGCCATTATTGCGAGCAAAAAAGGTAATGATGACCAGCAGTTACAGGTTTAAACAGAGACTCTGACTGTTGCTCGGCCAGAGTCTCTTTGAATATTGAAGAAACGGTAGGAAACTTCATGATTAATCATGAAATATTGGAACATGGCGTTATGAATCTGAAGAAACGGTAGTATTATCGAAAGCATGAATCAATAACTGTTTTCCAGAAAAAATACGCTAAACATGTGGCTGATCAGATTCTGTTATCACAAAAGGATATCGGTAATGCAGGAAAGCTGAAGCATTACCCTGTATATATGCTTCCTTTTATTCTGGAAGAACTATAAAAAGACGCATAAGGAAACTAAGCAGTGGCTTTGGAATTGAATGATGGATATTCGGTTGCTCAGGCGGACAACCGTCGAAACGATATGCCTGCTGATACGCAAATGAAAAAAGTAAAATAAAATATGACAAAGGGTTTCGTTTAGTCCGATAAGAACCAAACGGATCTTTTTGTTTTTGGAGCCTTCTCAAAATCGGTCAACGGACTTATGATGAAATTGACCGATGCGGTTAACAGAGGTAAAAGATGAATCCTAAGTTTTTTTCACTTTCTGAAGAAAAACGGGAAGCGATCCTGAATGCCGGTTTTCACGTGTTTTCGCAGAATTCATACAAAAAGAGTCCGATGAGTGAGATCGCAGATGCTGCAGGCATCAGCAAAGCGCTTCTTTTTCATTACTTCCATAACAAGAAGGAGCTCTATCTCTTCTTATGGGATACCTGCTGTAAGGCGATGGTTGAAGAAATGACAAGAAGCGGAGCTTATGAACAGACTGATCTTTTCGGAAGCATGGATTACGGCATGAAAGCGAAGCTTCGGCTCATGAGACAGTATCCGGATATCGGCATTTTTGCAGTCCGTGCTTTTTATGAAAAAGATCCGGAAGTCAGTGCAGACATTCAAAACAGTATGGGGCAGTATCTGAATGCCCATGCGGCAAAGAAACTGCAGAAACTCGATCCGGAAGACTTCATTCCGGGCATCGATCTTTCATTGATGTATAAGGAGATGTATTGGGCCTCCGAAGGCTGTCTTTGGGAATACATACAGCGGGGATACATTAATGTTGATGCCATGGAGAAGGACTTTAGGAAGCTGCTGGAATTCTGGAAATCGGTCTATCTGAGAAAAAACCGGGAGACAGCAGATGAAAGAGATGCGATCTGATCCATTCTTTTGAGGAGAACATACATGAATAAGGAATTGTTTACAAAAGCGATATCCAGATTTCTGGCAGGCGTAGTACTTGTTGCAGCTTTGTTATTTCTTCCGGCAGGAACGTGGAACTATCCGCAAGCCTGGCTGGTGATGGGTATCTTGTTTGTTCCGATGTTCATTGCCGGGATCATTATGCTTAAAAAGAATCCGGAACTTCTGAAAAAACGTTTGAACGCAAAGGAAGAAGAAACGGAGCAGCGACAGGTCATCCTGTTGAGCGGGATCATGTTTCTGGCCGCCTTCATTTCGGCCGGATTGAGTTTTCGCTATCAATGGCTGATGCTTTCTTTTTCGGCCAGTATCATTGCGGCGATCGTTTTCCTGATTGCTTATGCCTTATATGCGGAGGTCTTGCGGGAAAATACCTATCTTTCCAGGACGATCGAAGTTCAGGAAGGCCAGAAGGTGATCGATACCGGACTCTATGGGATCGTCCGGCATCCGATGTATATGGTAACAGTCCTCCTGTTTCTTGCCATGCCGCTGGTGTTAGGATCGTTGATCTCTTTTGCTGTCATGCTGTTGTATATTCCGATCATTGTAAAACGGATCCGCAATGAAGAACTGGTCCTGGCAAATGGGCTTCCCGGATACATCGAATATATGGAGAAAGTAAAGTACAGACTGGTCCCTTTTATCTGGTAAAGACAGATCAGACAAGTATTACTCAGGTTTTGTTGCGTTCAGACAAGACCTTTTTATTTGTTTTCTATGAGAACAGATGAATAAGAGTTCAATATGCTTGTTTCGGTACAACGTAATATATCTCATGATGAAAGAACTTCTTTGACACTCCGCACGGCTAAAGCCATGGGATTCTTGCTTCGCTGATGACCGCGATTCGTCCGAAGACTTACCGACTTACAAGATCTCCGCAAGCGTACTCGTATATCGAACTTGAAAAACAGGAGCGTTACGAAAACAGGCAGATGGTTTATCATTGAAATAAGAAGAACAGTTTGTCCTGGTCTATTTGTGACAAATGCAGAGAGGCAAAAAGATGAGCGAACTGAAATTCAAATATGTGCGTATCCAAGGAAAAGAACTGGCGAAAAACACCATGTATGCCAAAGGCATCTTTTCCATGTGCTGGCAGCTGATACAGGACGATGTGATGATCGAAGAAGATGCGGAACTCTTCAAGGAGATCGATGACTGGTTTGCCCACAATCTTCCCTGGCCGCCTCAGTGTAAGAACAGAGAACCGGTCGTCTGCTGGTTCAAAACGGAAAATTCCCAAGAGATGATGAAGATGATCCGGCCGGCCTTATGGCTTCTGGAACGCTATGATCACCCGTATTATCTTGTCTATACCAATTCGCCCGGAGAGATCGTCTACGAAGATAAATACCAGGTCGCGACAAAGACGGACGGCTATCTGCAGATCGAAGAACTGCAGGAATCCTGGTCACCGGAATGACGTATTGAGATTAGTAACTCATATCACATCGATATCTTATTCAACAGGTACCATCGGTACCTTTTTTCAAGGCTTTCAGATAGAGATCCTTTATATCGTTTTTAGTGTAGAATTATGGTTAAGGTTTATAAGGAGGGCATTAAGATGCGAGATATGACAAAGGGTTCGCCATTTTCTCATCTGTGGCATTATGCGCTTCCTTTACTGCTGGCAAACTGGCTGCAGCTTGCCTATAATGCGATCGATTCGATCATTGCCGGCCGCTTTATCGGCCAGAACGCTCTGGCAGCGGAAGGCATTGCCGCACCGGTGATGAATCTTGTCATATTGTCGATCTCCGGGCTCTGTATCGGGGCAGGCATCCTGATGTCGGAAAGCTTCGGCGCAAAGAAGATGGACCAACTTCGAAAGACTATAGCTGTCGCGCTTTCTTCGGGTATCGTGATCTCTTTGATCATCGCTTCAGGCGGTATCATCTTTTCCGATGCGATACTTCGTTTTTTGGAAGTGCCGGCAGATATCTATGACATCACAAAAACCTATCTTAGGATCACTTTTATCGGTGCACCTTTTACATTTACCTATAATGCTCTGGCGGCTGCCATGAAAAGTGTCGGTGATTCCAAGACACCTTTGCGTTTTCTGGCGTTCTGTTCGATACTGAACGCCATTCTGGACCTGATCCTTCTTGGGATCTTCCATCGGGGCATCTTTACTTCGGCCGCAACCACTGTCTTTGCGGAAGCGGCATCTGCGCTGCTGGCGATCTTCTATATGATACATAAGACTCCGGAACTGGTGCCAAGCAGGGAAGAATGGACCTATGAGCCGGCAATCTTTAAAAAAGTCGTTTCTTATGGTGCACCGACCGCGCTTCAGCAGGCTATCCAGCCTATAGGCAAGCTTCTCATACAGTCGCAAGTCAATATGTTAGGTGTATCTTCGATCGCCGCTTTCCATGCCGTTACCAAAGCGGATGATTTTGCCTGCATCCCGGAACAGGGGATCTCTTCTTCCATTTCCACCTACATCGCACAGAACAACGGTGCCGGAAAAAGAGAAAGGATCCGCAAAGGGTTCTTTACGGGTATCGCAATGGAACTAAGCTATGGCATATTTATCGCTATTGTCACATTCCTTTTCAGGAAGCAGATCGTTTCTTTGTTCATAACGGGCACAGCTGCCGATATGGTGATCGCCGAAGGAGCAAAGTATCTTTCCATCATGGCGTTCTTCTATCTCTGGCCGGCGATGACCAATGGCTTTCAAGGCTATTTCCGTGGCATGGGACGCATGAAGATGACGATCTTGGGTACGACTTCCCAGATCTCGATACGCACTTTATTTACGATACTGCTGGCTCAGAAAATGGGCATACAGGGAATTGCGTATGCTTCGATGATCGGCTGGAGTGCGATGCTGTTGTTTGAAGTGCCGATCGCTTTGCATGAATTATCGGATATGAAGGAATAAGACCTGTGAAGAATTATCAGGAACACAACTCAAAAATGTTCGACCGTTGGAACGCGAATGGCTGGAGGTGGGGCCAGGGGATCGATCATGAGACCTATGAAAAAGCACTTCATGGCGATTATGCGATCTATCTGACACCGACCAGGAAAGTCCCTGAAGACTGGCTTGGTGATATCAAAGGAAAACAGATCCTCGGACTGGCAGCCGGTGGCGGTCAGCAGATGCCTATATTGTCGGCACTGGGCGGAATATGTACGCTCGTGGATCTTTCTGATTCGCAGCTTCGAAGCGATGAGCTCATTGCCAAGCGGGAAGGCTATGACATCAGGCTTATCAAAGCTGATATGTCAAAGCCTCTTCCTTTTAAAGATGAAAGCTTCGATCTGATCATCCACCCGGTCTCCAACTGTTATGTGAAAGATGTTCTGTCGATCTGGAAAGAATGCTATCGCGTCCTGAAACATGGCGGAAGGCTTTTGTCAGGGACCGATCACTATATCAATTACATCGTTGATGAAAGAGAAGAAAGGATCATCAATTCTCTGCCGTTTGATCCTTTAGTCAATAAAGAACAGGAAAAACAGCTTTTGGATACGGATTCCGGTTATCAGTTTTCCCATACGCTGGAAGAACAGATCACCGGACAGTTAAAAGCGGGATTCATTTTAAAAGATCTGTACGAAGACAGCAATGGCGAAGGAAGACTTCATGATCTTCATATCCCGACCATGCTGGCGATCTTATCGGAAAAGAAATAGAGGTATATTTTAATGTGGTACGATGAGGCGATATTTTATCATATCTATCCTTTGGGGCTTTGTGGAGCACCAAAGATCAATGAATACAAAGATCCGGTCAACAGGTTCAGGATGCTTGAACCATGGATCGATCACATAAAAAAGACAGGTTTCAATGCCTTATATATCGGTCCCTTATTTGAATCAGTGGGACATGGCTATGAGACAAGTGACTACCGCAAAGCGGACAGCCGACTTGGTAGCAATGAAGATCTGAAACACTTCGTAAAATATTGCCATGATGAAGACATCAAGGTGATCTTTGACGGTGTTTTCAATCATACCGGCAGGGACTTCTTTGCTTTTAAAGACATCCGTGAAAACCGAGAAAACAGCCGATTCTTGAATTGGTATGTCAATGTGAATCTGTATGGAAACAATTCATATAATGACGGTTTTTCATATGATACCTGGGGCGGCTATGATCTTCTTGCCAAACTGAATCTGAAGAACCCGGAAGTCGTCGATTATCATATCGATACGGTCCGTTTCTGGATCGAAGAATTCGATATCGACGGGATACGTCTGGATGCGGCGGATGTGCTGGACTTTGATTTCATGAGACGTCTTCGCTATGAGACGGATCATATGAAAGAAGACTTCTTTCTGATGGGAGAAGTCATACACGGTCAATACAATAACTGGGTCAATGATCAGATGCTTCATTCGGTGACAAACTATGCCATGCATAAAGGTTTTTATTCCTCGCACAACGATCACAACTACTTCGAACTGGCACATACGGTGAGACGCGATTTTGAGATGTGCGGAAACAATGCCTACCGTCTGTATCAGTTCTTAGACAATCACGATGTCGAGCGCATCGCTTCCAAGATCGCAGACAGAAACAATCTGTATCCGCTCTTCGTACTCCTTTATACCTTACCGGGAATACCGTCGATCTATTACGGATCGGAATTTGCCATCGAAGGAAAAAAAGAGAGGTATTCCGATGATTCGTTAAGGCCTTGTCTTGACCTTGAGGAAATGATCGCAAAGGAAAGTTTCTATCCTTCCTTGCTGAAGAAGCTTTCTGAGATCCGGAACGATCATAAGGCGCTCATCTACGGCCCTTATAATCAGTTACATCTGACGACGGAAGTCTTCTGTTTTGAAAGAGGGGATGTGATCATCGTTTCCAACAACTGCGATCGGATGATATCATTTGATATAGAAAAAGACGGAAGATATGAGGATGCCCTGAGCGGAAGATCCTTTGTATCGGAATATGGACGTCTGTCTCTGTCCGTGGAAGGTCATGATGCCATGATCCTGGTGCCTGCAGACGGAGAAAAGAAAGACTATGAACCACTCCTACGTCCGAAACTTCAAATAGAAAAGGAAAGTTTTGATAACAAGGTCCCTGAGATACGGATAGCGGAGAAACCGTATGAGGAAATGTCTGTTGAGGAACTGCAATCGGCGATCCTGGCCAAAATGAAAGCCAACAGTCCTTTGAATGACCGTATGATCAAAGATGTTACGGAAAACGTATATCGCGATTCTTTGCTGAACTGGGTAAAGAGCTTCAGATAGAAAGAGAGAAAGAATGAAAAAGATCGAAGAAATGAGTGACCGGGAACTTCTCGAAGAACTGGTCAGAGAAAAACGTTTTAATGATGTTGTACAATGGATCGCCATGGGACTCGTCGTCGCACTTCTTGTCTTCATCTATATACAGATCGGTAAATACGCTCCGTTATTCTCAGACCTGATCAACAGGACAAACCAGCTGATGTCCGACCTGGAAAACACCAGCTCGCAGGTCAACGAACTGGTCGCTTCGGTGAATGACGGTTCGATCGAAAAGCTGAAGAACATCATCGACCAGCTCAATGACGGATCGATCGATAAGCTGAAGGAACTCATCGAGAACCTCAGCAGCATCATGTCACTGTTCAAAAGATAGGAGGATTGTATGTTAGAGATCGGAATCAAAGCACCGGAGTTTTCTTTGCCTGACCAGAACGGGCAGATGCATTCTTTGAAAGACTATAAGGGAAAGAAAGTCGTACTGTATTTCTACCCGAAGGACATGACTTCTGGCTGCAGCAAGCAGGCCTGCCGTTTTGCGGAGCTCTATCCGCAGTTCAGGGAAAAGGATGCCGTCATACTCGGTGTCAGCAAGGATTCTGTTTCTTCTCATAAGAAATTCGAGGAGAAATTCGGATTACCGTTCACGATCCTTTCCGATCCTGAACAGGAAGTCATCAAAGCTTACGATGTCCTCAAAGAAAAATCCATGTACGGCAGAAAATACATGGGCGTAGTCAGATCGACCTATCTGATCGATGAAAAGGGAAAGATCGCCAAGGCATTCGGCAATGTCAAAGCGACCGAGAATCCGGATCAGATGTTGAATGAGATATGAAAAAAACCGCTTCAAGCGGTTTCAGCTTGTTGACAAACCCGCAGTATCTGAATGATCTGCGGGTTTTCTTTTGCTTAAGGATGTTATACTTATTGAGACAGAAGAGGATCTCATTTCTAACCAACTTGTCATGTCTTCTTCTGTCTTTTATTTATCTTAA
>JAFRQF010000036.1 GCA_017428765.1 Erysipelotrichaceae bacterium
AAGAGTGCAGTTTATATATAAAGCTGTACTTTTTATATATGGTACATATATGTACCTTAAAAGGTTTTTATATTTACAGTACTATTAAAATGAACTAATAAAAAACCTGTTATCTCTAACAGGCTTTTAGTCTATCTGGGGCGAACGATGGGGCTCGAACCCACGAAATGCCAGAGCCACAATCTGGTGTGTTAACCAACTTCACCACGTCCGCCAGATGCCTTATTATTCTAACACAGGAATAATTCTTTTTTCAATGATAGAATTAGAAATATGATCGAGATCAAGGGAATACGTTTCGAAGTGCAGATCGAACACAAAAGGATCAAGAATCTTTATCTTCGTTTGAAGGATGATGTCATTTATGCCAGTGCACCGCTGCGCATGGCGGATCACGAAGTCTATCGCTTTATCGAAAGCAAGCGGGACTGGATCTATAAGGCTTATGACAGGCAGGTCTATCGCAAGAGGGTATCCAATCTGTATTCTTCGGGGGATTTATTCTATATCTTCGATAAGCCATACCGGCTCATCCGCCAGATCGGAAGAAGCAGGGTGAATATCTCAAATGATACGATTTTCCTGACCTATAAGGATGACAGCGAAGAGGGGATAAAGTATCTGTACAAGACTTTGGATAAGATCCTGATGAAGCAGGCACTGTTCTATCTCAATAAGCATCTTCCGTTTCTGAGAGACTACGGATATATGGAAGTTCCCGAGCTCAAATGCCGCATCATGACTTCAAAATGGGGCGTCTGCTATACCAGAAAAAACAAGATCACGGTGTCTTCTTACCTGATCCATTACCCTTTGCAGTGTCTTGAATACATCATGGTCCATGAGATGACGCACTTCATCGTGCCGAATCATTCGAAGCGTTTTTATGAGGTCGTAGCCAACAATATGCCAGATTATAAAAGCGCTTCCAATCGCCTGAAACAATGAAAATACTTTCATGGGTTTAAGACTTGCAACGGCCAATCTTAATGGGTAAAATGATTAATATAAAAAGGACGTTTAATAATATGAGAACATTGGTTGTAAGGGAGAATACTATCTTAGGGGTGAATGGCTCTTTACCTGTGTTTGACATAAATTAAACTTTTTAAGTGGACGTATTATTGCGTTCACTTTTTATTTGTTTGACAAGGAGGTTATATCATAATGGATCAAGCAATGAATGATGCTTTATTGGACGCATGCTCGACCGGTAAGCTTGACGAAGTCAACAGACTGATCGCGGAAGGCGCAGATGCCAACTGCAAGAACGGCGACGGACGCACAGGTCTGATGAGGGCATCCAAGAGAGGTTATGAAGAGATCGTAAAGAAACTGCTGGAAAGCGGCGCAGATGTCAGAGCCAGAGACAAAAACAACGATACGGCTCTCATGGGTGCTGCAAAACACGGTCACAGATATATCTGTCGTATGCTGCTGGATGCCGGTGCGGAAGTCAATTCCCATGATAACAACGGCCGTACAGCTTTGATGAGAGCGGCATTCCAGGGCGAATCCGGTGTCGTTGAAACACTGGTCGATGCGGGTGCTGAACTTGATGCGATCGATTCCAAGGGCAGAACGGCTCTGATGGAATCCGTCACGGCATTCAAGGTCGATGTCATCCATTATCTTCTGGCAAAAGGCGCCGATATCAACAAGAGAGACAACGAAGGCTGCACCTGTCTGATGCGTGCAAGTTATGGCGGTTACACTGACTTGGCGATCTATCTGCTCAACAGAGGCGCGGATAAGAACGTCAAAGACAATGCCGGCCGTACTGCCTTGCAGTATGTGCGTGATAAAGGTAACGAAGAACTGCTGAATGTATTAAAATAGTAAGAAGAGGGGAATTAAGATATGAAAGAATATTTAGCGAAAGACGTAAGAAACGTCGTATTGCTCGGACACTCCGGTGCCGGCAAGACCGCTCTGGTCGAGTCTGCATTATTCCAGACCAAAGCGATCGACCGTATGGGAAAAACGACCGACGGTACTGCCACGATGGACTTCGATCCTGAAGAGGCAAAAAGAGGCGTATCTGTCTATACGGCAGTAGCTCCTGTTGAATGGAAGAATGTAAAGATCAACTTCATCGATACTCCGGGTTATCTGGATTACGAAGGTGAAAAAGTTTCCGGTGCTGCGGCAGCTGACCTGGCTGTTGTAGTCGTTTCCGCAAAAGACGGTATCGAATCCGGAACGGAAAGCGCAATGAAGCTCTGCAAGAAGAACGAGATTCCTGTCGTCTTCTTCATCAACAAGATCGATGATGACAATGCCAACTTCGAAAAGACAGTCGATGAACTCAGAGCGAAATTCGGTTCTTCCGTAGTTCCGTTCGAGATCCCGACGATGGAAGGCAAGAAGATGACCGGTTCTGCAAAGGTCCTCGATGATCCTTCCAACATCCATTATGATCAGATCGCTGAAGCTATCGCTTCCGCTGACGATGAACTGATGGAAAAATTCTTTGAAGGCGAAGCTTTCACTCCGGAAGAGACGGCCAGAGGTTTGAAGCTCGCTTTGAGCTCAGGCGATGTCAAGCCGGTATTCGGCGGAACCGCTACAGGCTGCGCAGGCGTTGACAAGCTCATGGACTTCATCAAGGAAAACTGCCCGGTCTACATCGACTATGGTACAGTTACCGATAAGAACGGTACGACTTTGAAGACAGATGATTCCGAAGCATTCTCTGCTTTAGTCTTCAAGACAGTCGTCGATGCGTTCGTCGGCAAGATCTCTTATGTGAAGGTCTTATCCGGAACGCTCACTCCGGCAACTGCTTTATACAACTCCAAGAAAGAGCAGTCTGAAAAAGCCGGCGGTCTGTTCACGATCTGCGGCAAGACTCAGACTCCGATCAACAAGCTGTCCTGCGGCGATATCGGTGTTCTGACCAAGCTCATGGTCACAGAGACCAACGATACGCTTTGTACAAAAGAAAAACCGATCGTCTTCAAGGATATCGAATATCCGCGTCCGATGCTCGGTGTTGCCGTATCTCCTAAGACAAAAGATGACGAAGACAAGATGTCTGATGCATTGAAGAAAGTTCTGATCGAAGACAAGTCCCTCAATTTCGTCAGAAATGCCGAAACAGGCGAACAGGTATTATACGGTGTCGGCGATCAGCAGCTCGATGTCGTCGTCAATAAGCTCAAGACCAGATACAAAGTCGAGATCGTCTTCAAAGAGCCGAAAGTTCAGTATCGTGAGACGATCAAGGGCAAATCCGAAGTTCAGGGTAAATATAAGAAGCAGAACGGCGGTGCCGGCCAGTATGGTGACGTCTGGGTAAGATTCGAACCGAACCCTGATTCCGAAGAAATGGTATTCGCTGAAGAAGTCTTCGGCGGTGCCGTACCGAAGAACTACTTCCCATCCGTTGAAGCAGGTTTGAGAAGCTGTATGGCTAAGGGTCCTCTTGCCGGATGCAAAGTCGTCAACGTCAAAGCGACATTATATGACGGATCCTACCACCCGGTAGACTCCAAGCCGAACTCCTTCGAAGCAGCCGCAAGACTTGCGTTCAAGGCCGGTATTCCTAAGGCAAAACCGATCCTTCTTGAACCGATCGGAAAGGTCACTGTCATCTGTCCGGAAGAATACACCGGTGATATCATCGGCGACTTCAACAAGAGACGTGGCATGATCATGGATACAGGCTCTGTCGATACAGGCGAAGCTAAGATCGATGCAGAAGTTCCAATGGCAGAAATGCTGAAGTATGCGACCGAACTTCGTTCCATGACCAAGGGCAGAGGCTCTTATGTCATCGACTTCGACAGATATGAACCGGCTCCGCAGAACGTTACCGATAAGGTCGTAGCTGCTACCGCTGCCGAAAGAAAAGACGACGACGAAGATTAATTCAGATACGAAAAAGAAGATCGATGAGATCTTCTTTTTTTGCGCATTTTTTGAATCGGCGGAACCGGAATATGTTTCCCGGTTTCTTTGAAGCCTCAGGCAGAAAATAAAAGGATCCGCAGCCGGATCCTTGTTTTGTTTGTTTACGGATATTTATGATCTTGTGGCGTCTTGCAGTGTGATATCGAATTCCATCTCCTGTCCGTCACGCAGGACGCTTACTTTCGATACATCGCCGACGCTCTTGCTTTCGAGCTCTTTTACCAGATCGGCATAGGAAGAGACTTTGACGCCATCGATCGCCGTGATGATGTCGTTTGCCTGCATGCCGGCTTTCTCGGCGCCGCCGCCTTCGGCGACTTTGGTGACCAGTACACCTTCACTGGTGTAGTATGCGGAATTGGTGGCGACTTCGATGCCCAATGTTGCTCTGTCTTTGACATAGCCGTTGGTCATGATCTCTTCAATGATCCTGGTAACGGTATTTGCCGGGATCGCATAGCCCATGCCTTCGACGGATGTTTCGGTAAAGCTGGAAGACTTTTTGGCATTGACGATACCGATCAGGTTGCCGTTGATATCAAAGAGTCCGCCGCCGGAGTTACCGGCATTGACAGCCGCATTGGTCTGAATGACGGTCATATAGACGTTGTTGATGGCGATCTCTTTTTCAAGAGCGGAAACGATACCGTTAGAAACGGAGATACCCAAGCCAAGCGGATTGCCGATCGCGATGGCGTCCTGGCCAAGCATCAGCTGCGAAGAATCGACGAAGGATGCGTATGGCATGTTTTCAGCTTCGATCTTGAGCACTGCCAGGTCGGTCTTCGTATCATAACCGATGACTTTTGCCGGATAGGTCTGACCGTTGAAAGCTTTGACTTCGATCGTGGATTCATCGACCAGTCCGTTGATGACATGTTCGTTGGTGACGATGTAACCGTCCGATGAGAAGAAGACGCCCGATCCGCTGGAAATGCTGGTGGATGGTGTCTGGTCGAAGAAGAAGAATCCGGACGAAGCGGTCGTTCTGACCTGACACTTGATCTCGACGACGGTATTGTAGGCTTTCTCGATCGCCTTGGTATAGTCGGACTTTTCAATATTGGTATATGCGACTTCGTTTACAACGACACTGCTTTCTGAAATGCCTTTATGTTCTTTGTTATACAGGGACATTACACCGAACGTTCCTAATCCTGAACCCAGTAAGGCAACCAGAAAGATGATAATGATGTTCTTAAGATTTACTTTCATTTTTCCTCACCTCGATTACAACTATAAGTCGCGAATGTGAACTTCATCTGAATTTTACTTCAAGTTCTTAAAAAGATATAATCAAAATGTATGAGCAGAAAGGAACGCCGAATCTCAAAAAAATACGCCAGAAGGAATTTCAATACCATCGGTCTTCTGCTGGTACTGTATGCCCTGGCTGTTTTGATCGTTCCTTTCTTTTTCAGAATGTATATGGCGGACATCGATGCCTCTTTGTTACATGATCCGACCATCTACTATGGGGTCTATCTGATCATTGTTCTGTTTGGAACTCTGATCCCGTTTTTCCTGATGCGCAAAGCGTTCAGGATCCCTTTGAAAAAGCTGACCAGAAATTTCAATCCGACCTTCGTCGACCTTTTCGTGCAGGCGATCGTCTTTTTTACGATCTGTATCGCTCTGACCTATGTGTCCAACATCCTGTTCTCCTATATGGGTATGGAGGCCAAACTGATCTCCTCGATCGGTTTCAGCTATGACGATGCCGATCTGAGCAACCTTCTTTATATATTTATGCTGATATTCGTCACGCCGCTGATCGAAGAGTATGCCTTCCGCGGTGTCCTTCTGACGGCTCTTTCCAAATACGGCAAGACGTTCGGTCTGTATGCTTCCGCATTTCTGTTTGCGCTGGCTCACATGAGCTTTGCTGAAATGATACCGGCTTTTTTCATGGGCATACAGCTGGGCAAGACATCTTTGCGTTATAAGAATATCGTTCCTTCGATCTTTATCCATATCCTGTTCAACGGACTGATCTACGCACTTTGTGTGGTGCCTTCTTCGATCACCCGATACATGGCCTATGGCCTGGCGGTCGTGGTCATCGTGGCAGCCTATCTGATCCTGTCGGGCAGATATGAAAGGATCAGGATACAGAAACTGAAATCCAACAGGATCACCAATATCATCTTTTTCTCTTCGCCGTGCATCATTCTGGCAATGGTATTGATGATCACGGATTCGATCCTGCATATCGTATTCCCTTGAGCGGTCACATAGCTTGATGTTTTGATTCTGAAACTTCAGGTTTATTTTTTGAATATCATCGGTTATATAAAAATCAGATAGGGCTGCAGATCGAAAACAGTCCTGTTTGTAAAAATATCGAATAAGATCTGCAGATCTTGAAAGGAAAAAACTATGGCAGGAAGACTGATCTCAATGGAGGCTTCAAAGATAAGGGAACTTAACGCAAAACAGATCCTGGAAGCCATACGGCTTTCTGAAGGAAGGGTCATGGCTGCTGAGACCGTAGGTGCCGTACAGTCGCTTCTGTATGATATCTCCAATGCGGAACTCGCCGCAGCGATGTCAGCCGATATCCTGATACTGAATATGTATGATGTCAATGAGCCTGTCATCAAAGGCCTTCCGGAACATAAGAAACCGGAAAGCATCTTTGTTTTGAAGAAACTGACCGGAAGGATCATCGGCATCAACCTGGAACCCACCGATCGGAAGGGCGATGATCTCTGGAAGATGTCTCAAGGCAGAAGGGCAACGGCTCAAAACGCCAGAAAGGCAAAGGAACAGGGAGCGGACATCATCGTTGTGACCGGCAATCCGGGCAATCACGTGACCAATTCCGCCATCTGCGATTCGATCAAAGAGATACGCAGGGAGCTTGGCGATGAGATCATCCTGATCAGCGGGAAGATGCATGCCTCCGGACAGCTCGATGAAGCAGGGGAAAACATCATTTCCAAAGAGGAGATCAAAGGATTTGCTCAAGCCAGAGCGGACATCATCCTGCTGCCGGCACCGGGAACGGTACCGGGCATGACGGTCGAAAAAGTACATGAACTGATCGTCTATATCCATTCACTGAACAAGATGGCGATGACATCGATCGGTACTTCCCAGGAAGGCGCAGATACCGATACGATCAAAACGATCGCATATAACTGCAAGATGGCCGGCGCCGACATCCACCATATCGGGGATGCGGGTTATACCGGCATTGCGGTCCCGGAGAATATCATGACCTATTCGATCGTAATACGCGGTGTAAGACACACCTATCGCAAGATGGCACAGTCCATCAACCGATGATCTGGGAAGAAAGGACGCATAAACATGAGATGGCAATATGAAAACGAGATCAGCCGCTGTCTGCTTTGCCACGACCCTTTGTGCAGCAAGGCCTGCAGTGAGGGTGTCGATCCGGCAAAACGGATACGTTCGCTTTCTTTTGATGATATCTATTCGGCAGCGGAGAATCTTGACATCGACAGGTGTAAAAACTGTTCAGCACCGTGCCAAGAAAACTGTATTCTGAATAAACAAAGCGGTCCGATCAGGATCAGAGAGCTTCTGGAAGCCGCCTATGAAGAAGGACTGAAAAACGAACTGTCGGATATCGAACCGGATCTTTCCGTTGATATCTGCGGTGTGAAACTGGAAAATCCTTTCCTGCTTTCTTCCTCTGTGGTCGCATCGAATTACGAGATGTGCGCCAAGGCCTTCGAGCAGGGCTTTGCCGGTGCATGCTTCAAGACGATCTGTCTGTTCGAGCAGCACGAGACTTCACCGCGTTTCTCCGCTTTGAAGTCGCAGAACGGTTCATTTTACGGTTTCAAGAACATCGAACAGCTTTCCGATCATTCCCTGGAAGAAAACCTCGTCGTTTTCGGACAGCTGAAAGAGAAATATCCCGATAAGATCATCATCGCTTCGATCATGGGAAGAAATGAGAAAGAGTGGGAATATCTGGCAAGAGAATGCGATAAGGCCGGTGCGGATGTCATCGAATGCAACTTCTCCTGTCCGAATATGGAAGAAAGCGCGCTCGGTGTAACAATCGGCCAGTCGGAAGAGCTGACGAAACGCTTTACGGCAGCAGCCAGAAAGGGCACGAAGAAGCCGCTTCTGGCTAAGATGACGCCGAACATCACGGATATGGTGCCGGTCGCCATCGCCGCAAAGGAAGGCGGGGCAGACGGTATCGCTGCGATCAATACGATCAAGAGCATCACTTCCGTCAATATCGATACTCTGGCACCGCTTCCTTCCGTCAAAGGAAAATCTTCACCGGGCGGTTACTCTGGAAGTGCGGTCAAACCGATCGCTTTGCGTTTTATTTCCGATATGAGCAATTGCGAAGATCTGCAGGACATGCATATCTCCGGCATGGGCGGCATCACGACGTGGCGCGATGCTTTGGAATTCCTTTTACTGGGCTGCGGAAGCTTACAGATCACAACGGCCGTCATGCAGTATGGCTATCGGATCATTGATGATCTGATTGCCGGCTTGAAAGGCTATATGCGGGAAAGGAACATCAAAGATCTCTATCAGCTGATCGGTGCTGCCAAAGAAAACATCGTCGAGCTTGACGAACTGGAAAGAGATACGATCCTGTATCCGAAATTCAGAAACGAACAGTGTATCGGCTGCGGAAGATGTTACATCAGCTGCTATGACGGCGGCCATCAGGCGATCCGCTTCGATGAGACGAACAGGAGGCCGATACTCGACGCGAAAAAGTGTGTGGGATGTCATCTCTGTCTTCTGGTCTGTCCGGCAAAAGCCATCACGACAGCTATCAGAAGAGTGAAAAAGATGACTTCTTAACAAAGGCTTTTTCACAAAAACACCGGAAGTATTTGGAGCTCATCCGCTTTACAGGCATGTTTTAAGGACATCATTGTCCGATCAAAACAAGAAGCACAGATCATGAGCCGGCCTGACATCGATTCGGACGGCAATTCAGATCAGATCATTATGAATAAAGGAATATCAGACTTATGAATATGAATGAAATGAAATGGACAAGAGAACCGCTGGATTACTCCATCAGTGAAGACAGGATCGAAATAAAGACGGCCCCGCATACCGATCTCTGGCAGAGAACGTACTATCACTTCCGCAATGACAATGCTCCGGTCTTACAGATGGAGACCGAAGAAAAGTATTTCTCGTTCATTGTGAAAACGGATTTTGCGCAAAGCCATCACCGTTTCGATCAATGTGGTATCGTCATGTACCTCGATGCGGAAAACTGGCTGAAAGCTTCTGTGGAATACGAAAACGAATCCTTCCAGCATCTGGGATCGGTCGTCACCAATCACGGATATTCTGACTGGGCGACAACGGCCATACCGGCAGATGTGAAAGTCATGTGGTACCGTTTCAGCCGCCGGGAAGATGATTATTGCATAGAATGTTCGTCGGATGGTACTGAATTCAGTCAGATGCGGGTCTGTCATATGTGGGAAGGAGGCGGAAAGATCCGTTTCGGCATCTACGCCTGTTCTCCGGAAGACTCCAGTTTCAAGGCGGTGTTCACGGACATGCGCATCACGGAATGTGCCTGGAAAGCGCATGACGGTCAGCAGCCTGACTGATTCTCATAAACACAAGAACCGATTTACTGCTTAAGAATATGAACCTGATCCACGTATAAATAAAGAAGCTGAGATCGACCTTGCGGCTTATAATAGAGCGGCAGAAGAATTCAAAAAGGACCCGAAGACATATACATTAGACGAAGTTGAAAAGGAGCTTGGTCTGTAGATGTTTCATGTCAGATTATCAGATCAGGCAAGAAAAGAACTGAAAAAGATGGACAGACATGTCTCATCGCTTATTCTTGGCTGGATCAGGAAGAATCTTGAAGGATGTGAGAATCCAAGAAGTATCGGAAAAGCTCTGACCGGAGATAAAGCAGGTGCTTGGCGTTATCGGGTAGGCGATTACAGGATCATCTGCGAGATCCATGATGAAGATATCATTATTCTTGTTCTGTCTGTAGGACATCGAAGGGAGGTTTATCGGTAAACCGACAAATCGGCGTTTGCTTATGAGTGAAATGTAATAAAATGAATTGTTAAGAAGAGAAAAAAGGTGAAAAAATTATTCGTATTAATTCGACAAGGTAATTTGGAAGAAGTAAAAAATATTATTGAAAAAAGACCTGACCTGTTAAATTGTATTGCAGGACCTCAACCTAAGAAAGACCATGGTCAGTCACTGCTTCAAGTGGCATTCAAGACGGGAAAACTTGAAATTGCAGACTATCTGATTGAAAAAGGCATAGATGTTGATTTTATGGAGGCAGAAGACGATGATCCTGGTCTAAGAGTACCAGTGCTGTTTGATGCAATCACGGCAACTATTGATGTTCTTTGTATCGATCAATTTGCGACGCAGAAAGATGTGCAGAATAGATTTGATAAATCAGACAAAGCTTTGGAATTACTAAAAAAGCTCATCATCAAAGGCGCAGACATCAATAAAAGAGCATCCCATGGCTTGAGCGCATTGAACTGGAGCCTGCATCATGCAGATTCTATAATGAAAAGTGAAAAAATCTATCCATTTTCACAAGAAAAGGTTAGAGAACAATTAGGATATATTTTGGATTTATTGATAGATAATGGTGCAGATTATGAAGCCTGGCTTGAAGAAGGGTTATATCCTGAGCCATCCCCTGGGCCGAGTGTAAAAACTTTGTACTTTGACAATGAGAATTCTGAATTGGGGATTAACTACAATGCAGTTCAACATATGAGGCGTTTTCTTCAGACATATTTTGCAAAGAAAGGTCTTTAAAAGAAATTCAGGTTTGTCGGGATTATCAAACTAAACAAAACTAAAGAATGAAACAAAAAAGCCTGAAAGGAGATTCTCAGAAAACGTTCAACAGAATCGATTTATTTGCAGTTTACATATTGGCGGATTGTAAAAACAGATAAGGAGTACATAAAAAAATGACAGATAAAGAAAGACAGGAAGCAAAGATCGCATTAAATCATGTATATAACAGGCTGAAAAATGAGGGCTTCTTAGCGGATGGTGTCATAGCGGACTATCTGGAAAAAGGCAGTCCTTCCTATGGAGCGGTCGAAGCAAGTGCCTGGGGCAACGATGGAAGAGTTGACAGGGAAGATATGATGACGGAAGTGCTGCTATCGTATTTGGAAAAAAGGACAGACAAAGAGATCAGTGAAGCCGGAGAGGCTTTGATATTTGCACATGATGTGATGAATAAAGCCGGTTATGATGCGATCTCTCAGCTGGTCGGTTATCTGCTTTCCGGCGATGAAGTCTATATCTCAAACAGAGAAAAGGCCAGAAGCAGGATCCGAAGGATCGATCTGCATGACCTGATGACGGAGCTGGTCACATCGTATTTTAATTAAGCATAGAGCAGTTCATGATCATATAAGCTGACGAACACTATCCATACGGGTAGTGTTTTTTTTGGGTAGATCGACAAAGAATACTGTCGAAGCAGAAGACAGAAGAACGAACGTAAGTCCAAATGGGATCTTAGTTTCAATACAGCTGATTGACAGGCTAATGTTTATTAGCTAAAATGAAAATAGCTAATGATCATTAGCCAAAGGAGCAGATGCATGAATACAAAAGAGAAGATCCTGAATGAGGCATTGTCGCTTTTTGCGGAAAAAGGTTATGACGGGACCAGCGTGGAACAGATCGCAGCACTTGTCGGTATCAAAGCCCCGTCTCTATATAAGCATTTCAAGGGGAAAGAAGACATTTTGAATTCCATCATCGATATTGCCGAGAA
>JAFRQF010000037.1 GCA_017428765.1 Erysipelotrichaceae bacterium
CTCGAATATTTAAGAACAATTTGTTCTTGGTTTTAAATGAATTGACGTTTTGTTTAATTGCTTCTTATTTAGTTTTCAAAGATCGAATCGCTTCCGTTCAGGAGTTGTTTTCCTTTACGGCGCTCATTTAATATATCAAATTGCCAGGGGTGAGTCAACACTTTTTTTCACTTTTTTTAAAAAAAATAAATGACACCGTTTACATTTCATTCTTCCCTTATTTCCCCCTGTTTTTCCCTATCCGTTTCCTCCTCTTCGGGTACCGATCGCCTTATTTTTTAAATAATATTTTTAATATTTTTATTCCGTTTCGATATATTTCGGCAATATCGCTTTGCTTTGATCGGCATCCCAATTGCATTCATCCGCATATGCCAGACAGGTCTTTATGCCTTTGTCACTGACCGGCGCATACAGCGCATATTCGCCGGACGTTTTTGCCGGCGCTTTGTCTGTTAAAACGATCCATGGCATATAGGAATCGATCTCGCAGCAGTATCCGGCAGAAGGATCGGCCGCATAAAAATCCGAAGGTTCAAGATCTTCGTAGTCCGCATTCTCTTCGTATCCGATCAAAAGGACATAGTGGCCAGCATACGCATTCCTTAATGACTCTTCGTTCTGTGCGGAATGGCCATAGATGTCCGTGACATAGAATAAGACCGGCTTCCCTGCGCTTATCTGATCATAGGCTCTTTGAAGGACCACGGATAACGGATCGGATAATGCGATATCTTCAAAACCCGCCTTACGCCAGTCCGCACCTTCCCCATCGAAATATTCATACGGATCGATATCGAACTTCTCATCCAGTATCGCCCTGGCATAAGCGAGATCAAACAGCGAACACAGATCATCTTCCTGCACGCCGATGTTCAGGATATAGCGTCTGTCAAAATCCAGCATCCTGTAGAAATCTTCGTCATCTTCCTTCCTTATTGTTTCTTTGTTGTTATCCTTTGGTTCTTCTTTTACCTGATCGCTCTTTTCTTCTTTTGCGTCTTCGATCTTTTCTTCCTTTATTTCCGTTTCGGGAAGTTTCACAGTTTCTTCCTGTACAGCTTCAGCAGTGATCTGTGCTTCCTTCTTGTACGAATCCAGAAAGCCTCTTACAAGAAAGATACATAAAAGAAGTACTGCAGCAAGTGCGGATATGCTGATGAAAAGGATCTTGTTTCTCTCAGAACGTTTCATACGGTCCTCTCATATCTTTATCGGGATCTTTTTATCTGCGGATTTCTTTATATACAGGAAGCGGATCAGTTTTAAACCTCTCCTTTTCCCGAAGTCAGCTATGTATTCATTATATAATTATCTGTCTGTTTGCCTTATCCGATATAATTACATAAAAGGACGGAATATAAAAATGAATAAGATCATGATCAGTCAGCAGGAATTCGAGCAAGTCGTTGAGATCCGCAGACACCTTCATTCGATCCCGCAGACGGGAATGGAACTTTCAAAGACTTGCGACTATGTCTGTGAGCAGCTCGATAAAAGCGGCATCCCGTATCAGAGGTTCGCTGATTCTGGCATGATCGCCGAGATCAAAGGCACTCTGAAAGAAAGTGATGCAGTGGTCATGTTAAGAGCGGATATGGACGCTTTGCCCATTGAGGAAAAGACGGGACTTCCTTATGCTTCACAAAACGGCAATATGCACGCCTGCGGCCATGATCTGCATACTGCCATGCTGATCGGAACGGCCCGCAAGCTGTTCGATATAAAAGATACATTCGCAGGAACGGTCCGTCTTCTGTTCCAGGCTGGCGAAGAGACCGGCCAGGGTGCCAAGTTCCTGTTTGAAAAAGGCGCCATGCAAGGTGTGAAGATGGGCATGGGCATCCACATGGATCCTTTGCGGCCTGTCGGTCAGATCTCGGCGATCGTCGGTCCCGACTGGGCATCCTGCGACCGCTTCAGGATCGGCGTCAAAGGAAAAGGCGGACACGGTGCCATGCCTCATGAATGCAAGGATGCAACGCTGGCTGCCGCTGCGATCCTCATGAACATACAAAGCATCGTCTCCCGCAACTGCGATCCGAAAAAACCTTTAGTCATCACGGTCGGCTCCTTTCATTCCGGAAATGCCTACAACATCATTTCCGGAGAAGCGTTCTTAGAAGGAACCTGCCGCTGCTTTGATGAAGATATCTATGAGAAACTGCCCGAAATGATCGAAACGACAGCAGTCAATACGGCCAAGGCCTACGGCTGCACTGCCGAATTGAAATACGATCGCCTGATCTCCCCTTTGATCAATGATCAGGATGCCTGGGCTCTGCTTAAGAAGACCTGTGAAGAACATGATATTCCATTTGAAAGCCGTCAAAGTGAAATGATCGCCGAAGACTTTGCCATCTATGCCAACGAAGCGCCTTGCATCTTCGCACATCTTGGAGCGGGAGGAACACTTCCTTTGCATAACCCGGAGATCATCTTTGAAGAAGAAAGCATGATAAACGGCATGCTTGCCGAAGTATACTTCGCCTTGAACTGTCTGAACAGCTGACTGTAAAAGAAAATAAACCAGAGGAAATGCCTATCATAAAAAAAACAAATCGAATCTTTAATAAAGTATATGCTCGTCATTTCGCTGTTTTTTACCGTGTTTTTCTATAGAGTGGCTGCGAATGAAGAAAGCGGCTCAGATCCTTCACAGGACCCTGTTCAAGAAGCTGACCAGAATCCAGAAAACAGCGAAAACGATTTCAGCTATGGCTAAGGCTCACTTCTCATAAGACTGCACGACAGCTTTCTGAATACACTTTCGGAAGGCGAACACACTCTTAAAGTGGTGTTCCCGGATGGCGAAGCAAGTACGATCTTCTATGTCACAAAAAGATCCGAAAAACCGCGCTATGTGATCCCGCTTACTGGGGTTGAATAAAAACAGCTGGCCCTTCTTGCGGGACACCGGCTTTAAGTCCATGAAAAAAGTCACAAGCTATCGCATCTGTAAAACGCCTGCTTGTGACTTTTGTTTCAGATTTCCAAAACGGCACTGTCAGAACCGAAACGGATCATACCAAAGGACTGGCCCTTCATGAAAGGAAGACCTTAATCGTTGGCGGATTCAAAGACCAGCGTGCCTTCCGCATCATAGCGTTTGTAGCCGAGCCAGTTTCCTTTTTCGTCATAGTTCTGGATCAGGTAGCCGTTCAGATTCCCGTTTTCATCATAATTGTCTGTGCGGACGACTCTTCCCTGCTCATCATAATTCAAAAGGTAATAATACAGAAGCTTTCCTTCTCCATCGTAATAATGTGCAGAGAGCTTTTTTCCTTCATCGTCATATTCCGCCAGCATGACCTGTTTGTCCGTACCGGCATAATCATATTCCTCTCTGATCCGGTTTCCCGCATCGTCATATCCGTAAGAGACCTTGCAATACAAAGAACCGTCCATGCGATACATCTCATAACCTTCTTCTCTTCCTTTATCGTCGTAAACATATTCTTCCCTGAACATATCTCCGTCTTCCGTGAAAGAAGCCCACTGCAGATGATTTCCGAAAGTATCGTACTGTACGTCGACCTGACCGATCAGACTGTTGTTTTCATCATACGCTTTGATGCTGCTGACTCTGTTGTCTTTTCCATAGTCATAGTATTCTTTCCATACCAGTTTTCCATCGCGGTAGTATGTCGTCGTACGGATCCTGCCAAGAAGATCTGAGATATTTCCCTCTTCCGCTTCCTTTAAAAGTTCCTGAGTTTCAGAAGAGATGTCTTTGCCTTCAATCAGCCCTTCCAGTTTTTCGACCGCTTCGGCATAATTGTTGCGATAGACTTCCGCATAGTAGACGCCGGTCATCGCTTCCTCATTGTTCGGATCAAGTTCCAGAGCTTTTTCAAGGTCCGCAAGAACGCTTTCGACATCCAGTTCCAATACACCGTCCTTATCAGGAGTCATCTTGATGTAAGCTCTTCGAACATAAAGCTCCGCATTTTCAGGATCGGCCTCGATCGCCTTATCGATCGATACAAGCGCATTTGCCTTATCCCCATTTTCCATGTATTTCATCGCTTCCTCATAATGGTCATTCTGCGCAGCTGTACACCCGCTTAACATCACAAGCATCAAAACGATGAAAGAGATGATCTTTTTTACGCTTTTAAGTTTCATGATGATCTACCCCCCTATATTTATTTATCGTTGTTCAGCAGATACAATCATCTGCTTTGATGTCTTAAATTCACTTATCCTTCGATCCAATGTGGCTGAAGATATGCCTAACTTCTTTGTCATATATTTCTTCTTGATCTCGCCATCCTGCCATCTTGCGTAAAGGGACTCGAACAGATCCTGATCGATCTTTTTTCTGGCTTTTCCCTTATAGACACCTTTAGCTTTGGCGATCGCTATCCCTTCTGCCTGACGCTGTCTGATCGTCTCCCTTTCAAATTCAGCCAGTGAGGCAAAGATGGAAAATACCAGCTTACCGGTCGGTGTGGTGGTATCGATATCTCCTTCTTTCAGAGATCTGAACTGCACGCCTTTATCATTAAGCTGATTGATAAGATCAAGAAGATCCTGCAACGATCTGCCGAATCTTGATATGGATTCCACATAGACCGTATCTCCTTCACGGACATAATCCATCATCTTCAACAGCTCCGGTCTGTCTTTTATATTCTTTCCGGATGCTTTCTCCATGTAGTATTTATCTATGTTACAGGATCCAAAAAGTTCTTCCTGCCTGGAAGTATTCTGATCTTCAGATGATACTCTGATATAGGCGATATTCGACATAAAAAACCTCTAAATCAATTATATTATGAAGCTTGCAACAGAGTACACCCGGTGAGGTGTTTTCACTTCAATAGCAAAAAAAGGACTCTAATGACGTATTTATGAACCCTATTGAGGTGTCACAAATATCAATAGAGTGTATCCGTATGATTTTAAAAAAGATGCATCAAAGCATCTTCTTTGTTCGATAATTGCATAAGCTTATCTCCGCTATCTCCTTACAAGCTCTTTTACTGCTGCCGCTAAGCTTAATTCTGACCTCTGGTGAACACCAGCATGCAGTAGTCTTCTTCTGACATGTACATCGTCGAATAGATGTATTCCCTTCCTTCATAAGCGAAGTAGGAATAGACATAGATGATCAGTTCGCCCTCTTCATCGACGAGCTTTATGCCATCGCCTTCGAAACCGCCGGCGAAAGTCGAATAGCCGACATCCTCATCGCTTTCTTCAAAAACATCGTCGTTGAAAGAACCGAGACGCGGATGCAGATCGATATAGAATATCGCATTGTCATAATCGATATCGATATCAGCCAAGCCGATCTCATTGAAGACAAAACCATC
>JAFRQF010000005.1 GCA_017428765.1 Erysipelotrichaceae bacterium
CAACATCGCTAACAGTACTGCCAGAGTTACAGGCAGCACTACGCTTCGCAGAAAGATCTTCATTCTGCGCATGTTTCCTCCTTAAATCAATCATTAGTCTCATTTGTGGGCTAAACAAAATAGGACTAAGCTTCAAAAACCCTTTATTTGCCGAGCCTTTTGAATTTAGTCCTATTATTCCATACGCATCAAGCACCAGCAGATCGAAGCTCTTGTGATATCGATACAGCTGATGACAGGTGCAGACGATCAGATCCCCTTTCAGGCACTCGTGATGGCCGCCATAGACGGCCTGTATCCGCGCTTTCGGGAAGATGGTCTGAAAGCGGTCGGAAAGTTCGATGACCACTTCCTTGCGCGGGATCGCATACGCCACCTTGCATCCTTTGGAAAGATAATGAGCGATGCTTTGGATCGCGATCTCCGTCTTGCCGGCACCGCACACGCAATGAAGAAGCACATCGCCGTTTTCCAAAGCCCTGAGGCATCTGTCCGAGGCTTCTTTCTGATCTTTGGACAGTTCATAGGAAAACGCATACTCGCTCGCCTCAGGATCCACCTCGTAGTCAAAGCCTTCCAGCTCTTCTTTCAACAGCACACGGGAAAAGCGTATGCATTTCCGGCAGTAGTAGCCTTTCGATCCCTTATAGAAATATGTGGGATCGGTATTGCTGCATCTTGGACATTTCATCTGGTCCTCCTACTCATTATTCGTAAAAAAGAAGACCGATTCCTAAAATTATTTTAAAAATTTACAATTTTGTTACACTTATGATATGAATAAGCTTCCCGAAGATTATCTTGCCATGATGAAAGACCTTCTGAAGGATTCCTATGATTCTTACCTGCAGAGTTTTTCAAAAGAACGCAGCTACGGATTGCGGGTCAATACTTCCAAGATCTCAGTGGAAGACTTTTTGAAGATCTGTCCGTTTTCCTTGGAAAAGATCCCCTGGTGTGAGGATGGCTTTTATTATAAGGAAGAAGACAGGCCTGCCAAACATCCCTACTACTTTGCCGGACTCTATTACCTGCAGGAGCCCAGTGCGATGTTACCGGCGCAGGTCCTGCCGGTAAAACAAGGCGAGTTTGTCTTGGATGCCTGCGCGGCACCGGGAGGCAAATCTTCAAAGCTTTCCAATAAGTTGCAGGGTGAGGGCATCCTTGTCAGCAACGACATCTCGATCAGCCGTGCCCAGGTCTTACTGTCCACCCTGGAAAAACAAGGAAGCACCGTCTCTTATGTCATGGCCGAAGACATCAGCACCCTGAAAGGATTTGAAGCCACCTTCGACAAGATCCTGATCGATGCCCCCTGCTCGGGACAGGGGATGTTCCGCAAGCAGAGCGAACTGATCGCCTCCTTCAAGGAAAGAGGAAGCGAATACTATGTGCCGATACAAAGACAGATCATCTCTGCTGCAGTGCGCATGCTCAAACCGGGCGGAATGATGGTCTATTCCACCTGCACTTTCGATGCCAGGGAAGATGAAGAGATCATCGAATATGTCCTGAAAGAAAACAAAGATCTCAAAGTCCTTCCTATATATAAATATGAAGGTTTCAAAGACGGCATCACGGAAAATACCAAAGGCTGTGTCAGGCTTTACCCCCACCTCATCAAAGGCGAAGGTCACTTTGTTGCCCTCTTGCAGAAAGAAGGAACGCTCACTTCAAACAAAGTCCATGTGCCTTTCGCAGATAAGAAAGCTCTCGAGCTTCTTCCCAAAGCCTTCCATCCTTTCGTTCGGGGAAAAGACCTCATACGCCGGGATGATCGGCTCTATCTTCTTCCGGCCTACGATCTTGATCTGAATAAGGCAAGGATACTTCGCTCCGGCCTTCTGCTTGGCGAGATCCGTCACGATCGCTTCAAGCCCTCACAGGCTCTGGCTATGGCCTTACATTATGAAGACTATGAAAACAGGCTCGATTTATCGATCGATGATGAACGGGTCTTGCGCTATCTGAAATGTGAAACGCTGAAGATCGAAGATACGAAGATGCAAGGCCTCGTGCTCGTGTGTGTCGATCGTTTCCCGTTAGGATTCGGCGAAGTGAAAAACGGCATCCTGAAAAACAAATATCCGGCCAATTACCGCTATCAGTAAAAAGAAAAAAGCACCCCAGCAATGGAGTGCTTTTTGAAACGCAATTCGGTAAATTAACGTTTTGAGTACTGAGGTCTTCTACGAGCTCCTCTTAAACCGTACTTCTTACGTTCTTTCACTCTGGAATCACGAGTTAAGAAGCCTGCTTTCTTAAGGACGCCTCTGAAGTCTTCGCCGACTTCCAGCAATGCACGGGCGATACCGTGTCTCATTGCACCGGCCTGTCCTGTCATACCGCCGCCGTAAACATTGATGAAGACATCATACTGGCCTTCAGTTCCTGTTTCGACCAATGGCGATTTGACGACCATTCTTAAGATCTCCTGCGGCAGATATTCTTCGAGAGTCTTTTCACCGACCATGATCTTGCCGGTACCCGGAGTCATATAGACACGGGCAACGGAAGATTTACGTCTTCCTGTTCCAAGGTAACTAACATTTGATTTCTTTTTAGGCATTGATTTTCTCCTTATTTAAGCTCAATTGGTTTTTGAGCAGTATGAGGATGCTCAGCACCTTCATAGACGTACAGATGGGTTCTCATACGATCGCCCAGTTTGTTGTGTGGAAGCATACCTTGGACTGCTTTTTCCACTAACTCAACAGGATATTCTCTCTTCATCGTACCGATCGATCTTGCTTTCAATCCTCCCGGATACATGGAATGGTGATAGTAGATCTTCTTGTTTTCCTGATCGCCTGTGTAGACGACCTTTGCAGCATTCGTGATGATCACGTAATCGCCGCAATCGACATTCGGTGTGTAAGTCGGCTTGTGCTTTCCTCTTAAGATAGCAGCGCACTGTGTTGCCAGTCTACCAAGAGTCTTGCCAGTCGCATCAACTACATACCAGTCTTTCTTAACTTCTGCTGGTTTCAGCATAGTCGTTTGACGCATATTTTTCTCTCCTTTGAAGTTTCCGGGGCTTCAATTTAAAAAATAAGGCAGTTATTATTATATGGGATTTCCCCATATCTTGCAATAACAATCGCCTTATTTTTCGGGTATTTTTTCTGTTTTTAAGCTTCTTTTCTGAAAAGCTCCTGCATGACACGCTTCCTGGTGACGATGCCCATCAGCACATTGCGGTCATCGACGACCGGAACGAAGTTCTGGTTGATGATCATGTCGGCCAGTTCGCCGGCATCGGCATCGACTTTGACCGCTGGGACTTTGTTTGCTTTCAGCAGCTGGGTGATCAGGACATCTTCCAGACCCTCCATCCTGATGTCTTCATCCTGGACGATATGCCAGAGAAGATCACCTTCCGATATCGTGCCCAGATATCTGCCGTCTTCTGCAATAAGCGGGATCGCCGAATAGCCATGGGCCCGCATCTTCTCTAATGCCTGACGCACATTCATCGACTCTGTCAGACATGCGACCTTGGTCTTGGGCGTCAGCAGGAACAATACATTCGTCTTTTCCATACTTTTATTGTAAGACCTCAGTATGAAAAAATTGTGATATTTGCCTAAGCGAGCTCTGCGTCCTCTTCCTCAAGATGACCGCCGTAAAGATAGTACTTCGTATCTTTTTCGATCTGCTTTCTCAAAAGCAGGACGGCGATGACGTTGGGGATGCACATTGCAGCATTCAGGATATCGGCCAAAGTCCAGATGGCACCTTCCGATACGATCGCACCGATAAAGATGACGATGATCCATAAGATCCGATAATAACGTATGGCGGCATCATTGAACAAATAGCGGATGCAGTTTTCCCCATAGTAGCTCCAGCCCAGGATCGTGGAATAGGCAAAGGTCAGGATGCCAAACGTCAGTAACGGCTTTCCGAAAAGAGGGATCTGTGAGAAACATGCCGAAACGAGTCCCGAACCGGAAATGATCGATCCGTCCGCCAGAATGCAGGAGATCGAATCGTTGGCAATGATGCTTGAAACCAGTACAAGTCCGCTCATCAGACAGACGACGACCGTATCCCAGAAGACACCGGTCGAAGCCACCAGTGCCGGCTTGACCGCATTGCCGGCGACCGAAGCTGCCGAAGCCTGCGGGGCCGAACCCATACCGGCTTCGTTGGAAAATAAGCCTCTGGCGATACCTGCTCTGGCTGCCGCCATGATACCGGTGCCGATGAAACCGCCCATCGCTGCGCGGGTCGTGAATGCGCTCGACAGGATCAGAGCGATCGTTTCCGGCAGATAGCGGATGTTGACGATCAGGATGACAAGACAGCCGATCACATAGACGATCGACATGAACGGGACCAGCCTTTCGCAGACTCTGGCGATCGAATGCAGACCGCCGAATACGACTAATGCCGTCAATACGCAAAGAAAGATGCCGGTCACAACCGCATTTATCCCGTAATTTCCGGAAATGACGTCGACGATCGCCTTGGATTGCGAAGAACAGCCGATACCGAATGCGCCAAGTGCGCAGCATATGGCGAATATCTTTGCCATGAGCGGCATATGCAGGTGTTCAAAGGCAGTCATCGCACCGCCCATATAAGAACCGTCCTTCTTTTTCTGACGGTATTTGACAGCGATGAAAGATTCCGCATACTTCGTGGCGATGCCGAAGATCCCGCCGATCCACGTCCAGAAGACTGCGCCGGCGCCGCCGATCGTGATGGCCGTACCGACGCCGATGATGTTTCCGGTGCCGATCGTTGAAGAAAGTGCCGTCATCAGGGAACCAAAGACCGAAAGATCGCCTTTGTCGGAAGAGTCCTTGCGCAAGGAGATGCCGATCCCTTTGAATACTTCCTTCTGTACGAAACCGGTCTTATATGTCAGATAGATGTGTGTTCCTAACAGGAAAAGGATCATTGCAGGTCCCCACATGATGTTGTTGTCGATCCAGTTCAGTATTTCATTCATAAGTATTCCCCATAACCAGAAAAAGAATGGTTTGACCCATTCTTTTAAATGACGATATTGACGACTCTGCCGCGGATGACGAAGTGTTTCCTGACTTCGTTTCCATCCAGGTATTTCTTCACATTCTCCTGCTGCAGTGCCGTTTCGTAAAGTTCATCATCGCTCGCATCGGCAGAGATGTTGAATTTCGCCCTTACCTTGCCATTGACCTGGACGGCGATCTCTTTTTCTTCGACGACCAGTTTGGATTCGTCATAGGATGGCCATTCACGGTACGCAAGGTCTGTCCTGCCGGTAAGCATCTCATACATCTCACAGCAAAGGTGCGGTGCGAATACCGACAGCATCTGAATGAAGTTCACGGCATAGTCTTTGAAGACTTTTCCTTCCTTGTAGCAGTCGTTGATGAAGATCATCATCTGCGAAATCGCAGTATTCAGACGCAGGTTCTCGATATCTTCCGAGACTTTTTTGACGGTGAAGTTGTATGAATAATCGAGCTTTCCGTCATTGGTCTCAGTGAGCTTATCTTTATCGGTCATCAGACGGTAGACTCTCTCCAGCCATCTGTGGGCACCTTCGATGCCCTGTGTCGACCAAGGCTTGTCTGCCTCGAGCGGACCCATGAACATCTCGTAAAGACGCAGCGTATCGGCACCGTATCTTTCTACGATGTCACTCGGATTGACGACATATTCCGGGAAACGCTTGCCCATCTTGATGCCGTTGGAACCCAGGATATATCCCTGGTGGACCAGTTTCTGGAACGGTTCTGCGCAAGGGACCAGACCCTTGTCATAGAGATAGTTGTTCCACATCCTCGAATACAGAAGATGACCGACCGCATGTTCCGGACCGCCGATATACAGATCGACCGGCATCCAGTGTTCCAGCAGTCTGTAATCCGCAAATTCCTTGTCGTTGTGCGGATCGATATAACGTAAGAAGTACCAGGAAGAACCGGCGGAACCCGGCATCGTCGAAGTCTCTCTCTTGCCTTTCTTGCCATGGTATTCCACATTCACCCAATCGGTCGCCTTATCCAAAGGCGCACCTGTCTTGGAAGGACCGTAGTCATCGAGCTCCGGCAGGATCAAAGGCAGATCCTCATCATCGAGAACGCCGACCGTGCCGTCTTCATAGTGGATGACCGGGATCGGTTCGCCCCAGTAACGCTGTCTGGCGAAGATCCATTCTCTCAGTTTGTAGTTGACTTTCTTCTTGCCGATGCCTTTTTCTTCCAGCCATGCTAGCATGGCATTGATCGCATCTTCCTTGTTGAGTCCGTCCATGAAACCGGAGTTGATATGAACACCGTCTTTCGTCCAGGCTTCCTTGGAGATATCGCCGCCTTCCAGGACCGGGATGATATCGATACCGAATTTCTTTGCGAATTCATAGTCTCTTTCGTCATGTGCCGGAACGGCCATGATGGCACCTGTACCATAGGTCATCAGGACATAGTCGGAGATCCAGATCGGGATCTTCTTTTCATTGACCGGATTGATCGCATAAGCGCCGATGAACACACCGGTCTTATCCTTATTGAGCTCCGTTCTTTCCATTTCGGACTTGGAAGCACATTCCTTCTTATAGGCTTCGACTTCCGCCTTCTTGTCTTCGCTTGTGATCTTGTCAACCAATGGATGTTCTGGCGAAAGTACGCAATAGGTCGCACCGAACAATGTATCGCAGCGCGTCGTAAAGACAGTGAAGCTCTCATCTGTTCCGTCGATCCTGAAATCGACTTCCGCACCGATCGATTTGCCGATCCAGTTGCGCTGTATCTCTTTGGTCGATTCCGGCCAGTCGATCGTTTCCAGATTGGCCAGCAGTTTTTCCGCATACGCCGGGATATCGATGATCCACTGTTTCATGTTCTTACGGATGACCGGATAGCCGCCTCTTTCCGACTTGCCGTCGATGACTTCATCGTTTGCCAGGACGCAGCCGAGTTCCTCACACCAGTTGACCGGCATCTCGATGCATCTTGCATAACCGTCCAAGAAGAGCTGTTTGAAGATCCATTGCGTCCACTTGTAGTAGGCCGGATCGGAAGTCGAAACGACTTTCGACCAGTCATAGGAGAAGCCAAGACCTTTGAGCTGCTCAGTGAAATGATCGATGTTCTTCTGCGTGAAGCCGGCCGGATGATTGCCGGTCTGGATCGCATACTGTTCTGCCGGCAGACCGAAGGAGTCGAAGCCCATCGGATGTAAGACGTTGAATCCCTTCATCCTCTTGTAACGGCTGACGACATCCGTTGCCGTATAGCCTTCCGGATGTCCGGCATGAAGACCAACGCCCGAAGGATACGGGAACATGTCCAGTGCATAGAATTTCGGCTTGGAAAAATCATTCACATCCGTCTTGAACGTTTCATTCTCTTCCCAGAACTTCTGCCATTTCTTTTCGATCGTTTTGTAATCAAATACGCTCATCTTGTCCTCCATAAAATAAAAAGGTGATAACAAAGGGCGCAAGTGCGCGGTACCACCTTAATTTCTAACTTTAGCGTCCTTAACGCAGAACTACGATTAATCATTCCATCAGATGAGTTCACCATTCTCTTCCGCCGCTTCGCACCATCCAGCGGCTCTCTTTGCGAACAGAAATGACTACTGTTTCTGAAGATTACTCCTTAATCTTAATATTTTAAACAGCTATTTTCAATACGAAACATCACTCAGTGACAGCCGCATCGGAAATGATGCAGTAGGAATGTTTTCCTTCTTCAGACAGTTCAAGAACACCGGAGATCTTGACCATCTCCCCTTCCGGCGGCAGCTTGTCCAGATCACCTTCCTCTTTCATGATGAATTCGATCCCCTGTGCGCAGCACTGCGTGTTGTCCTGTATGGTCACCGTGTAATTATACTGGTGCGAGAAACCGTTGAACGGAGCCGTGTAGATCCCCCTTGACGATGATCGGCATGCCTGGCCGCATAGGCATAAGAAAACAAAGTCCCCAGCAGGATCAGGCCGATACAGAAGATCTTGAACAGGTCTCTTACAAAGTGCTTTTCCATTCTATTCATTATCATAACACGGCAGTCAACAGGAGTATTTTGCCTGGTTCAAAGAAAAACGATACCTTCGTATCGTCATCCTTGTTTCATGATCTGTTTTGCCGTTTCAAACTGCGGATCCCTCAAAGGATCGGCCAGCTGTCTTCTGGTCTCGGAAATGATGCTGGAAAAGACATCCTGATCAAGGACATCTTCGCCCCCGAGTTCATGATCGGCTTTATAGGCCTTTAAGGCATTCAAAGTCGTCTCATCGAAGTAGCCGTCAGTCCGTCCTACATCATAGCCTAGATATGTCAGGGCTTTCTGCGCGATCGCCGCAGCTTCCGATACGGAATCATAGACATAAGACTCGTCCTCTTCCATATCATAATAATATTCGTAATAGATATCCGGCATCCTCACTTCGACATCCGGTTTGATACCGGTCTTATCGATCGAGACACCGTCCGGTGAATACCAGTAATAAGACGTCAGTTTCAATACGCCTCCGTTGGAAAGGATGCGGTTGGTCTGGATGACGCCCTTGCCATAGGTCGTATCGCCGACTAAGATCGCATCGCATCTTTCGCGTAAGACGATCGCCAGCACCTCCGCTGCCGAAGCCGTATCTTCCGAAGTCAGAACGACGATCTTTTTCAGATTATCGTATTTCTTTATCGAAGAAGGTGTGACATCGACCATCTCGACGCCATCCACGCCTTTCTGGCGCAGATAGACTTCATCCGGTCCGATGAACAGACCCGAGATGTCCCTCACCGCCGTCTGATAGCCGCCGGAATCGGCACGCAGATCGATGATGATCTTTTCATAATCGGAGAACTCATCCAGATACTTCTGCACTTCTTCCGCCGTCGTTTCACCGAAACTGTCAAGTTCCATGACGATATAGTCATCTTCCGTATAGGCATAGACCGTAGAGTTTACGACCCCGCGGATCACTTCGACATCGTTAGTCTCGCCATCCCGTTCGATGCCCAGAGTAACGATCGTTCCCTCTTCCCCGAGGACCAGTTCACGGATCGCTTCCGTATCGAGTCCGGCAACGGATGTCCCTTCGACCGAAACGATGATGTCACCGGCTTTGAGTCCTGCTTTTTCGGCAGGCGAGGATTTGAAGACGCGGACGATCAAAGCCGCATCATTGACATAGGAATACTCGACACCGATGCCCACATAGGAACGGTTGATCGAATCGGAAAAAGAATTCATCTCTTCCGCCGACATATAGGAAGTATACGGATCGAAATCGAACGCCGTCATCCCGTACTGGGCCTTATCTTCCAGTTCCTGATGAAGGTCTTCGTACTGATCGCCGTACAGCCAGTATCTTTCCATGATCTGTTCGATCTCCGTCACGCCGGATGCATCATAGCCGTTATAGATGATGCTCTGGGCAGGGAAAAAGATCCTTGTCAGCAATGCCCCCAACAAAAAGAAGAAAAGGCAGACCAAAACGATCAGGAATCCCTTCTTTCTTTTTTGCGCGATCTCTTTCCGCTCTGAAGCCAGAGGAACTTTCTTGAGATCGATCAGTACTTTTTCATCTCTTTCTTCGTTGTTTTCCATTGTTTAGTTTGCCGGCAGATAGTATTCCGGATTGAGGATACAAGGTGCCGGAGTTCCGTTTTCACAGCGGTTGTTGTAAGCGGTACGGCCGCGTCCGACCGAGAAGGTCGCATTCCAGCCCATGGACAGGTAATCGAGAAGTTCGCCGTCACCGAGATAATACATTTCGATATGACAATGCGGACCGGTCGAAGAGCCGGAAGAACCGACCAGACCGATGACATCGTCCTGTAACAGATAATCGCCATAGGAGACATAGACCTGGTTGAGGTGGAAGAAGATGAAGCCGTAGATGCTTCCGTCGACTTCGCACATCATGTAGACCTGGCTGCCGCCGCCTGAGATCCAGGCTCCGCAGGAAGATCCCAGATAGCCCGGGTCGGAACAGCTGTCATCCGCACGGATGACCACACCGCCCGCCGGCGCATGGATCTCTCTTCCTCTGGAAGCGGCATAGTCGACACCGAGGTGCCATGCCCCGCCCAGGAAGTCATTGTCGTAGTTCCAGACACTTGCCGAGATCCAGGAGTTATGAACAGCCGGCACGAATCCGTCGGAAACGGTCACGCCGGTCGCCTTCAGAGCTTCACGCAGATCATCGAAGGTGTTGTAGATGTTGTCCCTTGCCTCGGTCATCGCATCGAGTTCTTCGGAGATCCTGAGGGCTTCTTCCTCATAGAATTCCTGCATTGCGATGAGTTCCGCCTGCTTGGCAACGATCTCTTCATATTTCTCATCCAGTTCTTTCTTGGATGCATCAAGTTCCGCCTTGTCTTTGTTCAGCTGTTCGATGACGCTGAGCAGTGATTCACGGTCTGCCTTGTCTTTGGAGACGATGGCTTCCACGCCATAGACTCTTGAAAGCATATCGGTGAATGACTTGGAACCGAGTATGAATTCCAGATAGCCGTTGAAATGCATGGTCTTCTGCGTCTCCACCATACGATTCTTGACGCGGGTATTCAGCGCTTCGACCTTTGCCTCGTTTTCTGCGATCTGCACCGTGAGCTCTTCGATACGGGTTTCCAGATCATCGATCTGTATCTTCAGCGTATCGATCTCGCCCTGGTAGGCTTCCGCCTTGGTCGCATATTCATTGGCCAGGGCAGCTGCCGCTTCCCTGTCATCCTGGGCTGCCGCGATCTGATCTTCGATCTCTTTTAAGGAAGACTGGGCGTTCTTGGCGATGGCCCGGCAGGCTGCCTTGTCCTTGTCGTAGACGCACTTTTCGTAGTCCGTCTTTTCTTCTTCCTCTTCTTCGTAAGTCTCTTCTTCGTAGACTTCCTCATCGGCATAAATAAAACTCGTCTTAACGCAAAGCGGTAAGACTAAAAGAAGGACAAGGATGATGTTCATCAGTTTTTTAAACATCATCTTGTCAACCTCAGATACTTGCATACGGAAATATAGGAACCCATGAAACCGACGAAAATGCCGATCGCCAGAAGTCCCGCAGCGATATAGATGATGAACGGAACGACCGGGATCAGGGTGATGACGCCTGCCAGCACGCCGCCGGTCATCTTGTATAACTCATAGTAGCCGTAAACGATCAGCCCGATCGGTAAGATCGAACCGATGATGGCGATAATGACACCTTCCACTAAGAAAGGCGCACGGATGTAGGAGTTCTTCGCTCCGACATTCCGCATGATCCAGATCTCATCTTTTCTGGTCGCGATCGTGATCTTGATCGTATTGTAGATCAGATAGACCGCTAAGGCGATCAGAGCCAGGATCAGGATACCGCCGGCATTCCTTACGGTATGTAAGATATTGATCAGAGTATAGGTGTTGTTGCCGCCATCCTGGACGGAATCGATGCCGTTCATTGCCGCAACGGCATTCTTGACGGTCTCCATGTTCATGCCGTCTTTGACATAGATCAGAAACGTATCATGGAAAGGATTCTCGGCACGGTAGTTTTCGGAGAACTCCACCATGTCCGGATATTCCTTGTTATAGAAATCGAATTCTTCGTCTTTCGTACGATAGATGACATGGTCCACTTCTTCCATGGACTCGATGTCGTTTTTCATATTGGTGATCCTTGAAGGATCGTTCACTTCATAGTCGATCAAAGCGACCAGAGAGATGGAAGATTCGATCTCCTGGGTCAGATAGGCCATGTTGATGGCAAAGACACCGAAGACACCGACAAGAAGCAGAGTGATGGTGACTGCCGAAGACGCTGAAAAGGCCATACCGAAATGGCGTTTGACACCGATGAAGCCTTCTCTGAGGTGTCTGAAGAAACGGCGGAAGAATACCATTATTCCCTTCCTCCTTCCGAGATCTCTTTGATCGCATCGAGCTGCATCGTGATCTCGTTGATCATCTCATCCTGGGCTTCTTCCTTGGAAAGATGTCTTTCTTTGATCGGACGCTCGTCATAAGGGATCGAACCGTCAGAGCGTACATGTTTCGGTTTGTCGCGGTCGCGGTGGAGCTCCGTCTGTACGGAAGAAGGCTGCACAGCCGCTTCCTGTTCGGGAACATTCGAAACGGAAGCTTCTGTTACAGGAGCTTCATTTTTCACTTCTTCCTGTATGGTCTGCTGAGGCACATTTTCCTCAGTAACTGTTTCTTCTTTCTTCGTCTCGCCTTTGACCTGCGTGAGGTTCTGTTTATAGAAGCTCAGGGTGCGGCTTCCGTCATTGACGATGTGGCCGGAATCGATGCGGATCGTACGCTTCGGATGGTATTCGACCATGACGTCGTTATGCGTGACGACTAAAAGCGTCGTCTTTTCTTCGCTGTTGATCTTTTCCAGAAGGCGGATCATTTCATCGGTCATCGAAGGGTCGAGGTTTCCTGTCGGCTCGTCGGCGATCAGGATGGTCGGACGCTTGGCGATGGCACGGGCGATGGCGACACGCTGCTGCTGGCCGCCTGAAAGTTCTCTCGGTTTGACGTTGGCCTTGTCAGCCAGATCGACGAGTTTGAGAACTTCCCTGGTGCGCTTGCGGATCTTGTCATTTGGCAGATCGAGGACTTCCAAAGCATAGGCGACATTTTCAAAAACGGTCTTCTCCGGAAGCAGACGGTAGTCCTGGAAAACGACACCGATCTTGCGGCGGTACAGATAGACCTTGGATTTGCGCAGTCTTCCGACATTGACGCCGTTGACGATGACGCTGCCGCCGGTCGGCACTTCTTCGCCATCCAGCAGTTTGATCAGGGTCGATTTGCCTGAACCTGTCGGGCCCATGATATAGACAAATTCGCCGTCATTGACTTTGAGATTGATGTCCTCTAATGCGTGTGTACCATTCTTATATTTCTTTGAAACGTTCTTGAATTCTATCATACTTTTATCATTGTACCACTATTGAATTAGCCCCACAAACAAAGGGATACTGATTTTTCCCTAAATCCGCAGATTGATGTTAAAATAATTTTATAGAGGAGGCAGACTTATGAAACTTATTCTTGCTATAATCTCGACTGACGATACTAAGGCTTGTATTTCCGCTTTAAACAGAGCTTCTTTTCATGTGACACGTCTGGCCACGACCGGTGGTTTCCTCTCCTCGGGAAACACGACACTGATCATCGGCTGCGAAGACAAAGAAGTTGAAAAAGCCATAGAGATCCTCGGAAGCGAATCACAGAGAAGAAAAGAAGCTGTCCCAACGACCATCTCTACCGATATGTCTTCCCTGGTGTCCTACCCGATCGAAGTGGAAGTCGGAGGTGCCACCATCTTCGTACTGAATGTCGAGGATTTCAGAAAACTCTAATCTTGAAGAACCAGTCCCCTGGTTCTTTTTTAAAAACAAATTATGAACGCATTCTCTAAAGGATTGAAAACCGGCATTCCCATCGGACTGGGTTACTTCGCAGTCGCCTTTTCTCTTGGCATCGCCGCCGCATCGGCAGGTCTCACCCCTTTCCAGGGCTTTCTGACTTCTGCCGTCATGAATGCTTCAGCCGGCGAGAATGCGGCATTCATCGCCATGAAAGAATCCGTCCCCTATCTGCAGATGGCATTGATCACCGCCGTCTCCAACATCCGCTATGTCCTGATGTCCTTTGCCCTCTCACAGAAGATCGACCCGAAGGCAAAGATGATACACCGCTTCCTGCTGGGTTTCTTTCTGACCGACGAATACTTTGCCCTGGCCATCAGCCAGGACCCGTATTGCGATCCGTATTTTTCCTACGGAGCGATCAGCTTTGCGGCACCCTGCTGGGCACTTGGCACGGCACTGGGCATATTGATGGGCAATATCCTGCCGCCAAGAGTCGTATCGGCGCTCTCGGTCGCCTTATTCGGCATGTTTCTGGCGATCATCATCCCGCCTGCCAAGACATCAAGACCCATCCTGATCCTGATCATCCTGAGCTTTGTTTCAAGCTTTCTCCTGTCAAGATTCACGTCTTTATCGCAATCCACCATCACCATCATCCTGACCATAGTGATCTCAAGCCTCGGTGCCTTGCTTTTCCCGGTGAAAGGAGGAGATCATGGATCGTAATTTCTACATCTACCTCCTGGTCATGGGCGTCACCGTCTTTGCGATACGCGTGCTTCCTCTGACTCTGATACGAAGGCCGATCAGAAACCGCTTCATCCGCGATTTTCTATACTATGTCCCTTACGTGACCTTGTCCATCATGACCTTCCCGGCCATCATCGATGCCACATCCAATCCGCTTGCCGGCTTGTTCGCCTTAATGGCAGGGATCATTGCCGCATATAAGGAAATGGGCTTATTCAAGGTCACACTGGTATGCTGCTTCAGCGTACTGATCCTGGAATTCCTCTTATAGTTTTCACTTACTTTTTCTCCTTGTCATTTATAATGTAGATAAGGAGAATTTTTTATTATGGAAATCACCAATACGATCAAATATGTAGGTGTCAATGACCACCGGATCGACCTTTTCGAAGGCCAGTACAAGGTCCCGAACGGCATGTCCTACAATTCCTACGTCATCCTTGATGAAAAGATCGCCGTCATGGATACGGTCGACCGCAATTTCACCCACGAATGGCTCGACAATATTCAGAATGTATTAGGCGGCAGGCAGCCGGACTATCTGATCGTCCAGCATATGGAACCCGATCATTCCGCCAACATCGCCAACTTCATGAAGATCTATGACAAAGCAATCATCGTAGCTTCCGACAAGGCGTTCACGATGATGAACAATTATTTCGGCACGGCTTACGAAGAGCGCCATCAGATCATCAAGGAAGGCGACGAGCTCGTTTTAGGAAAACACGTATTACATTTCATCGCAGCACCGATGGTCCACTGGCCGGAAGTCATGATGACTTACGATTCTTATGAAAGAGCTCTGTTCTCTGCCGACGGTTTCGGTAAATTCGGCGCACTGGATGTCGAAGAAGACTGGGTCGATGAGGCAAGACGCTATTACATCGGCATCGTCGGCAAATACGGCAGACAAGTCCAGGCCGTCTTGAAAAAGGCCGCGGATCTGCACATCCAGATGATACTTCCGTTACACGGACCGTTCCTTTACAAGAATCTTCCGTACTACCTGAACTTATACAACACCTGGTCTTCCTACGACGTGGAGAAAGACGGCGTCGTCATCTGCTACACCTCCGTTTACGGTCACACCAAAGCGGCGGTCGAGAAGCTTGCGGAAGAACTGAAAGCCTGCAACGCTCCGGAAGTCAAGGTCTATGACCTTGCCAGATGCGATATGTCGCAAGCCGTTGCCGACGCCTTCGCCTATGGAAAACTGGTATTGGCAACGACGACTTACAATGCCGACATCTATCCGTTCATGAAGGAATTCATCCATCATCTCACGGAACGCGGCTTCACCAAACGCAAGATCGGTCTCATCGAAAACGGCTCCTGGGCACCTCTGGCAGCCAAGACGATGAAAGACATGTTTGCCAAGTCTGTCGATCTGACCTTCATCGACCCTGTCGTTTCCATCAAGTCGGCAATGAACGATGACAACAAGAAACAGATCGAAGAACTTGCGGCCCAGCTTTGCGCAGACTATATGGCAAGGGATGAGAAGAAAGCCAACAAGTCCGATATGAAGGCCTTGTTCTCCATCGGCTATGGCTTATATGTGGTCACCTCCAATGACGGCAAGAAGGATAACGGTCTGATCGTCAACACGGTCGTTCAGCTCACCGACAATCCGTTCAGGGTCATGGTCTCCATCAACAAGAACAACTATTCCCATCATGTCATCCAGCAGACCGGCATCATGAATGTCAACTGTCTGAGCGTCGAAGCACCGTTCAAGGTCTTCGAACAGTTCGGTTTCCAGTCCGGACGCAATGTCGACAAGTTCAAGGGTGAAACGATACTCCGTTCCGACAACGGACTCGCCTTCCTGTCCCGCTACATCAACGCCTTCTTCTCACTGAAGGTGGAAGATTACAAGGATCTCGGAACGCACGGCATGTTCATCTGCTCAGTCACCGAAGCGCGCGTCATCTCCAATGCGGAAACGATGACCTACACCTACTATCAGAAAAACGTCAAACCGAAACCTCAGACGGAAGGCAAGAAAGGCTTTGTCTGCAAGGTCTGCGGATACGTCTATGAAGGCGACACTCTGCCGGAAGACTTCATCTGTCCGTTATGCAAACACGGCGCAAGTGATTTCGAAGAGATCAAATAACAAAGCTAAGGGGCCATCAAGCCCCTTTTCTTATACAATGAAGGTATGAAGAGATATTTCATCGTCTACAAAGGGATCGTCCAAGGCGTAGGTTTCAGGGGCAAGGCCATCCAATGTGCCAGAAGACATCAGCTGACAGGCTACGTACGAAACACGCTTGCGGGCGATGTCGAATGTGAAGTCCAGGGAGAAGAAGTCGACCTCTTTGTAAAAGAAACGATCGCCGGCGATCGTTTCATCAAAGTCTTTGATTATTCCATAAAGCAGATCCCTCTCAAGGAAGATGAGAGGAATTTTACCGTCAGATTCTGAACCGATACATGATGGTCGAGGCAGCCATGCCGACATTCAAAGAGTCGATATTGCGCATGTCGATCTTCATGATGCAGTCGGAAACATCCATCAGTTCTTTCAAGACGCCGCTTCCTTCGTTTCCGAGTATGAAAGCCATCTTTTCTTTCGGCTCAACTTCATGCATCTCATAGGTGTTGTCGCGAAGTCCCGTCGCACAGACATAGAAGCCCTCTTTCTTCAGACGATCCACTTCTTCCAGAAGATCGCCATGGCAGATCTTCAGCTCATAGATGCCGCCTTTACATGCGGAAAGGCATTTCTCATTGTAGATCTCCGCACATTCCTTCGATAAGATCAGCGAGTCGAAGCCAAACAGCTGTGCCGCCTCCATGATGCGGCCGATGTTCAAAGGATCCTGTAATCTGTCTAACAGGATGACCCGCTTTCCAGGGTCCCGCACTTCTTCGATCATTCCGGAAACGCCGATATAGGAATGTCCTTCTTCATCGGCGATCTTATCCAATACTTCCTGGCTCACTTCTAACACATCATCGTGTTCAAAAGGCAATTCTCCGGTATAGACGAGCTTTTTCAGAAAGCCTTTTTCTTTTGCCTTCAGGATCAGCTGTTCATCGCACAGCAGAAAACTGTCTTCACGATACTTCTTCATGTGAAGCTTGCACAGGTTCTTGACTGTCTTATTCTCCAAGGAAGTGATCATCTTCTCTGGCTCCTTAACAAAGTCACCACGACATCAAGCGCCGCGCAGGCATTTAAGGCATTGCGGAAATCCGAACCGTAGGAGATATACAGGTGCTCATCGCAAAGTTCGAGCAGTTCGCTTGAAATGCCCCTTTTCTCTCCTCCCAGCATAAACAGAGCCCTTGGCGCAAAGCTCACGCCAAAGATATCTTTCGACTCTTCTCCCCGATATAAGCCATAGAGGTGATAGCCTTTGTTTTTATATTCCTTCATCTGTCCGACAGGATCGTTCAGTATCTTTATATGGATCATGTCATAAGCACCGGCGGAAGACTTCAGAAGCTGGGCTTCCATCGATGAATAATCGCGTTTGGAAAGAAGCACGTTCTTCACGCCTAAGGCATATAGACTGCGCAAGGAATAGCCCAGGTTGAACGGGTCTTCGATCCCATCGAGATAGAAGATATCGCCTTCTTCAAATTCATCTTCTTTCCTTGCGGAAACATCCGCGCCGATACCGCCGTGGCTCTTTCCGCTGAGCACATTCAAAAGCTCACTTTTTTCAAGTTCCTTCACTTCGACCCCCTGCAAGCGGGCGATCTTTCTGATGAAATTGAAATCCTTGGTCTTTTTGTCCTTATCGATATAGATGGAAAAGATCTCTCTTTTTTTATTCAATAAAGCGGCCTTGACCGAGATCGCACCTTCGATGATCATCGTACAGCCGCCTTTCGTATCATATCGCCTTTTTCTACCGCAAAAGGCATCCGCAGCATCAATAGCTGCGTCGGCTTGTTGGCAAGTTCCACCGGATCGTAGTTCTGGTCGAACATCACCTCCGCCTTGAAGTGCAGATTGTCGATCTTCGGACCGAAGACTTCCAGTTCGTCGCCTTTCGCAAAGACGTTCTTTACCTCGACGAAGGCGATGTTTCGTCTTGCGTCAAAGTCATGGATGAAAGCCACATAGTCGTGGGTCACACCGGCGCCGTTTACGCCGTACAGATGTTTGGTATTGTCGCAATCCCCTGAGAGGAAACCGTCATCGCTCGGACGGTTCTCGGCTTTGGAAAGCTCATTGTCGTAGTAATCGAGACGTTCCTTGGGGAGTCTGCCCTTTTCATAGATCTCATCGATCATCTTGCGGTAGGTCTTTACGACCTGGCCGATATAGTATTCCGACTTCATGCGTCCTTCGATCTTCAAAGAAGCGATATTGGAATGGATCATCCTTTCCACATAAGCGGAAGCCCGTAAGTCCTTGGAAGACATCGACAGCAGACACTCCGGATCGGAGATCTCCGTATCCTTGTCGTATAAGCGGTATTTCCAGCGGCAGGAATGGGCGCAGCCGCCTCTGTTGGCATCACGCAAAGTCATGCGGTTGGATAAGACACATCTTCCCGAATAGTTGGAACACATGCCGCCATGGATGAAGACTTCCAGAGGAACGGAAACTTTTCTGGCGATCTGTTCGATCTGTGCCATCGAAGCCTCTCTGGCCAGGACGATACGGTCGGCGCCGAACTCCTTCAAAGTGCGGACTGCCGAAGAATTCAGAGAAGACAGCTGGGTCGAGATGTGACATTCGATATGCGGTGCTTCCTGCCTGACCACCGGGATCAGGGCAAGCGAAGAGATGATCACGGCATCGATGCCGATCTTTTCCAGATAGCGCAGATATTCTCTGATCCCGTAATAATCATCATCGTGGAAGACGATGTTGACCGTCACAAAGACTCTGGCTCCATATTTTTTGGCAAATGCAGAAAGCTCCTTGAGATCTTCCAGAGAAAAGTTGGAAGCCCGCGAACGGAGTGAGTAAAACTTGCCGCCCACATAGACGGCATCCGCTCCGTACATGATCGCGATCTTGGCCTTTTCCAGGTCCTTCGCAGGTGCTAATAATTCGATCTTATTCATTCTTTAGAGATATTGGTCTTCTGATAGAGATAACCGGAAGAATAATTTCCCGGATGATTGTGTAAGAAAGAGTCGCGGATGAACTTTCCGTTGGTCGCCGAGACCCTCTTGTAGTCGCGAAGTACCTGCGCGATCAGGGCATCATCTTCGATGAACAGCGTATCCACGATGCCCCTCTTGAGATCGTTTTTCAGTTCACTGATCTCCGAGAACATTTCAAAAACATAATCCGTATAGATATACGTGCCGTCCTCATCTTCCACGATCGGCATCTTGTATTCCCGCTGTTCTTCCACCAGAGACAGTGTCTCTTTTCCCTTGAAGTCATAGTCCTTTCCGATCTGACGGAAGTAATTGGACAGGAAATTGCGCTTGGAATAAGACATACGTAAATGACCGAAGATCTGCATGTTGACTCGACCGCTGAGATTCTTTACGATCTCTTTGACTTCTTCAAAGGTCAGTTCCCTGGAGAACATGACGGAGTCGATGCCTTGGTCTAACAGAAAGGCCGAATCCAGGGAATTGCACAGAACGGTCTTTCCGTCATAGATGAGCTTTGACAGCATGCCGTAGGACTTGGCGGCGTTATAGACACCTAAGTCATGGAAAAAGATCCCGTCGACATCGATGGAATCGATAAAGTCCAGATAGTCGTACATCAGCATCTTTTCATCTTCGGAAATGAAATCATCCATGACGATGTAGAACTTTTTATGGAAGGTCTTGCAGAAACGGGAAGCCTGTCTGATCTCATCAAGAGACAGATGATAACCGGTCGTAAAATACCTGCCGGTGACGATGCCATCGGCAAACGGCAGCAGTTTTTCGAGAGGTTCCAGCCTGCGTAAAGTAAAAAGCAATTCCATCCTATTTATATTTTACTTTAAAATCCTTATAAAAAGAATTAATACAGACACCCGGTCTTTTCAAATGCCCTTTTTTAAAGAAAGACTGCTTCATTAAGAAGCAGTCGGTTTGCGTTTTATAGAAGGACACCGCTCGCTATCCCTAAGGATGCCTATAGAAAGATGACGATTCGATAGTCCTTCTTCAAGGAAGACCGGTATCCGTCATTCAGATCGCGATCCGCTTATCAAAACTGTTTACTATAAGAATGATGCAATCAGACTGATACATCCGCATGTCAGCATGACCAGCATCGGATTGACTTTGTATCGTTTCAGAACATAGAAGGACGCAATGACCATCAGCAGCGAAAGGATATTGATATCACCAAGAGATCCGAGACCTGACGGGAATACAGCATTCATGAACATCTTGATCAGCACCGAAAAGATCAGCGCGACCGACATGCATTTCAAAACTTTTATGGCTTCCGAGATCACGGGGATCTCTTTGTACTTGCGATACAGGCGGATCAGGATCAAAGCAATGATGCAGCCCGGCACCACACAGCCAAACGTTGCGGCGATCGCGCCAAAGACGCCGGAGAGTTTCATGCCGATGAACGTGGATGCATTGACGATGATCGGACCCGGCGTAAGCTCATCGATCGCCAGAAGGTCGGAGAACTCAGCAAAGGTCATCCATTTGGTATTGGTGACCATCTGTTCCTCGATCAGAGGGATGACCGCATATGCTCCGCCGAAGGCAAAGACACCGATCTTCAGGAAGTTCAGAAAGATATCGAGTATACTGATCATAGTTTTGCCCCCGTTTGTTTTTGAAACAGCAGAGTTTTGAGCACTGCGACCGCGATGCAGATCAGTGCCAGGAAGAAGATCGAATACGGCGTGAGTCGGACATATAAGAAGGAAAGGACCACCATCGCATAATAGAAGACTTTATTCATCTTCCGCACGCCGGCAAAAAGTCCCAATACGACATCCAGAAGCATCGCACATACCCCTGCCTGCATGCCGGTGATGAAGATCCGGACATAGACGTTGGTCGAAATGAAGGTATAGAAGAACGTGACCAGGACCATCATGAGGAATGGCGGCAGGATGACGCCAAACACCGCAGTCAGAGCACCGATGATGCCACAGGACTGGTAGCCGATGATCATCGTCGAAGAACAGGCGATCGGCCCCGGACAGCTCTGTGCCAAAGCGATATAGTCTTCCATCTCTTCTTTGGTGAACCAGCCGTACTTATCGACGAAACGGTTCTTGATGACGCCCAGCATTGCATAGCCGGAATTGGCAGTCATCGAGATGGAAAAGGTATTGATGAATAATAACCAGGCTTTCTGAAACATAAGCACTCCTTTATCAGTAACAGGCGATGTTGGAATCGGTCCGCGATTCGCAAGCCCCTACCAGAACTCCGTTTTCCAGACGCCAGATGATCTGCCCTCTGCCAAATCCCGAAACGTCCCTGGCAAATGAGATATCATGGCCTTTTTCCTTGAGCTCTTCCGCCATCTTTCTATCGAAGGTCGGCTCAACGCTCACTTTCTTTCCTTCCAGCCATTGCCACCTTGGCGCATCGAGCGCCATCTGCGGATTGAGACCGAAGTCGATCATGTTCATCAAGACCTGCACATGACCCTGCGGCTGCATGTAGCCGCCCATGACACCAAAGGGTCCGATCGGCTTGCCATCTTTTGATAAGAATCCCGGGATGATCGTATGATAGGACTTCTTGTGCGGTCCCAAAGCGTTGGCATCTTCCTCATTCAGTGAGAAGTCGGCACCCCGATTCTGCAAGGCGACACCATAGCCTTTGAGCACGATCCCCGAACCGAAACCCATGTAGTTGCTCTGGATATAGGAGACCATGTTGCCTTCGCCATCCGCCGTGCACAGATAGACCGTACCGCTCTTAGGCAGATCGGCTGCTTCGGGAAGTATCGCCTCCTCTTTGATGAGCCGGCTTCTCATCGCTCCGAAACCCGGCTCGAGCAGTCTTTCATAATCGATCTTCATATGTTCAGGATCGGTCACGTACTTTTTCGCATCGGCGAAAGCGATCTTGATCGCTTCGATCTGCTTATGATAAGTATCGATATCTTCCTTATTTCTGAATTCAAATTCTTTCAGGATATTCAAAGCCATGAGAGCGACGATGCCCTGACCGTTTGGCGGGATCTCGTACACATCATAGCCGCGATACTTCACCATGATCGGCTCGACCCAGGAGATATCGTAATCCGCAAGATCTTCCTTGCAAAAGAAACCGCCGTCTTCTTCAGACTGTTTCACGAACTGCTCGGCGATCTCTCCCTTATAGAAGGCATCGGTATCGGTCTCGGCGATCAGTTTCAGGGTCTTGGCGTGGTCTTTCAGAGTGACGATCTCACCGAAATGATAGGGTTCGCCATCCCTGGTAAAGACTTTGAACCATTCCTCATATTCTTTCTTCCCATCGAAGCGGGAATGATAGATCTTCGTCGCCGACTCCCACATCTTCGCCAGCATCGGCGAAAGCGGATAGCCTTCTTCCGCATAACGGATGGCCGGTTCCAGGACTTCTTTCAAGCTGAGTCTGCCGAAACGTTCGATGAGCCTGCCCCAGGTCTTGACGGCACCGGGTACCATGACCGGCGTCCAGCCGAAACACGGCATCTTTCCGTCTTCAGAGATCGCCTTCACTTTTTCGATCGAAATGTTTTTCGGCGAATATCCTGAACCGTTCAGGCCATACAATCTATCCTTGATCCAGACCAAGGCAAAGGCATCGGAACCAAGTCCGTTTGCCGTCGGTTCCACAACGGTCAGAGCTGCCGCTGTCGCGACTGCGGCATCGACGGCATTGCCGCCTTTCTTCAGGATCTCCAGTCCGGCTGCCGTAGCCAGATTGGAACCGCTGGCAACGATGCCGTTTTTCGCGGTGACGCAATAGCGGTTGGAATGATAAGGCTGATAAAGCGGATCGAACATGAAGATCTCCTTTCTTTAAAACATTACTATCACTCTAACACAGAATCGAAAAGATACGTCGGAATCTGCCTTAGTATAGAAAAAACAGGACCGAAAGTATCAGTCCTGCTTGTTAGCCTCTTTTGCGACCTCACGCATGTGTCTGCGGCGGTCGAGATTTGTGAGATATCTCTTTCTCAGACGAATGGCATCCGGAGTGATCTCGACGAGCTCGTCGTCATTGATGAATTCCAGAGCTTCCTCCAGAGAGAAGACTCTCGCCGGAACGAGTTTCATCGCTTCATCGTTGCCGGTCGAACGGATGGCCGTCATCTTCTTGTTGACGGTCGGATTGACTTCGATATCCTGTGTCTTGGAAGAGACACCGATGATCATGCCTTCGTAGACCTCCGTCTGCGGCGTCACGAACAGCTGCCCTCTTTCCTGCAGGTTCCAGAGCGCATAGGTCATCGCCTTGCCTGAAGCCATGGAGATCAAAGCACCGTTTGTTCTCTGCGGGATCTCACCTACGAACGGTTCGTACTGGATGAACTTTCTGACCATGACACCTTCGCCCTTGGTATCGTTGATGAATTCGCTTCGATAGCCCAGCAAGCCTCTGGTGGAGACATGGTAGATGATCTTGGTATAGGAACCTTCGTCCTGGATATCGATCATCTGGCCTTTTCGCAGATTGAGCTTATTGATGACCGTTCCCGAGTATTCGTTCGGAACGGAACAGATGACTTCTTCGATCGGTTCATTGAGCCTGCCGTCGATCTTCTTGAAGATGACTTCCGGACGGCTGACTGCGATCTCATAGCCCTCTCTGCGCATGTTTTCCAATAAGATCGACAGATGGAGCTCACCTCTTCCGGAGACTTTGAAGGTATCGGTCGTTGCGGTCGTTTCGACACGCAGACCGACGTTGGTCTCAAGTTCTCTTTCCAGACGTTCCTTGATGTTGCGGCTGGTCACGTATTTGCCGGACTTGCCCTGGAACGGGGAGGTGTTGACCATGAAGTTCATGGACAGTGTCGGCTCTTCGATGTCGATCTGCGGAAGCGGTTCAAAGACGCCTTCCGGACCGATCGTATCACCGATCTCGATGTTTTCGATACCGGAGATCATGACGATATCACCGCACTGCGCTTCGCTGACGGCGGTACGTTTCAGACCCTGGTAATTGTATAAGTTTGCGATCTTGCGGTTTTCTTTCTTGCCGGCGTTATTGCATACCGAGATCATCGCGTTCTGTTTGATGATACCGGAATAGACTCTGCCGACACCGATCCTGCCGATGTAGTCATCATAAGCCAGTGCCGATACCTGCATGACGAGCTTTTCGTCCGTCTTATCCGGATACGGCTTGACGTGATTGACGATCGTTTCAAACAGCGGATTGATGTCATCATTGGAATCCGACGGATTGTATCTGACGATGCCGCTTCTTGCGATACCGTAAAGGATCGGGAAATCCAGCTGGTCATCATTTGCGCTGAGATCCAGGAACAGATCATAGACCTCATCGATGACTTCATTGATACGGGCGTCTTTCTTGTCGATCTTGTTGATCAGAAGGATCGGACGAAGTCCGGCTTCCAGCGATTTCTTCAAGACGAATCTTGTCTGAGGCATCGGGCCTTCGGAAGAATCGACTAAAAGGATGACAGTATCGACGGTCTTGATGATACGCTCGACCTCACTTGAGAAATCAGCGTGTCCCGGCGTATCGACGATATTGATCTTGTAATCCTGATAAATGATCGAACAGTTCTTGGAATAGATCGTAATGCCTCTTTCTCTTTCCAGATCATTGGAATCCATGACCTGAGAGACGACCTCCTCATGTTCGGAGAAGACGTGTGATTGCGCCAAAAAAGCATCGACCAACGTCGATTTACCTGCATCTACATGGGCGATCACCGCCACATTAATAATCTTTTTAAATTCCATACTGTATTATTTTAACATTACTTGTTTGAGTTTCAAGATTTTTGTGTTAGAATATTCATATGCACCGATGGCGGAATTGGCAGACGCGTATGATTCAGGTTCATATGGGGCGACTCGTGCAGGTTCAAGTCCTGTTCGGTGCACCACTTCAAAGATAAAAGTTCCCGAAGGGAGCTTTTTTTCTGCCTTTTGTTAAAAAACATATATAGTATAATGGATTCGTGAAAATCAAAGATTTCAAAGGAGGAAGACGATGAAAAAGTTCCTTACCCTTCTGCTTGTCATAGGAATCCTGTCGGGCTGCGGCGCCAAGACCATTTCCTGGGAAGATGCGCAAGCCAGATATGAGCAAGCATACGATCAGATGGTCGAAACGGCAGCCGCTTATGACAGCTATTCGATCGAGGAATTCAAAACACTGACTTCAAATGTCATCAACAAAGCGGCGGAAGTTACTTCCGGCGTGAAGGAAGAAGATGAAGAAGGACTCCTATCCTTATATAAAGATGCGATCCTATTGCAGCAACTCTCAGGTCAGTCCAACAGTATCGAGGCCAACTCCCTCAACCTCTTATGTGAGGATGTACAGGCGCTGATCAAAGCGGCGTATGAAAAAGAAAAGCTCGAAGACCTCAAAGACGCCGTTGCGAAAAAAGCTGCGGAAATCGAGGGATGGAGCGATACCAACTGGGCCCTGGTCGAAAAGAAGAAAAAACTCACCTGGTCTGAGGTCGCATCGCATTATGAGGAACTAAAGACCGCTACGATCGATTCCCTGCCATACGCATCCGAACTTACCGAAACCGATCTGGAAGGATACAAGAACACCATATTGAACAATTATCCTCTGATCAAAGACGGTGTCCTGGAAGAGAATCAGACGAATGCCGATGCGGTCTATGAAGCCGGCCTCGCCTTGCAGTATTACATGGAAGGCCTGGATTCGGAAGATGCCGTAAAGGTCTATGATCTTGGCGAACAGGCGATCGAATATGTAAAGAGCTGTTACGGCAAGCCGATCACGCTTTCTGACTACCGCTTCGAACAGATCGCGGCAGGTGCGGAAAAGTGGACGCTGTCACTGTGGAACGAACTGATCAAGCTCCTGAATCTGTAAATCAAGCTCCTGAATCTGTAAATCATAGCCTTATATCCTATATAATAGAGATATAAGGCTTTTTTAATACATTCATCGAAATGAAAGGAGGTTTTGTGACAGCAGAAAAACTGGTTCTTTTGCATTCCAATGATATGCACGGCGATTTCCTGGCAGAACCCAAAGAGGGTTTTCACGAAGGCGGTGTGTCTCTTTTATCCGGATTCATCAAAAAAGTCCGGAACGAAGAGAAAAACGTCCTCTATGCCATCGCCGGTGATATGTTCAGAGGCTCGATCATCGACTCGGAATACAAAGGTTTCTCTACGATCGAACTCATGAACTTCTTATCTCCCGATGTAGTCACCTTGGGCAACCACGAAGTCGACTACGGGCTGGCCCATCTGCTTTTTCTGGAAAGATGCGCAAAATTCCCTGTCGTCAACGCCAACATGTACATCAAGTCCAATCACGCAAGGCTCTTTGAACCTTACAAGATCATCGATGTCAACGGACTCAAGGTCATGTTTATCGGCATCATCACCGAAGAAGTGCTGGCTTCCACAAGAAGCGAAGAGATCATCGGCTCCTTCATCGACGTCTGGCAGGCCGCCAGACAGGTCGGTGTCATCATCGATAACTATAAGACGACAAGAGTCGATCTGACGGTCTTACTGACACACATCGGTTTTGAACAGGACAAGAAACTCGCCGAGCTTCTCGATCCCAACTGGGGCGTCGACCTCATCATCGGCGGACATACGCACACGCTTCTGGAAGAGCCGTGTATCGTCAACGGTGTCCCGATCGTGCAGGTCGGCATGGGTACCGACCAGATCGGCCGCTTCGACATCCGGATCGATACCGATGAACATAAGATGCTTTCCTATGACTGGAGCTGCATCCCCATCACCTCGAAAGTCTGTCAGGCCGATCCGATACTGGAAGAAGTGCTCAAGTCCTACAAGTCAAGGACCGATCAGAAATACATGCGCATCGTCACCAATTTCAAAAGGACCCTCACCCATCCTGACCGCTATCGGGAAACGGAGCTCGGAAACCTGTTTGCCGATCTCTTGCAGGTGGATTCCTCCTTTGAAGTGATGCTGATGGGATCGGGATCGATACGTCTGAAACAGATGGGACCGATCGTACAGTATCAGGAACTCAAAGAATGTCTTCCGTTCAATGCGCCGGTCTGGATGCTGGAAGTTACCGGCAGACAGTTCCGCCATATGATCCGTTTCATGCTGAGAGATGAGGCATTTGATGAAAATGCCCACAGTGAATTCTACCAGGTCTCCAAAGGCACGAAGATCGTCTATTCCCGCTCGCGCCATGAACTTCTGGAATTCTCGCTCAACGGCACAGAGATCAAAGACGATCGGATCATCCGCATCGCTTTGCAGGATTATCACTACAAGAACTTCTCGGAATTCTTCGATCTGCCGATCGAAGAGGTCATCGCCAATAAAAAACCGCGCATGGTCATTACCGAAGACTTCTCGATCTTCGAAGAGCTCTTATCCTCCATGAACAACGTCGACTCCCATGTGGAAGGAAGGATCACGATCCTGGACTAGGTCATAAACAACACAAAACGGTATGCCTCTGTGCATACCGCTTTTTTCTGATCGATTTGGATCGTTATTATTCATCCGTCTGTTCAAACAAGGCATCGACGTCTGTTTTCAATGCCATTGAAAGGACGGCGATCTCATAAGGCCGGATGATCTTCTTATTCTTCAGCAGGCGATACAGGTCCTCTGTATGAATGCCGCTTCTTCTGCTCAATTCGTCAATACTGATTCCTTTGGCTTCCATCACCTTCAAAATGTTCTCGACGACCGGATGATTTCTTTCTCGGATCGTTGCCATAACCTGAACCCTTGAAATTTCATATTTCGGAATTTCATTACTATAATATCACGATTTATAAAATATTCATGCGGATTCCCGTTGAATCCTCGCATTGCCAGTACCCAATTGCAATTTAACTTTGCTATCATCAAATAAAAGGTAGTGCAAATGAAAATCGGTGAAAGAATCAGAGAAGCCCGTGAGAAGAAAGGGATCGCGCAGAAAGAACTGGCTGCCATGATCGGAAAAAGTCCGACGGCAATGAACAATTATGAGAAGTATTCCAAGGGACTGGATCCCGACATCATTGCCAAACTGGTGAAGATCCTGGATGTCTCTCCCAATTATCTTTTTCAGGATTTCTTCGATGAAGAAAAATACAGTTACAACGAAGAAGAAAACGAACTGGTATTTGATTATCGCGCTCTGGATTATTCCGGCAAATGCGTCGTAAGAAACAATCTCGATGCCGAGATGGCCAGAGTCAATGATCAGCTCTTACGGGAAAGGAAGATCTCGCGCCCGTATTTCAGAGATCTGACTTCCTACAAGGACAACAATACTCTGGAAGCCAGCGTTCAGAGACTGAAAGACACCGCAAACAATCAGAAAGCGGATTGTCTGGTCAGGATGTATGACGATTCGATGGAGCCTTTCTATCCGAAAGGATCCCGGCTGCTCGTACAGAATTCCAGCACCATATCGATCCACGAGACAGGCGTGTTCATCGTGGGCGATCAGATGATCATCCGCACCAAAGGAAAAGACTGTCTGAAGGCGCGAAACAGCGCTTATCCGGATATCCCGTTAAGTGATTCCGTGATCGCCTTGGGCAGGGTCTTAGGCCGATACAAACCGTGATAAAAGGACGGCAGATGAAGCCGTCCTTTTTCGATTATTTCTTTTCTTTTTCCTGTTTGCGCTTGTCGTTGATGATCTTGACGTGTTCTTCCGTGATCAGCGTGACGTTGTTTTCTTTTGCCCAGGCAACGCAGCCGTTGAGTACCGTCTTCAAGAACGGACGAGGAACTTTGACGAAATTCTTCAAAGCTTCATCAGTGAACTTGATATCGGGATCGCAGCGGTCTGCCGCATAACGGATGGAACCGAGATCGACTTCTTTCGGTGCCGGGATCGGTTCGGCGATCGGCTTGGCGATGAAGCGCGGGAACTGCGTGTACCAGAAATTGGTGGAATCACGATATCCGTAATCGACCGGAACGTTCGGGAAATCGTTTTTGGTGACACCGTTGACGATGGCATCATAATAACGCGGCTTCATCAGGATCTTATCGATGTACAGGATGAAGTGTGCACCATACTTGGATGTGATGCCGTTGAAATCATTGTAAGGACCCGGATGGCCGTCATCGATGTCTTCGACATTGAAACGATCGGCATTCTCAAGCTGGCTTGCCCAGGTACATTCGAATACCTGATAGGCATCGGCGATGACCTGCGGTCTTTGTTTGTCACTTGGATCGGCAAGACCGTCTTCCATCGTGAAAAGCAGAGGCTCTTTCATCTTCTCTTCACTCGGTCCCGGGAAACCGAGACGTACGGCTTCTTTGAAATACTTCCTTTCGTCGGTGATGAAGTTGATCGCACACTTGTGCGTCCTCATGATATTCTGGCAGGTATTGGAAGTGTTCCTGCATTCCAGGACCATCGCATATCTGTCTTTTCCGGCAATGTAATAAGGGAAACACAGGGAATAGGATCCGATATTAAGGCTTCCGTCCGGGTTTACCGTAGAGATACATACGGTCGGCATCGGAAAGAACGAGGAAGTCTGATAAAAGTTATCTACGATCCTAAGATCTTTAAATGAGCTCATTGTAAATCTCCTTTATAAACTAACACATATAATTTTACAAAATTATTTTTATTTCAGCACAAAATATTCTATAATAGAGATACGCACCAGTGGCGGAATAGGTAGACGCGCACGTTTGAGGGGCGTGTGGGAAATCCCATGCGAGTTCAAGTCTCACCTGGTGCACCATTTGAAAAAGAAACAGCTCAGTGATGAGCTGTTTTATTTTTCCATGATCTCTTTAAGCTTTTCTTTCAGAAGCAGATAGCGCTGATGCTTCTCCTCTTTGGCAAAATGTGTCTTTCTTTCCTGCGGGACTGCCGAAGAATAATCGAGTTTTTCTTTGAACTGTTCGCTGGTCAGATCGAAGGCTTTCTGGCCGATCACATTGAAACAGTGGTAGTTTCCATCCTTCAGTTTGATTCCGTACACTTCCCCGCCGATGAGATCCTGTACCAGGAAGGAAGTGATCGAGCACTGACCAAGAGTCTTATTGCCTTCATTCCAGTCATCCGCCATGCGCGGCGCACAGGTCTGTCTGCACCAGACCTTTGAAAACACCTCATAGAGTTTTTCCGGTGTATCCAGGTCTTCGTATTGCCTGTTGACAAAGCGGATATCCTGCCCCGCTCCGTAAAAACGATATTCCATCCTAGTCCTTTCTGTGCATCGACTTTTCTGCCTCAAATCCGTTGGGAAAACGGTCTTTGAGCTTTGCGATGTTTTTCTCAAGCACTTCGCTCAGATCGACATCCAGGCTGTAGGAAGCTTCCGCCAGATACCATGCGACATCGCCAAGTTCCTTGATCAGGTCTTCCTCGTTCAGTTCATGTCCCTGGAACAGATGTTTCTTCAAAAGATCCAAAGCCTCTCCGGACTCCGCACTCAATCCCATCAGGGCATTGAGCAGGACATCCTTTTCTTCGATCCCGGGATTCAGAAAGGCCATCGCCTCTTTCTGATACTTATCGGCATCCATCACTTGTTTCCTTCTTTCAGATATGCCTGATACAGCTGATTCTTGGAAACTTCATATTTTTCCGAGACCGTCTTTGCCGCATCCTTGGCCCGCTGCCCCTCTTCGATCAGAAGGTCCATCTCTTTGAGAAGGTCTTCCATGGAGACTTCTTTTTCACTTGTGTCGCCTTCAACGATCACGACCATCTCGCCTTTCAGGTCATGAAGTCCGCAAAGTTCTTTCAATGTTCCGCGGTGGTATTCTTCATGAAGCTTGGTCAGTTCCCTGGCCAGGCAGGCTTTGCGGTCGCCCAGGACCTCATACATCAGTTTCAATGTCTTTTCGATGCGGTGAGGCGCTTCATAAAAGATGAGCGTATAAGGAAATCCCTTCAAAGATTCCAGTTCTTTCTTTGCCTGGGATTGTTTGGCATTCAAAAAACCGTAGAAAAGATAATGGTTGGTCGGCAGTCCCGATGCCACCAGCGCATTCAAAGCGGCATTCGGTCCGGACACGGTGACGATCTTATATCCCGCATCGATGACTTCATTGACCAGAAGATAGCCCGGATCGGATATGAGAGGATAGCCGGCATCCGAGATCAGAGCCACATCTTCCCCTTTTTCCAGAAGCGACAGGATCCCTTTGGAAGACTGGCGTTCATTGAAATTGTGATAGGTGATCGTTCTGGTGTGGATGTCAAAGTGCGACAGCAGCTTCTGGGAATTGCGCGTATCTTCGCAGGCGATGACACTGACATTCCGCAAAACTTCCAGGCAGCGCCCGGATACTTCGTTCAGATTGCCGATCGGAGTCGCTACAAGAAAAAGTGTAGCCTTATTGTTTGGCTCCACTTTGTTCTCCTTTTTCGTCTTTCTTGACCGGTTTATTATATTTTCCTTTGGCGATCAGGTCATCCAGCGTAATGAAGATCGCATGTTCCGGATTCTCCAGCTTGCAGTTTTTGGCGATGACGTTCATCGACGTGATGCGGTATCTCTCCCCTTCGTATTCGACTTGCGAATTGAGCTTCGGCAGGTCTTTGCGAAGTGCCTTATAGGCATCGTCTTCAAAGCGCAGGCAGCACATCAGGTTGCCGCACTGGCCGGAGAGTTTCTGTATATTGAGTGCCAGAAGCTGATTCTTCGCCATGTTGATCGAGATACGGTCGAAATCACCGATGAATCGAGCACAGCACAATTCTCTTCCGCAGACACCGATACCGGATACCATCTTGGCCTTGTCTCTGGTGCCCACCTGGCGCAGGTCGATGCGGCAGTGGAAGATCGATGCCAGAACTTTCAGAAGTTCACGGAAATCGACGCGGTCGTCTGCCAGATACGTGAACGTGATCTTGGCACGGTCGAGCGTATATTCGGCAGAGATGACGTTCATCTTCAGATCGAGATTGTCGGACTCTTCCTGACAGATCTTTTTCGCTTCCGCGGAATCCGCCTTGTTGCGGTCAAACTGTTTCTTATCCTTTTCGTTGGCTTTGCGGATGATCTCCTTGATCTCAAGAGACACGTTCGGTTTTTCAAACGGATCGGAAACGACATGGCCGTATTCCATACCGCGCTGTGTCTCTACGACGACCGCGTCGCCGTTTTTTATCGTCGGATCAGTCGTTGAAAAGGTATAGGTCTTATTCGTTGTTTCAAATCGGACTGATATATATTTCTTGTTTTCTTCCATAATTCACCTTCAAATATATGATATTATCTCATAACTTATCGCGTCAAACAGCAGTTTTCGCTCCGCATTGAGCATGGCTTTGTCTGATGCCCTGACGAAAATATCGAGCAGTTTTCCCGGCTGATGCTGCCTGATGATGCTCAGATGCCGGTTGTAAAGATCATCGTCGCTTTCCTTATTTTTCAAAGCGTCATCGATCATGACGATCATGACAGACAGATACATGTCGACGCATCTGCGGAATTCCTCACGGTCCTTGAATTCCGTATAGAATTCCTGGGAAAACATCACCGGCAGAAATTCCTTCTTATCGAAAAGCTCGATGGTCTTGTATACATAGTCCCTGGCGGCCAGATAGATCGGATCGTTGAGATCCAGATCGGGATCGTAGCGGTGCAGGATGTTGGAAAGCAGGTAGGCATCGATCCTGTCAAAGCCCTTTTCCTCATATCTATCGATCAGGAAAGAAAAATCCCTGGTCAGAAAAGGAACTTCCTGACAGCGTGAGACGATGGTCGGAAGCAGATCCTCCTTGTGATCGGAGATGAAGATACCGTAGGTATTGGAACTGCTTGGTTCCTCCATGAACTTGAGGATCATGTTGAGGACCTTGGTCGAAGCGTTGTTGATGTTGGCGAGGATGTAGACCTTCTTGCCCGAAGACTCCAGGGAAGTCCTGGAGAATTCATCAAGGATCATCTCGATATCATCCTTTTTGATGCTGGAGGCATAGCCGTCGACATAGATCACATCGAAATAGCTGTTGTTCCTGATACGCTTGCATACATCGCAGGTCTCGCAGGCGAAATCATCTTTGCCTTCCACGATCGACTGCGCCAGAAGATAAGCCGCTTCGATCTTCAAAGGGTTGTATTCACCTGAAAAAAGGTAGCTGTGCGCTACTTTTCTGTTTTTCAGAGAGTTTTCAAGGCTCTGATACGCGATCGGTTCAGAATCCCTAAGCTGCGTTTTGATCATTGATCAGTTTTAAGATCTCCTTCATGGAAGCTTCAATGACCTCTTGTTTCGTCTTTGAAGCATCGATGATCGTGATGCGGTCTTTGAAACGCCTCAGCACTTCCCGATAGCCTTGCGAGACCCGATGATGGAATTCCAGCGATTCCTGATCGAGACGGTCCTTGAAGCTGCGGTCCTGCAGACGGTCGAGCCCGACCTGTTCATCGACATCAAGATAGATCGTCATATCCGGATAGGTATTGTCGATCGCAAACAGATTGATCGATAATACTTCATCAAAGCCAAGATTCCTGCCATAGCCCTGGTAAGCCAGCGAGGAATCCAGAAAGCGCTCGCAGATGACGATCTTGCCTTCTTTCACCGCCGGGAAGACCTTCTCAACAAGGTGCTGACGGCGGGAGGCGGCATAAAGAAGCGCCTCTGTCTTGGCGTCCATCATCGTATTTTTCGGATCAAGGATGATATTGCGGATGTCTTCGGAAATGCCGATACCGCCCGGTTCTCTGGTATGGATGACATCGTATCCGAGTTCAGTGAGCCGTTTGCAGACTTCCGTGGCAACGGTCGTCTTGCCGGAACCGTCCGGTCCTTCGAATGTAATAAAATAACCCTTCATCAGTTCAGTTTCTCCGGTTTAGGCATGAAAGTCTTTTCCACAGCGTCCATGATCTGCTTCTTGATCCTTTCATATTCATCATAGCTGAGATCGAGATCCTGGGAGGAAGCGATCTTCACCGTCATCGCATCCGGATCGTTCAGCATCATCATCAGATCTTCCATGGAATCATAAAGCTCGATCGGCAGGATCGCATATCTTGCCTTTCCGTCTTCATCGATAAACAAAACATCATTCTCTTTCATGGAATGAAGCTCATCTTTGATCTGTTCGATTTCTTTGATATTGATATTCATATTACAACCATTATAGCACTTATCGTTCTACAAGGCTTCTTCCTGGACCTGACCGATAAAAGAGAAGAAATCCGGAACGGCACAGATCGTATCATAAAGCTCGTCGATCGCCGAAAGGAATTCTTTCTGTTTCGCATCGTTTTCATCGATGTCCCACATATGATCGAGATACCCGGCGTATTCGATGTTTTTAAACATATCCAGTGTCACTTCCCTGGCTCTGAGCCTGTCTTCGTGCTTGAGCAGCGTCACGATCAGAAGGATATAGTCATAGATATCGAACTTCGCATCCAGATACAGACGGTAGAAATCATCCGCCTCTTCGATCACGCTGTACATGAAAGACAGCCTGCTGACGTTTTCCTTGGAAAGTTCACCGGAAAGACGTATGACCTGCCTTTGGACCTTGATGGCCTTGGTGAAGTTCCGGATATCCATCAGAAAATCAGAGTAGAAGCGAAGTATGGTGAGAAAACAATGTTTCTGATAGGAAGAAAGATCGCCATATTCGCTCAGATGTTCGTAGTAGGCGGCAAAACGCTGGTCCACATAAACGTCTTCCGACAGCATGAACCAGACGAAAAAGGCTTCCACGCATAAGGGATCATAGGAAAACGCCTGTTCGCAGCGTTCGATCAGTTCTCTGGAAGAGAAAAACATCTCCTTGATCGCTTTCCGGGCGATCCTGTCCGCTTCCGCGGGGATCTGATACGTCTTGAATGCGGAACGCGTGAAAAAGGAAGTGAAATACTCTTTGGGATCCTTGTCTTTTAAGTCAGCGACCAGTGCAGCAAAATCAGCCATCGATACTTTCCATCTTTATGTAATACATCAGTGCGATCGTCTTGGCATCATCGATCTGACCGTTCAAGATCATCTCATTGATCTGTGAGAACGAATAGAGCTTGAGGTCGATCCTTTCATCCGGATCGAAGTGCTGGCCAAGCTTTTCATCCGCTTCGCCATAGTATAAGTGGATCCTTTCCGAACAATAGCCGCAGGTCGGGATGATGCTTCCCATCTTGCGGATGTTCTTTACGGAATAGCCGGTCTCCTCGACTGCTTCCCGCAGTATCGTCTCATCGGGATCTTCCCCTTTTTCGATCTTGCCGGCCGGAAATTCCAGCATCTCCTTGCCCAGGGAATAGCGGTACTGAGAGACCATAAAATACAGTCCGTCTTTCTTTAAGGCGATGCAGGCACCGCCATTATGTAAGACGACCTCACGATAGGCTCTTGAACCGTCGTCCAGTGCGACTTCATCCTTCACCACATGGATGACTTTCCCGTTATAGATCTCTTCTCTGTTCACTTGTTTTTCCATTTTCGATCTTCCTTCTCAATTCTTTCGGAACGTACAGTTCTATTGTACTATCCTCTTTCCCGTTTTTCTCCATCACCAGCGCACAATCGAGCCGATGCCGCTTCACCAGGATCGCATACAGACCGCTTTCCGGATCCTCATAATTGAGTGCCTCCCTCAAGTCACGCATATTGACATGGATCGGTTTCAAAAGCTTCCCCAATATCGAAAGGGTCTTTCGCATCTCGTTCGCCGTCATCTTTTGCGCCAGAAGGCAGTAATAGAAACTGCAGCAGTAGCCTTCGATCGTTTTGTCCTGACAATCGTTGAGGAAGCGTCTGATCTCCATGGAACGGTTTCCGTTTTCCAGGACCTCATCAAGCACGGTATTGGCAAACAATACTTTCATCCCTGTGATATCCTTTCAGTTCATCCGAGATATAGGACGGCGATCTTTCGATCGCGATCAGCTTGGCGATGATGATCCCGTGTCTTTCGATATAGACTTCGCCGTTCTTCAGCGCCTGGTCAAGATACTTTCCGAAACTGTTTTTCATTTGTGTTGCCGTAGCTATCAGCATAATATACCTCCACTACATTATTCGTAAGAAAAACAGCGGATTCCTAACCCGAAATGAAAAAAATGCGGATTCTTCCGCATTTTCTCTCATCTTTTCTTTTTTTGGTCAGCTAATCGCCCGGCAGATAGAAGACTTTTTCATCGCCCTTGGAGAACATATATTCGCCTCTGGCGTAAGTTTGCACATAGTCGGGATCCTCCAGCTTTTCCTTGGTCGAAGTCAGAGAAGCATTCTCATCGCGCAGTGCTTCGAGCTCCGCTTCCACTACCTTGGCCTGCTGCTGCAGGGTGAACATATTGTAGATCTTTTCCAAGACACCCGAAAGGATGGCGATCGCAGCAACGATCAGAACGATCGAGATCAGTTTGGAAACGATCGGATTCTTTTTCTTCTTTCCCTTTTTAGCCATACAATCATTATACTACATTCTTATTTTCAATAGAATCATCCGATGTTTCTGAGGCAGGCCTAAGCTCCTCCTTGATCTCTTCAAGAACTTCATACATCGAGAAAGCCTGTTCCTTGGAAGCGGAGTCTCTGACCTCCAATACTTTCAATAAGATCTGCCGATGTCCGAAGACGATGCGGATCTCATCGCCCGCATTCACTTCCGAAGAAGGCTTTGCTGCCTTGCCGTTGATGAAAAGACGCTCGTTGAGAGCCAGCTGTTTCCCTACTTCTCTGCGTTTCAGGATCCTTGCGACTTTAAGATATTTATCGATCCTCATTGTTTCTCCAGTTTATCCAAATTATCTACCAGTTTCAACATCTTCGAAATGTTTTCCTTCTGGTTGTCCAGTGAAATGGCCAGACGGCTGTTCTTATAGGAGATCTCCATGTCTCTGGAGATCGTGTTGACATATTCAAACAGCTTCAGCCCGTCGATCTTATCGGAATAGTCCTTCGACAGGATGATCGTGAAGCGTCCCTTGAAATTCGATACCTTATCGATCAGATTCAGATTGCACAGCAGTTCCAGCTTCTTCTTATCGAAAAGAGCTTCCACTTCCTTCGGCAGTTTGCCGTACTCATCGGTGATCTTGAGATAGTAATCGAATAAGTCTTCCTTATTGTCGATATCATAGAGCTCATGATACAGCGACAGCTTGTCATAGTCGTTGTCGGAGAAAGACTCCGGGATATAGCTCGAGATCGGGATATTGACGTTGACCTTGACTTCCTCTTCCTCGACCTCTTCTCCCTTGGCCTTCAGTATGGCCTTGTTGAGCATCGCCAGATATAAGTCAAGACCGACGTTGTCGATGAAGCCGGATTGTTTTTCACCCAGAAGATCGCCTGCCCCTCGGATGGTGAGGTCACGCATCGCGATCTTGTAGCCGGAACCAAGCGAAGTGAATTCCTTGATCGCATCGAGGCGCTTGTTGGAATTCTCAGTCAGCTGTTTCTTTTCCGGGATCATCAGATAGGCATAGGCGATGCGGTCCGATCTGCCGACTCTGCCCTTGATCTGGTAGAGCTGGGAAAGACCGAAGTTCTGCGCATCTTCCACGATGATCGTGTTGGCATTGGGGATATCGAGGCCCGTTTCAATGATCGTCGTACAGATCAGCACGTTGATCTCGTTGGCATAGAAACGATACATGATGTCCTCGATCTGTTTCCTGTCCATCTGCCCGTGGGCCACACCGATCCTGGCATAAGGCAGAGCCTTTTCCAGTTTCCTGGCCAGGGAATAGATCAGCTCGACATTGTTGAACAGATAGAAGACCTGACCGTTCCTTTCCAGTTCACGCATGATGACTTCTTCGACAAGATTCTGATTCTTGTGGACGACATAGGTCTGTACCGGATAGCGGTTGTTTGGCGGAGTGTCGAGCGTCGAAAGGCCGCGCAATCCGACAAGCGACATCTGTAAAGTACGAGGGATCGGCGTTGCCGAAAGAGAAAGGACATCGATGGAATTTTTCATCGTCTTGATCTTTTCTTTGTGTTCGACACCGAAACGCTGTTCCTCATCGATGATCAATAAGCCCAGATCCTTATACTCGATATCCTTGGAAAGGATGCGGTGCGTACCGATCAGGATGTCCACCTTTCCTTCCTTGAGATCTTTGAGTATGGCTCTCTGTTTTTCTTCCGTGACATAGCGGTTGAGCAGTTCCACCCGGACCGGGAAGTCTTCAAAACGTCTCTTGAACGTATCAAAATGCTGGAAGGAAAGCACAGTCGTCGGACAAAGATAAGCGACCTGCTTGTCATCATTGACCGCTTTGAACGCGGCACGTATGGCCACCTCGGTCTTGCCGAAACCGACATCGCCGCAAAGCAGTCTGTCCATCGGCTTGGGACTTTCCATATCCGCCTTGACTTCTTCGATGGCGGTGATCTGATCGTCCGTCAGTTCATATTCGAAGGTATCTTCAAATTCCTTCTGCATCGGCGTATCCTTCGAGAAGGCAAAACCGATGTTGGTGTCACGCACACTGTAAAGCTCGATCAGCTTGCCGGCGATATCATTGACGCTTTCTTCGACCCGCTGCTTGGTCTGTGCCCACTCTTTGGATCCGAGTTTATGAAGTTTAGGTACGACGCCTTCTTTGGAGACATACTTTCTGACAAGCGAAAACTGTGACAGCGGAACGAGAAGTTCGTCGTTGCCCTTGTAGATGATCTTGAGATAGTCGCACTTGATCCCGTTGATGATACGCGATTCGATCGCCACATACTGGCCGATGCCGTACTGGTCATGGACCACGTAGTCCCCGGGTTTGAGTTCCTCATAGGAATTGAGCGTACGCGCTTCGGCATAACGGCTGGCATAGCGTCCGTGATGCGGCGCTTTCTTGAACAGTTCGCGGATCGAATAGATCGAAAGATCGAGGTCCTCGACCCGGAATCCTCCGTAAAGATCGCCATAACTCAGATTGATGCCTTGTTTGAGATCGTCATTGGCGATGACATAAGGGATATCGAGTTTTATAAGAGAATCGACGAGCTCTGCGAAATGTTTCTCATCGAGGATGACGAGCTTGTATGTACTCTTTTCATTGGCCAGGACATTGGCGACATAATCCGTCGTCCCGTATGGGAAATCGATCTCTGCGATCTTGGGGATCTCGGAAAACGGCTTGCCATACAGCAGGTCCGCCTTGGCGATCTCCCTTGGGAATTCCGCAAAGACATAGAAACGAAGCGGCAGCCTCTTCTCCTCATGCATCTCCTGGATGTAGGTGATCGTCTCCTGCGACAGCATGTTCAGATGCGAATCGATCTTCTCCTTGTCGGAAAGATAGACCAGAGGATCATCTAAGTAGTCGATCAGATGAGACTTGGCAAAATAACAGTAATAGAAATACTGGGACTGTCTGTAAACATCATTAAAGATGTACTCGAGGTCGAGTTCCATCTGCCCGCTTTCTGCCGTGACGTTCTTCTTCAGATACTCTTTTTCTTCTTGCGAAAAGAAGACGTCCTTGGCAAAGATGATCTTCACTTCATCGACTTTCTCCAAGGTACGCTGCGAATCGTTGTCGAAAAAGCGGATCGAATCGATGACATCATCGAAAAACTCGATCCTGACCGGCTTGTCGTAATTGACGGAAAAGACATCGACGATGAAACCTCTGGTCGCAAAAGTCATCGGCGTTTCGACGTGACTTGTCTTTTCGTATCCCAGAGAGATGAGCTTTCTGATCAGCTCTTCCTTGTTCAGGATATCGTCTTTGCGGATATCGATGACCTTATCTGAAAGCTCTTCCTTGGAAGGAAGATGACGTATCAGCCCGTATGGCGACACCAGGATGACCTTGAGCTTTTCCGAGCTCATCATCTTATATAAGGCATTGAGTCTGGCTGCCCGGTTTTCAAAAGAAGAGGCGATCTCTTCCGCCCGCAGTGATTCTTCCGGCAGATACGAGACGAGTTCATCCTCATCAAAATAGGAGACCAGGATGTCTTTCAGACGGTTTGCCAGATAGGCGTTCTCCTTGACGACGATCAGAGGTCTCTTGGACTCTTTTGCCCGAAAGACGATCTTGATCGCTTCTTCCGTCAGAGAATTGTAACTTAAAAAAGAATGAGACTGCTCATTGATTACCGGTCCGATTCTTTCCAATAGATCCAAAAACTTCATCCGTTATATTTTGACATGACCAGATCATAATCGTGGTCAAAGGCATAGATCAGAGCGTCTGCCCCCTTCTCGAAGACTTCATCGAGGATCTTGAACTCTTCTTTCGAAAAAGAAGACAGGACATAATCCTTCGTGTCGATCTTCTTATCGTTGGAGATCCCGATGCGCATGCGGTCGATCTTCGAAGTTCCGAGCAGGTCGATGATGTTTCCCATCCCCTTCTGTCCGCCGCTGGAGCCCTGCGCACGTAAGCGCAGCTTGCCTACCGGCAGATCGAGATCATCGTGGACGACGATCAGGTCATTTACATCGATATCATAGAAATGCATCAGGGAAACGACGGCCTGTCCGGAAAGGTTCATGTAGGTCTGCGGCTTGGCGATGATGATCTTTTCCCCGTTGTGGCGATAGATCCCGTATAGGGCCTTGCACTTGGACTTATCGAGTTTCAGTCCGATCTTTTCGCACAGTCTGTCAATCAGTAAAAAACCCGCGTTATGACGAGTTTTTTCATATTCGATTCCCGGATTTCCCAGACCGACGATCAGCTTCATCGATCGTTTTCGCCTTCCTTAGTTTCCTCTTGAGAAACTCCTTTCGGCTCTTCTTCCTGTTTTGTCTCTTCTTCCTGTTCTTTCCTAGGCGGATACTTTTCCAGGATCTCGAGATCTCTCATATAAGTCTTGCCGATCTGTGTGGCAGCGAAGCTGTGCAGATCTTCCTTGTAATAATCTTCCATCGGTTCGCCTGAATAGGCCAGCGTTGCCGAAGCAAATCTCTTGAACAGACCGATCAGATTCTTTTCATATTCATACTTGGCGAAATTGCCATCCAGCATCGATGACAGCATCTCGACACCGGCATCTTCCTTTTCGCAAAGGGCATTGTAGATGGCATAGAAGAGCTGATACTCGACACGGTTGGCCATCATGGAGAGTCCGTCGAACTTCTCTTTCAGGCTGTCGAGCACATCGAACTTCGACATCCTTCTCGCCTTGGCCATATCCATATACAGCCAGACGAAAACATCGGTATTCGTCGTCACCTGCTGACGGGAATACTTGCCGTTTCTCGTGAAGATCTTTGACAGATCAAGACTGTTCAATGTCTCGGAGACATCTTCCGGTCTGTCCATCTGTACGTAGAGTTTGAGGATCCTGCCCTTGTTTTTGAACTCTTCCTCGTTCTCGTTATTGATATAGCTGCAGATACGGTCATATGCGGTATCGGCCTCTGCGAGAAGTTCCTTATAACACTCGATATATTCCTTGTTGTGTCTGTAGCGGGCGATCATCACCGCATTGCGGTATGTCACATATGCCACCAGAAGGAACATTGCGATAAAAAATATCATTTCCATATTGATTCATTCTCCTGATCTATTCACTATTATAGCGTAAACAGCGAATGATAATTTTCATTCAGCTGTCTTTTGAATTCCTCTTCTTCCACGCCAAGTTCTTCGGCGATCTTTTTTCCGGTATAGACGACAAAGGATGGTTCGTTGCGCTTTCCGCGCATCGGTGACGGGGCAAGATACGGACAATCCGTCTCGATCAGAAGCCTGTCAAGCGGTACGGTATGGATGACCGCAAGTTCCTTCTTCGCCTTTTTCCAGGTGACCGGTCCGGCGATCGAAATGTAAAAGCCCAGTTCCACAAAGCGCATCGCCCACTTTTCATCATCACCATAGCAGTGCATGACGCCTTTCACTGAAGCATCCTTCAGTATCTCATAGGTATCCTCGATCGCATCGCGGCTGTGAACGATGAGCGGCTTGCCCAGCTTTTCCGCAAGTTCTATCTGCTGCTTGAAGATCGCTTTCTGTTTTTCCTTGTTGTCGCTTGTCCAATGATAATCCAGTCCGATCTCGCCGATCGCGTTGCATTTCTTTTCTTCAAACAGTGCCGCAAATCTTTCAAACAGAACTTCATCGACATCATCGACATCCCCCGGATAGATGCCAAGGGAACGCTTGAAGGCGATCTTCGGATGGACTATCGTCTTAGCGAAGTCATAGTCTTCGATATAGGAAGAGATGATCATCGCCTTGAGGACATCGTTTTCTTCCATGCGCTTCAAAACTTCATCCAGGTCCTCCCTGAAAGAAGAGTCATTGATATGACAGTGTGAATCCAGCCAGTTCATCATTTGCCCAGACAGAAGTTTCTGAACATATGATCGATCAGATCCTCCTGATATTCCTTTCCCAAGATCTGACACAGGTCGTGGAAGGCGGCATCAAGGTCGGTGACGATGACATCCGTCGTTACATAGCCGATGTGATCTTTTGCGGTCTTCAGTTCCTGTAAGCACATCTTCATCAAAGCGATCTGTCTTTCGTTGTTGAGGATATCCTCATCCGCCAGAGAGATGTCTTCCTTATAACGTTCGTTGAGATAGTCCGTCAGAGAAGAAATGTCGCTGTTCTTTGCGCTGATCGAGATCTCTCCTTTTTTCACCAGATCGGATTTGTTGTATATGACGATCGTATTGCGGTCTTTGTAGGCATTCAATAGGCGCTCATCTTCTTCATCGATATCAGAAGCATCGATCACCAGCAGGATCAGATCCGCTTCCTCCAGTGCCTGCAGCGTCTTTTCGATGCCGATCTTTTCGATCTCTTCGCTGGTCTGTCTGATACCGGCGGTATCGATCAGATTGAGCGTGACGTTTTTAAGGGCGACCTTCCCCTCCACGAGGTCTCTGGTCGTTCCGGCGATATCGGTGACGATCGCCTTGTCTTTCTGAAGCAGCGCATTGAGCAGAGAAGATTTTCCGACGTTGGGCTTGCCGATGATGACGGTATTGAGCCCGTCCTTCACCAGACGGAAACGCTCCGCCTTGTCGATCATGTCTTCCGCCATCGCGATCCATTTATCGATATACGGCGCAATGACTTCGTTGGACATCTGCACCTCATCTTCGTATTCCGGATAATCGATATTGACTTCGATCATCGAGATGACATCTTTCATCTGCTGACACAGCGGATCGATCAGCCTCTCCACCGAACCGTTCATTCCCCGGATTGCCGACTTTGCCTGCAGCATGCTTTCGGCTTTGATCAGATCATTGATGGAATCCGCTTCCGAGAGGTCGATCCTGCCGTTGAGATAGGCACGTTTGGTAAACTCACCCGGTTCTGCCAGACGGCAGCCGTTCTTTAAAAGAAGGTTGAGTATGAGCCTTGTGACATAGACTCCGCCATGACAGTTGATCTCCACCATGTCTTCTTTCGTATACGATCTTCCTGCAGCAAAAAAGGAGACCAGTACCTCGTCGATGATCTGCCCCTCATCATAGATGTGGGAGTAAACGATGGTGTTGGCTTTGATCTTCTTCACATCGGAGATCTTCCGGATGATGTCAAAAGACTCGTCACCGGACATCCGGACGATGGAGATCGCTCCGTCTTTCAAAGCTGTGGAGATCGCACAGATCGTATCATTCAACATACACTACCATTCTATACGAAAAACAGAAAATCTTATAATAATTATTCAGGTGCCCCGTTTCTTTTGACGCACATTACAAAAAGGTACCGATATCATGAAAGATATAACGTAAATCTTGAAAATGGGGATTTCGCATTTTAAAATTAAAGTAGTAAGAGCTTTATTTAATCATAATAATAAAAGGAGGAAAAGTATGAGTAAGTATGTAATTACATTAAGTCCATCCGGCAAGTATCATTTCAATCTTGTTGCAAGCAATGGTGAACCGATCCTTCATTCTCAGATGTATGCTGCAAGAAAAGGCGCGGTCAAAGGCATCAGAAGCGTTGCCAAGAATGCACCGGAAGCACCGGTCGTTGACCTGACTGCCAAGGAAGTCGAACCTGCAAAGAATCCGAAATTCGAGATCTACCAGGGCAAAGATGAAAAGTACTATTTCAGACTCATTGCCGCAAATGCAAAATCCATCGGCAGATCCGAAGGCTACAATTCGATGGCATCCTGCAAGAACGGTATCAAATCCGTAAAGAAGAACGCAGAAGCAGAGATCGAAAAGAAAGCTCCTGCCAAGAAATAACGATCCATATCCAAGAAAAATGCTCCGGAGATCTCCGGAGCATTTTTTGTTTCTGTTTGATGCTTTGTTTAAGCGAGGATCTTCGCGATCAGACCTTCGATGATACCGAACAGCGAGAAGTCCTGGCCGCCATAGACCAGCATCCAAGGCTGAATGGTATTGTTGAAGAAGTAAGCGCCAAAGCCTACCAGTAAGACCATGATGACACCGTTAAGTGCACAGGCAATGATCGTACCTCTGATACCGCCCTTGGCATTTGCGATGATCGCAGCACAGCCGTTCTCGAAGAAGCAGGTGAAGATCAAAGGAATGATGACCGTCGGGAACATGCCTCTTGTGACCAGGATCGTGATTGTTGAAGTGATGACGGCAACGATGAAGCCGATCAGCAAGGAATTCGGACCGTAACCGAAGATGACCGGGCAGTCCAGTGCAGGAATAGCACCCGGGACCAGTTTTTCGGCAACGCCCTTGAATGCCGGAACGATCTCCGCGATCAGCATTCTGACACCCTGTAACATGACGGTGACACCGACACCGAAGTAGACGGAATGCGTGAACCAGTAAGAGAAGAAGCTGCCGCCGTAGCCGAAGACTTCAGCCGGAGAAAGGCCGGCACCGGAAACGACGAAGTACATGATGATGTAGACAACGGCGATCGCGATGGAGCCGGTGATGGATACTTCTCTTAAGAAGCCTAAGGATTTCGGAAGCTTGAGGTCTTCACAGCTCTTGGACTTGTCACCGACTAACGGTGCAACAAGACCTGCGATGACGGAAAGCGTCGTCGTCGGGTGACCGATCGTGAAGTCGTCTTTACCCGTAACATCTTTGACCAGCGGTCTCATCAGGTTTGGCGCAACGATCATGTACAAAGCTGTAAATACTGCAGCCAGACCGATCAGTTTGCCGCCCGTCAGACCGGCATCGACACCGGCTGCGATGAAGACGTATGGGAACCAGTATAACATATGGCCTGTGAGGAATACGGATTTCCATTTGGTGAATCTGGCAACGACCAGGTTGATGGCGAATGCCAGGATCATGACGATACCGATCTGGGTACCATACTGACCGCCGATATCGATCGAAGCCGGAGCTGCGGCATTGCCCGGCATCAGCGTATTGAACGCCGTGATGATGCCGTCGATCGAATTGCCGGTGATCAATCCGGTACCGGTATTCAGTACGAAGAAACCGATCGCGGTCATCAGAGTGCCTCTGACGACTTCAGAACCCGATTTCTTCTGCAGGATCAGGCCGACCATTGCGACTAAAGACAAGAAGATCGCACCCTGACCAAAGATCTCATTGATGATAAAGTTGAGAATTGACATAAGTAGCCTCCTTTTTCTTTTTACTTATTTCTCCCCAAATAATTGATTAATTCAGACCCTTCATATACGTGAGTACTTTTTCTTCCACTTCCGAAGAATCCATGAAATTCTCGATGATGACGACCGGTACATCGGCACGGTCGACGATCCTTTCAGCGAGTTCCCGGGAAATGAAGATGACATCGCACGGATTGGAAAGACAGGTGCCGACATCGCCGCAGAACGTATCTGCTTCCAGATCATGTTTCTTCAGGATGTCATCGATCGCCATACGCAACATGAGTGACGATCCGCAGCCGAATCCGCATACGCATTGGATTTTTGGTACTTTCATATCATTCATTCTCCTTCTTTATTGAACACTTCGTATAATTCTTCTTTTGTCTTGCATGCGGCAAGATCATCGATCATGCCCTCTTTCATCAGCTGCGAGGCGATCTTCTGTATCTTTTCCATGTGGGACTGCCTGTCCGTACAGGCAAGACACATCACGACTTTGACCGGGTCGTTCTTGCTGCCGAAATCGATACCGTTCTTCAGATTGATCAGGGACACCGCATTACGCAATACCGCTTCGCAAGGTGCCGCATGTGCCAGGGCAAAGCCCTTGGCGATCACCATATAGGGACCGAGCGTATTGACACTTTCGATCATGTCATCGATATATGATCCCTTGATATCTCCGTTTCGGACCAGGATATCTCCTGCCTTATGAATGGCGTCTTTCCAATCCAAAACTTCTGCTTCAGCTTCAATATTGTTTAATCCGACCAGTTCTTCCATAGGGATGACGGGTACCTCTCTTTCTTCCATTATAAGCTTTCTTCCTTTGCCAATTCAATCTTTCTAACCAAAAAAGAAGTGACAGTATCCTGCCACCTGTCTGTTGCCTTTTTCAAAAATAAAGGTCTTCTTTCGAAGACCTCAGTTCTTTCCGGAGAATTTGTTTTCGCTCAGATTGAAGTCGCATCTTTCCAGAACGTTCATCTGTGCATCCGGGTTTTCCAGAAGACGCTTGGACTGGTTGAGTATGGCATCTTCCACCAGGTTTCTGGCCAGACGGCCGTTGCCGGAGTTCGGATCGTTGCGGCTTTGGATCAGGGTGAAGTAATCCTGCAAAGGACGAAGTGCATCCTCGGCGATCACATAGTCCTTGCCTTTGGCGATCGACTTGGATATCAGCATCAGTTCTTCGCCTGTGTAATCGGAGAATTCGATGACGTTGGCAAATCTCGACTTCAGACCGGAGTTTGCCTCCAAGAACGTCTGCATCTCCTTGGTATAACCGGCCAGGATGACTATCAGGTCGTCACGATGGTCTTCCATCGCCTTGACCAGCGTATCGATCGCCTCCAGACCAAAGGAATCATCTTTGCCTCTGTATAAAGAGTACGCCTCATCGATGAATAAGACGCCGCCCAAAGCCGACTGGATGACCGACATCGTAAGCGGTGCGGTATGACCGACATACTTGCCGACCAGGTCTGCCCTGGTAACTTCGACCAGCTGTCCCTGTTTCAGGATGCCGCAGGCCTTCATCATGCGCGAGACGAGTCTTGCGATCGTCGTCTTACCGGTGCCCGGGTTACCGGTAAAGATCATATGTTTGGAGATCTCATTGGTCTTGAGACCCTTCTGTTTACGGATCTGGTTGATCTTGATCAGGTTCTCTAAAGATAAGAGATAATTCTTGACGTCATCGAGACCGACGATCTCATCAAGTTCCTTCTGTATCTCTTCTCTTTCCGCTCTGGAATCATCGACGATGTTGAGGTCCAGAGAGATCTCATTGAAGACGGCTTTGATCGTCTCATCGTAATAGATCTTCACCTTTTCGCACTCGTCATGTTTCAAAGCGATGTCGACCATCTCGTTGTAGATCTTCTTGACGCTCGGTGAGATCGAATCGATACCGTCATTCGGTTCATAGATCGACTTGAGATAAGCGTTGATCGAAGGATCGACCTCAAGAGCGATCTCAAGCTGGTTGGTACATCTGCTGATCAAAGATTCGACCAGCTGATCGATGATCTTTACCAAAGATGCCTCATCGAGCTTTTCCGTTTTGACCTTGTCATCGATCTTCTCGATGAAAGATTTGCCGAAGACATCCATGAGCTTGGTCGGGTTCTTCTCCGTAACGAAGACCAGGACCTTGTCGTTGCCGTTGAGCCTGTCGATGATGTCACCGGACAGCGTATTGGTAGCTTCCACCAGCTGATTGTTTTTCAAAGTATAGCGCTTGTTTAAGACACAGTTTCCTTCCATGACCAGTTCCGACAGCATCCTGTTGAAGATCGGCGAAGCCTCTTCGAAGTTCTCGATCAGGATGATCGGGTTCTTGCCGGTCAGGGCAACATAGATGTCCTGTAAGAACAGCACTTCCTGCGAGGAAGACTGGTATCTTGACATATCCAGTTCGATGACCTCATTGGAAACCGTGAGACCGTAGCGCTTGAGCAGTTCACCCATCGTATAGACCATCTGATGCCTGCCGGTACCGTTGGTACCGTAAAGGATGATGGAGTTGCGGATCTTCTTTGGATCGGAACCGACGACATACGGCCTGCGGAATGCCGTTGTGAAAGCTTTGCAGGCTTCATCTTCGCCGATGATCGTCTCAGAGAGATCCTTATAGATGTTGTCGAAGACTTCCTTGGAAGCCTTGCCTAAAACGACGGTCTCCGGCGTTTCGATCGAGATGTTGAAATCCTTTTCGATATCCGCCTTGAGCTTCTTGAGATCGTCATCGGAGTAATTGAACTTCTTGGTCATCTCTTCGATGTCCTTCTGGTTCTGTAAAAGGATCTGGTTGAGTTCGCTTTCCGTATCCTTCAGGATATCGACCGAGTCATTGTAGATATTCGAAAAACTGCTTCTCCTTTTGGAGAAGAGTTCTTCCATCATTTTTTCTTTTTCTTCGTGTCTTGACATATTTTACAGATGTTTCAGTATCTCACGGTTGATCGTTGCCAGCAGCAGCTCCTTGGATTTCTTGAGCGCTTTGTATACATAAGAAAGACCGTCGTAATATCCCTTGTCATACAAGGCGGAATGCACATTGTTGCGGTTGAGTTCATCGGAAACTCTCGCTTCGATGACATAGAGATCCTTGCGGTTCTGGTAGGCATCGGAATAATACTTTTCCAGTGCATCCTTATGGCCTTCGACATAGGCATTGACGTTCTGTGTGCCATAGGAAACATGTTCGATGATGCAGCGGAAACATTCAAACCGCGTCGTATAGTTTCCGATCTCATCGGGAATGCGCGGTCTGCTGATCAAAGAAGGATCGTTGGAGGAGACATAGGTCTGTCTTTTTTCTTCCTCCTTCTTCACTTCTTCGTTTTTTACGGAATCCAGGTTCGAGAAGATATCATCGATATCCATCTTTTTCTGCTTCTCGACCTGTTCCACGAGTTTGAACATATCGATCTTTTTATCCGTCATCGCGACCTCCGTCGAACGGGCTTCCGACAAGACCGTCCTGTTTCAAAAGAGACTGCAGCGTGTTGATGTCTGCGTTCAGGTTCATATAGTCAGATTCGTGCAGCGAATTATAAATCGTCTTGAGCGCTTCGTTGATCAGCTTGATCGTCTTGACCAGCTGTACCTCACACTTCTTGAACTCATCGCCTTTGACGGCTGAATCGGAAAGGTGCTTGTAGTTCTCCAGGATACCGATCAGGATCGGCAGATAGTATTCATAAAGCTTGTTGAGCTTCGGATCGACCGTTCCGTCTTCCTTATCGACGATGTCGATCTGCTTGAGCAGTTCGCATGTCTGATACAGACCATTCGTGACTTCCTCGTTGGACAGGCCTTTGTTGAGCTCATTGATCTGATCGATGAACTTCTCTGCCTGTGAAAGAGGTCCTGCCTTCTTCTGGGACTCCGGTTTCTTCTCTTCTTCCTTTTTAACGCTGCCGCCCTGTTTTGCCAGCTGGGCAAGCGCGGAAATGACTTTCTCATACGCTTCCGGATAGTAGGAACGGAACTCCTTGAGCTGAGCGACCTTTTCATCCTTATAAGAGATGTAAAGGTTGTCTACCGTCGTATAGGCGCCGCTGTGCGGGGAGATCGAAATGTCATCGAACAGGATCAAAGAAACATTGTCCTTGAAATATTCCGAAAGCACTTTGTCGATCTGCGCATTGCGGGAATTTTTCACGTAACTGGTCGATTTCTTCTGATGGACATTGGAACTTCTGCGGTATGCCGAGCTTCTGCCCGTCTCGCTTTCTCCGAAGATATATCGCATGAATTTGAAAATGCCATAGAAGGCCAGAGCCGTCACAACCCCCGGGATCACCAGACCAAACAGTATCAGACCGCCGCTTTCAAACAAAAAGTCCAGTATCGTCATAATGATGATAAAACCGAAAATACCGATTCCGCCTCTTCTTCTTCTCATAACAAAATAATTATAACATCATTGAAATAGAATTCGATACAATGCAAAGATTCATGTACTGTTATCCGCATTTCTTCGCATTTATAAAGGACTCCCGCAGGAGTCCTCGTCTATGGTCTGATCTTCTCTCTTACATCTTCACGGTTCATGATCGTTCTCTCCGTTCTGTTATTCAAACACTTCTCTTCTTTTTTTACAAAAAAAGGGCTTCGTCAAAACCATTTTACGTACCATTCTATGTCGCTATATGCAACGCAAACGCAACATAAAGCAGGTACGCCTTTACAAGCTCATGATATGGCTTTTCAAAGCCTTTTTGAGCGATAAAAGAGTGATAAAACGTGTATAAGTATTGCATACCGGTTCCTGTTTTTTTATATAATAGATTTGAAGGAGGTATTCTGATATGACAAAATTTGAGGATACTGTAAAAGAAATGGAATCTCAGGTCGAAGATCTCGAAAACGATCTCGCGGAAAAAGAAACACAGCTTGACGACGCTGGAAGAGAAAAAGCAAGATTGCTTGTCGAAAAGACTGAAGAAGCTATCAAGTCTTCTATAGAAAAAGTAAAAGGCATCATCAACGATGTCCAGGAAGATGAAAAGCTCGATGAATTCCTTGATAAGGTAAAAGCAAAATCCATGGAAGCTGTTGATTTCACAAAGGAAAAAGTTGCTGAACTGACAAAGAAAGCTGACAACGACAACAGACTCGAAAAGCTCGGCAATGACATCATGGCGGAATTCGACAAGCTGAAAGAATCAGATGCTTTCAAAAAGACTGCTGACTTCTTAAGCGACATCTCGACGAAGGTCAACGATTACTTCAACAAACCGGAAGTCAAGGAAGTCATCAACAAGGCTAAGACTACGACGATCAACATCGCTGAAAAAGGCGTTGAAGGTCTCAAGAAAGCTTTGGAACCAAAAGAAGCTCCGGTCGAAGAAGCTAAGACAGAAGCCTGCGAATGCAAGGAAGATGTCTGCGAATGCGATGCTCCGGCTGAAGAAAAACCTGAAGAATAATTCAAAGATTCCATCATAAAACCCGATCTGCCGATCGGGTTTTTTTATATCTTCAGGAGTCTTTCGTAGACCTCATCCGGGTCGATCTTCTTGCCGTCGATGTAACGTTCGGCGATATTTCTTTCATCGCCGATGTAGCAGAACCTTTCCAAGGCATCCGCTAACGAAGTGTGATATTCCTTATCGAGCATGTCATCGACCACCAGGGCATTGAAGCGATAGCCCCTTTCCAGTTTTCCGACTCTGTCAAAGATGCTTCCGCCGTTGACCGTCGCCATATAGAAGGCATTGGCCAGTTCGATTTTTTTATTGTCCGGTTCATAGAACTCCTTCATCTTGGAGATCTGGGCAGCTCTGGCGATCTGACGGTAGATGCCTAAGAAGTGGCCGCCGCCGACATCGGAACCAAGGGCGATCTTCAAGCCCTTTTCTTTCATCTCTGCGGCAGGCATGATCCCGGCGATGATATTGGATGTCGCATCCGGACAGTGCACGGAAATGCCGTCATACTGCTTTAATATTCTCTCTTCCGTCTTTGTCGGAAAGATGACATGCGCAAAGATCTTCGGGCCGCTTCCTTTCAGCAGGCCAAGTGCCTCGTAGATCTCACCGTCCGAGGCATATTCCGGATACAGCTCCTTCGCCCAGGCAGCTTCGGCTTTCGATTCGACGAGGTGGGTCTGTACGCCGACATCATATTTTTCCGCCAGCCTCCCGAGACCTTCCATGAGTTTCCTGGAGCAGGTCGGGGCAAAGCGCGGCGTCAGGATCGGCTTCACTTTCTCATCGCCAAGATGTTCCTTGATGAACTTCTCGGTCTTTTCAAGAGAGACCTCCGTGTCATCGACATAGTAGTCCGGTGAATTCCTGTCCATATTGACAAGGCCTGTGTAGGCATAAAGCCCCGCTTCCTTCAGCATCTTATACAGCAGATCGCAGGCATCATAATGGATCGTCGTGAACAAAGAAAGATGGAAGCTTCCCTGTCTTAAGAATTCCCTTACGAGTCTGGCATAAACGGATCTGGCATAGTTCATATCTTTATAGTTGGATTCCTGCGGAAAGGTATAGTCATTCAGCCAGTCAAACAGCAGGCAGTCCATGCCGATGCCTCTTTGCGGGTATTGCGGGGCATGCATATGCAGGTCGGAAAATGCCGGTAAGATCAGCTTTTCTTTATGATCGATCAGCGTCTCATTCTCATATTCCGGTCTCAGAGTTTCCGATACGTCTGCAATGAAACCGTCTTTGACGGCGATGTATCCCTGCTCAATGATCCTTAATTCGTCGTAGGAAGCCGAAGTGATGATGTTGCCTTTATGGATCTGCATGTAAAGTCCTCTTTCTTTCTATGCCAACATTATACAAGAAAAGGAAGGCTTCGCCTTCCCTGTCTTATCATCATAATTCGTTGAGTTTGCCGTCTTTCAACAGGACTCTTAAGTCGGACATCTCCGAAACGGTATTGGAATGGGTGACGACGATGATCGTCTTACCGAATTCCTGGGACAGCTCCTTGAAGATGGCGATGATCTCGCGTTCCGTCGCCGTATCCAGGTTTCCTGTCGGCTCATCGGCAAAGATCAGATCGACGTTGGATGCCAGAGATCTGGCGATCGCCACACGCTGCTGTTCACCGCCGGAGAGCTGATTGACCATGCGGTCCGCCTTGGAACGCACGATACCGAATCTTTCCAGAAGGTTGTAGGCGACGTTCTTCCTGTCTTTCGGCAGCTTGTTGTCGGTCTCCGACATCGCCAGCATGACGTTTTCCAAGCCTGTCAGATAGGAGATCAGATTGTACTGCTGGAAGACGATGGAGATCGCATTCCTTCTGTATTTGTGAAGACCGATCTCTTTGATGTTCTTTCCTTCAAAATAGATCTCGCCGCTTTTGGCGGTATCCAGGCCCGCGATGATCGACAATAAGGTCGTCTTACCGGAACCGGAAGGACCTAAGATCGTATAGAACTTTCCTTTTTCAAATGTGTAGGAAAGATCTTTCAGGATCTGTCTTTCATAGCCGCCATCGATATAAGAATAATTGATGTTTTCTAGTCTCAGTATTTCTTCTGCCATATGCCCTCCTAGTTCTGATTCATCAGGATCTTCTTCGGATTGTATCGCATGATCATGAAGGAAGGTATGATGACGGAGATCAGAACGATGCCTAAGCCCATGACGTAGATCTCGGCAATGATCAATGGGGAGATCTTTACCTCATATTCCGAGATCAGATCATCCAATGAGATCTCCGTGGAGTAATCCGTGTTCCAGATATCGATGTAATCGTAGCCGAAGTCTTCTTCGTTTGCGACATCGGAAGTGGCGATCTGCGCCTCTAAGACCGTATTGCCGATCTTCTTGGCGATCAGGGAACCCGATATGACCGAAAGAGTGAAACCGATGATCGCAACAAGCGCCAGCTCGACGAAGAACTGGGCGATGACTTTGACCTTGGAAGCACCGACTGACAGCAGGACACCGATCTCATATTCCCTGGTCTTCAAAGTCAGAGCGGTGACCAAAGTGATGATGACGATCGCATTGATGACGACCAGCCACACGATGAAGTTGGCATACATCGACAGCGTATCCAAAGGTTTGGACAGTCTGTTGAATTCGTCGTTGTTGGCATCCAGGGATGTGAACTGCGAAATGGAATTGGAATAGTCTTCAACGAACTGTTCGACATTGAGCGGATCATCCAGCAGCAGCGTGACGTTTTCCATATACATGCTGCGTTCCATGTTTTCCATCGACGGACGGTTCTCCTCGTTGGAATAGTATTCATCTTCCGGATTCTGGGCCGCATAGTAATCGAAGGTCTTCTGCTGTACCGGCAGCATCGCCTTGAATACGGCAGTCGTCGGCATGAAGATCATATTGTCCGGATTTTCGTATGGGGAAGCATATTCCCAGTTGGATGCATCCGGAAGCAGAGGGTTGTGATGGTCATAGATACCGATGACCTGGAATTCGCAGTTGTAATCTTCCGGGTTGACGCCCTGTCTTCTCATGTAGGAAGAATCATTGCCGGTCGCCAGAGTGATCGTATCACCGACACCGACTCCGTTGGTCGCTGCCAGATTGACGGAGATCAGACAGACCGATTCGGCATTATTGATCTCTTCCTGGGTATAGAATCTTCCTTCGGTGATCTCATAGCCGCCGTCTTCGAATTCGATCATGCCCGGGAACATGTTGGACTTGATGAAGAAGTACGGTTCCTTGTAGGTCTCGCACTGCATCACGCCGTCCTCGTCGTAAAAACAGGACTGGCCGCCGCTCTCATCCATGTTCTGTTCCCTGCTGTTGCCCAGATGGACGAAATCCAAAGAACCTTCCGCATCGGAATACCACATGTTGGAAGAGACCGCATTGGCGATCCTGACACGCGGATCCGTTAAGAATCCGGCAACATCTTCCACTTTGACACGCGGATAGTTCTCATAGAACTTGTTGATCTCATCTTCGTCGGTCAAAGACTCGACATAGCGGTAGACCTTGTCGTAGTCGACCATATAGGTAACGACGGCCCGCATCTTCTTACGGGTGAGGATCTTCGCACTTTCGGCAGCCGAAGAGACACCCAGGCCGATGATGACCAGGTTACCGATCAGAAAAAACGTCAGGACCAGGAGTATCGTTTTTGACAGCCTCCTGGTGACATTTTTGAATGCTCTGTTTATAAAATTCATATTCGCTCCTATTGTTTATAGCTGTCATCACAGATCGTGATATATACCGTGATGCTTTCCGGCAGATAGGTACCGGCTGCGATCGGCTTGTCATCCCAGCGTCTGACCGAGATCATCTCGCCATTCGCCTTACCCGGTGCATAGGCATAGGAAACTTCATAAGTGATGTTTGCCCAGTCGCAGAGCGCCCTTGCGTCATCTTCCACGAGCTTGCAGTTATACAGATCCGCCCAGGTCACAGGCGTGACACCGTCTTCCTTCTTGAACAGGTCCTTCGGATCTTCCAGAAGGATGTTCCTTCCCTTGGAAATCCAGACGTTCATCGAAGAACCGACGTAGACGCCGTTGTCATAACGGATGATCTTGTTGACCGGGATATCGTCGGAGAATTCATAGATCCTGTTGACGGTGATATCGGCACCTAATTCGTTCTGTTGATCCTTCCAGTCGTGCAGACCGCCGCGGTCGTGGTATTCGCCGCCGACGAAGTTGCCCGGGATATCGACGATATTGCCAAGCGACATCGTCAGTTCGATCAGACTGCTCGGATCGATCAGAGAGCCTGCGGAAAGTGACTGGCTGAGTACGACGTCCTTTGCTTCGGAAGAATAGATGCCCTTTTCGGTATCGATATAGGCTGTCGGATTCTTGCGCATCCAGGCATCGACCTGTTTCTTGGTCCAGCCGACCATGTTCGGCATATAGACGGCAACGCCCTTGGAGACGACGACCGTCATCGTATCGCCTTCCTTGATGGTCTTGCCGGAAGCGATGGATTGGGAGATGACATAGTCCTGATCGATCTTGTCGGAATACTGTTCGACTTTGATCAGTTCGATCTTGTTGTTCTTGGCCCAGGCTTCCACGGTCGCGAAAGGCTTCTTTTCGAAGTCTTCGACCGACACCTTGCCGGCCGGTGCCGCACCCTTGGAGACATTGATCTTCAAAGTACAGCCTCTGGTGAAGTTATCTTCTTCACATCCCGAGAAGGAATAGTCGATGACTTCGTTCTCCGGAACTTCGGTATTATACGCCGTGACCGTCTTGGTCTTTAACAATTTATTGGAAGATATCCATTCCTGGATCTCGTCCTTGGTCATTTCGGAGAGGTTCGGCACACTGATCTTTTCCTCCGGATCCGGTCCCAAAGACAATGTGAAGTTGAGCTTGACATCTTTTCTGACCTTCCTTCCGGCTTCGACGCTCTGTTTCAGGATCGTACCTTCGGCAGAATCGAAATCGTAGGTATCATCAAAGATGACACCGCTGGCTTCGATACCCTGCTGCTTGACCCAGGCTGCGACATCGCTCCTGGTCTTGCCGACAAAGTCCGGCATCTCGATCTTCGGCGCGAAGAAAAGGAAATATGAGAGGATCCCCAGCACTGCCAGAACGATCGCCGCAATGATCAGTGCTTTGACATTCAGCGGTTTTCTTTCTCTTTGTACCGGTATCCTTTCTTCCTCCTGGAAACTGGCCGGTTTCCCCTGATCGGAGAACTGGTCCAGAAAGTTTTTATCATCAGGCATATGCGCTTACCCCCTTATTCAATCTCTTTCATTATATGCCAATCTGAAAGCATATTTTCTTAATATCTACTAACAAGTCCTTAAGGTTTCGTCACATCAGGTACATAAGAATGATAGATACGCAGTGTTCCATCCGTACCGATGCGATACTCTCCCTCTTCGGTCGTTACCGTGATCCTGACCGAAGGATCCTTCGCCAGAGCGATCAGATCCTTCAAGGCGATCGCTTCGTTGCAGGTATACTGGCTATAGGAAAAACCTCCGTCCGGAACGATCGTGATGTGAGAGGAAGCCTCATATTCTGCGTATTCCCCTTCATAGAAGTCATCGATCGCCTTCTTGCGGTAGCGCTCGATGATATCGGAAGTCTCTTCGCTCATAAGAGATACCTGATTCGCGATCTTATCACCGTTGACCTGAACGAAGACACCGACGTATTCGCCCCGTTTGCCCTGCTGTTCAAAAATATAATCGTTCACCTCATTATTGTTATCCGCATACCAGATGTCGATACTGACGGTATCCGGACCTTTCGCCTTTTCATATCTGTCGGAAAGGCCAAATCCCCGGCTGCTTCTTGCCGATGAAACAAAAAGCAACGAGACGAGCACGACCGCCAGATAGAACAGAGGCAGTCTGAAGTTGAAATAGAACTTGCGGCGGTAAAGGAAGTAAGCAGCCACGAATGCTGCAAATAACAGGATATACAGGACGAAATGATCGCCAAGGAATTCGCCAAGTGCTTTGTATCTCATACCGTATAATGTTGCGATCGCATAGACGCAGACGATCAGATACAGGTTGATCACTAACGGATAGGAGAAGAAAGAAGTCGAACGCGAATTCGCCCTCTCCGCTTTGCGAAGGACATAGGAGCGATGAAGCAGATATGCCGATAAAAGCGCAGCGATACATAGACCGATCAAAGAAGACCAGTATACTTTGCCCTGTTCGGCGATCATCAGCAGCAGTTCCGCCGACATGTAGATCGGTGAAAAGAAACGGATCACCGAAAGGTCGGGATTGTTTCCTCCCGCCACAAAGGAATAAAAGAAGCTGCTGATGACGATGTAGATCGCAAGCGGAAGGCAGGTATAGGCACCCATCATGATGACGCCGTCGATCAGATCGTTGCCGATCAGATATAAGGCCGTGTTGAACATGACCAAGGCCAGACAGGTCGGAGCCATTACGGCCAGGGCAAGCAGCACATTGAAAGGTTGCGAAGGGCTCGGAAGCGAAGAACCGATGACATCGGCCGGGTATTGCCCCTTGATGCCGAAAGCGATACAGCCGATGGCGATCATCAGATAGACGCCAAGAAAGCAGAAGACGATCCCCGTTACCAGCATCGCCTTGCGCGATACCGGCAAAGACAGATAGGAATCGACTGCCTTTTTATCGTGGACGTGGTAAAAGACGATCATCGGCAGGATGAAACTGCAGCCTGCCGCAAAGATGCCCTGTAATATCAGATCAAGACCGCGTATCGTATTGCCCAATGCGTTGAGCATGCCTACCAGCAGCAGAAGGATCAGCAGATAGCGGTTGGAAGAAAGCAGATATCTGAAATATTCTTTGGAAAACATTATCTGTCACCTCCTTCGTGTTCATAGATGAACAGTTCTTCAAAGTTGACCGGAAGCGTGTCCAAGATCAAAGGATGAAGACTTCTGAGTTTTTCTTCGATCTCGCTTCTTTCTCCCTTGATGACAAAGGAATAGACCGAGCCTTCCCTGTGGGAATGCAGGATCTCAAACTGTTTAAAGAAGCTCTCATCGACCGGCGTATTGAAAGCCAGCTGGTATTTGTTGATGTTGGCCTTGGATTCCAGAAGATCGCCATAGGAAGAGATCTTCCCGTTCTCTAAGATGCCATAGGAATCGCAGATATCCTCAAGCTCCTTCAGGTTGTGGGAAGAGATGATGATGGTCGAGCCGTCTTCCTCGATGAACTCATAAAGAAGTTTCTTGAGTTCATGACGCACGATCGGATCGAGCCCGTCAAATGCCTCATCCAATAATAAGAGCTTCGGACGGATCGACAGTGCGAACAATAACATCGTCTGCCGTTTCATGCCCTTGGAAAAAGAAGAGACCGGCTTGTTTTCACTTAACGCAAACAGCTTCAGCAGCTTTTCATACGCCTCTTCATTCAGATCGTAGAAAGACGCATAGAAGTCTTTCAAAGAACGTATCGTGGCAGCCGGCGGATAATAAGGATCATCGCTCACGAAAAAGATCTGTTTTCTGATCTTTTCATCTTCATATGTGTTTTTCTCATTAAAATACACGGCCCCTTCATCCGTATCGTAGATGCCGGACACGCATCTTAAAAGCGTCGATTTGCCCGCACCGTTGACACCGACCAGACCGAACATGGAACCTTCATTCACGATAAGGTTCAGACCATCAAGGACTTTCTTATCTCTGAAAGCCTTGGACAAACGTTCTATCCTTAACATGTTTCCTCCTCGTATACTCTCTCCAAAAGAGCGATCACTTCCTGCTTTGCGAAACCTTCCTCCTTCAGAGTCATCAGGATCTTCATCGCATCAGAGGTATCTTTTTCGCTTTTTCCTTCCTTTGAACCGGAAACGAAAACACCCTTTTTGTTCAAAGTGTAGATGTAGCCGTTCTTCTCAAGCTCCTGGTAGGCCTTCATGACCGTATTGGGATTGATGCCTAACTCCATCGCCAGACTTCTCACGGAAGGAAGTCTGTCATCCGGCCTGAGGATACCGGCTTGAATGAATCTGACGATCTGTGAACGGATCTGTTCATAGATCGATTCTTTTCCTTGTAAGTTGATCAGGAACATCCGCTGCCTCCAATCTGTATTAACTGTATTAATTGTATTATCTGTATTATGCGATGTCAAATCGGAACGCCTCTTTCGCCCGAAGAGTTTCAGGTCCGTATCTTTTCCCATGTTATGATGAAAGAAAAAGGGGCACATTATGAAAACGATCAGGATCATTCTGGGAATACTTCTTTCGCTTTTGCTTATCACCGAAATTTTATGTTCGGGAACGCTTTTCGCATCTTCAAAGGTATTTGAAGAAGAATCACTGAATACGATCCTTTCGCAGATCGATACCGGAAAGAAGATCATGGATTATGAATACCTGTCGGAAGATATCGATTCGACAGACATCTATGAACAGCTTGCCAAAGCCATCCCGGCGCAAGTCGCTTTGTCTGTCAATGTCTCAGGACAGGAAGCTGTCATCTGTCAAGACGGTGCCTTACAGCAGATCGCGCAGCTGGAAGAAGAGAAATACGCCTACACTTCCTTCGACTCTGTGGCTGAAGATCTTGCTGAAGCTTATGTACAGACAGCGATCGCGCACAAGATCATCAGCCCCGGAAAGACGATCAGCTACAAAGACTCACGGAATCAGCGGGTCTATGCCAGAAGCGATACGCTGTTACAGGAAACCATCGTTCTCAAATACAAAACGATCCTTGAAAAGCTGAAGGAAGAAGGCTTCTTCTGCAGTCTGGACATCGACGGGAAAAACGCGATCGTCTATCTGATGCGATGCGGCAAGAAGGCTGCTGAAGCAAAAAACGGATTGTATCGTTCCATCGAAAACAAGATCTCTGAGATCTTCAACGCTCATTTTGTGGATTATATCCGCTGTCTGAAAGACCGGGATCCTTCCTACGCTCTGATCGCTCAGCAGGACCTCAACGAGATCTTACTGAGCGAAGTCTATTCCTACATTCACAGTCTTGACATTTCTCAAGAGAAACTGCGCACCGACAGGGTGAATGCATCCATCCTTCAAGGCATTTCCCAGTACATCGCTCCTAAGCTCTATACATGTCTGCCATCCTATAAAGATACGCTCACGGCGCTGGGTGAGACCGGCATGTCTTTAGCCGCATTCGCCTTAAACGGCAGGATGTTTTCTATCTGTCTGGCCGCTGCTGTTATGACCATGGTCTTGCTGCTGCTGATCGGAAAAGGGAAAGCCTTATTCTATATCGGGATCGCCTTCCTCTTATCGGGGGCAGCTGCCTTATCAGGCAGATCCGCTTCCGTTAGGCTGCCGGATATCATGAGTACATCTTTAGCCGCTGAGAGAAATGATCTTTCCTTTCTGATCCCCGATTTTGTCAAAGCTGTCCTGGAACGCCTCTTTTCCCTTGGGATCTATATCGCAGCTTTCGGCATCCTCTTGCTTGCCGCATCTTTTCTGTTCAAAAAGAAAAAGGCTTGATCTCAAGCCTTCTTAAACCCGATATAAAAACGTAAACTTTTCTGATCAGCCCAGTTTGTCGAAATCGAAGTCTTTCAATGCTTCAAACAGAGCCAGAGCTTCCTCTCTGTTTAAAGTGATGCCCTTTTGCATCTTATCCTCCGCTCTGTTCCATTTACGGATATCGAGCTTCGGTCTGCCGGTACCGTAGGTGATGATGTTCGCCTCACAGGTGAAGTCACCGTTTTCCGATAAGACAGCGACTTCTTCATTGATCTCGTATTTGAATTCTGCCATACTTTCCTCCTTATCTTTCAAAGTGTTTTTTAAACGCAGTTCTGCGCACTTTTCTTCTTTTTGTGTCGATCATAACAGACATGCGGCATATCTGATCACTCGATATCTTTGTCTTTGTTACGATGCATTCCTGATGAAATCGACGATCGCATCCGCCGTAAGGTCCTGCTGCTCCTCTTCCCGGATCAAAGCTTCCCCATCGCCTTTCTGAGGACCGTAGGAACCAAACCACGCATGGTTTCCTCCCTTGATCACAAGCTGCCGGAAATCGGAAGGAAGATATTTCAAAGCTTCCTCATGTTTTTCCTTGTTCAGGACTTCATCCCTGTCCCCATAGATGTCAAGGACTTCAAGATCAGACGAAGACAGATCCCTGTTGGAATAGGAAGCAAGCAAGATGAGACCTTCATAGTCTGAGGGATGCCTGCTTACATACATCGATGCGCAAACCCCGCCCAAAGAATGACCGCCAAGAAAATACCGTTTTCCCTGCGGATAGAGTTTTGCCAGGGCATCGGCTGCATCGACATCCAGCAGCGCAAAATGCAATGGCGGCTTTACGATCAGACATAACACGCCCTTTTCTGCGCATCTTTTTAATAACGGCACATAGGCTTCAGCCTCCACTTTGGCCCCGGGATAAAAGATGAAGACATCTTCATATGCCTTGGGGATCAGAGCGATATGATCGTCTTCTTCCCTGATCGTGACACTTCGATCCGATGTTTCATATGTCTTCGCCTTGTAATAAACGGAAAAATAGGAGACAAAGCCCAGCCCTGTTACAAGCAGCAGCGCCAGAAACAGGACGAGGATCTTTTTCAATACTTTTTTCATATGCTTAATTTCGTATCAGAGCGATGCTCAGATCATTGACATTGGTACCGGTCGGACCCGTTTTGATCAGAGAATCGCATAATTGCAAGCCATGGTAGGAATCGTTGTCCTCCAGGACCTTTTCATATTCACCGCCGGCCTTTACAAACCTCTCATAGGATGACCCGTCGATATAGCCGCCTGCCGCATCCGTCGGCCCGTCGGTCCCGTCCGATCCGATCGAAAGGATGCAGACATCATCCATTCCGGAGATCTTTTTCATCTGTGAAAAGACGAGTTCCTGGTTCCTGCCGCCAAGACCTTTGCCTCTTACATGGACCACGGTCTCCCCGGCCAGGATCAATGCGGTATCTTTGCCGTCATTTCGATGTTTTTCGATCTCTTCAAAAAGAAGATCACCGGCATCCTTGGCTTCGATGTCGATCTGATCATCGATCAGTATCGGCCGATAGCCGAGCTTTTCCGCTTCTTCCATCGCCTTTCGCGCCAGGATCTTCACCGAACCGATGACGATGTTCGTACAGTTGTCAGCCTTCCCGCTCTTTGAACGCAGGATGATGTCTCTTGTTTTCTCATCGATCTTGATGTCTTTTTCTTCCAGCAGGGAAAGTGCCTTTCGCCCGTTTGTCTCATCTTTGACCGTCGGCCCCGAACCGATCGAATCCAGCCGGTCGGAAAGGACATCGGACAGGATGATCGAATAGACTTTCGCAGGCTTGCATAAGTCGGCAAACCTGCCGCCCTTGACCTTTGAAAGCTTCTTGCGGATGGTGTTGATCGAAACGATATCGAGTCCCTTGTTCAATAGCTGTCTGTTGAGCCCCCGCAGCTCTTCGAGCGGTATCAAAGGTGCTTCAAACAAGGCGCTTGCCCCACCCGATAAGAGGAAGACAACGATATCCTCTTCTGACAGTCGGCTGCACATCTTTATGGCTTCTTCACTTGCCTTGATCGAATTTTCATCGACCAAGGGGTGGCCGGCTTCATAGCAGGTCACATGGTCGATCTTTCCTTCAATGTGGCCGTACTTTGTGATGAGTATCCCTTCTTTGATCGAAAGGACCTCACTTGCCGCTTTGGCCATGGAAAAAGCTGCCTTGCCGACAGCGACAAGACAGACTTCTTTTTTCAGATCCAGATCCTTTAACGCCTTTTTCACTCCTTCTTCGGGAAGACAGGAGCGTATGGCGTTCATTGCGATCTGCTGTGCATCATTCCACATAGATCTCGACATGATCGAGTTTATCCTGGTCTACCGCAAAGATGTCGCCATAAAGTATGACGATATTGTTTTTCTTTCCCGTCTTTTTCCCGAACGCGCAAGCATAGCCGTTTCGCTCGATGTATTCGCCGCCGAACTTCTCACAGTTTTCTTTTACCGAAGAACTCAGCTCGATATCATCGATCTTATAGACGACATCCGGGAAATTGCTGAGATAAAAGACGAATCTTGAGACCTTGGCCTTATCGGCCACGATCTGTTTCTCGCTGTCATTGGCGATATCGATGTCTGCCAGGTATCTGTTCCAGAAATACACCTTGTTGTCTTTTAAGACCTGTTTTGCTTCCAGGGTCTCCGGAAGATCGAGGTCGAAGATGACGCGCGTATATTCCACATCATCGTAGCCCGGAGCGATCGTATAATCACCAAAAGAGAAGATATAATGATCTTCCCTTTCAATGGTACAGCCGCTTAGCAGCAGCAGACTTATCGCCAGTAACAGCAGTTTTTTCATTTCGTTATGCTTTTTGAAGCGACCATATCGATGCCAAGTCCAAGCACATTTTCAAGGACGACATCGCCCATATGAACAGGTGCCTTGGCTTTGACGCCTTTGAGTTCTTTCATGACATCCATGATCTTCCCTTTCGGAAGCGGAGCGGAAGAGATGACAGGCAGACGCCTGTAATCATCCGATTCCACTTCGATCGTGGAAGTCAGAGTGCGCAGCGGATTGGTCATCTCGTTATATGCATAAGTATAACCGCGCGGGCAGGCGTTGCCGCTCACTTTGATCTTGTCCCCGTCTTTTTCCACCTGCAGGTGGCAGCCGCGCGGGCAGTTGATACAGATCAGATTCATTCGACCACCTCCCAGTGAAGTTCTCCCTGAAGATCCTTGAGATCATCCTTCTTCAGCATGACCTTCTGCATCTCGCTTGGCACGATGCCGAGCTTTTTGATCTTCTTATCCAGGCCGTTGCCATAGATATGGATATACGATTCCTTATAGACACGGCTGACCCTGAACATGAATTCGAGGTCTCTCCCCTTATGGAAAGACTGCGGGACCATGTAGGAGACACCGTTGCTGACGATGTTTTTCACTTCCTCGCCTTCGCTCACCATGCCTAAGACATAATCGGCAGCCGCTTTGCCGGCTTTTTTGCCTTCCTGCGATACATAGTCGACCAGGTCATGGACATGTAAGGCATTGCCGCAGGCAAAGATGCCTTCGATCGAAGTCATATAGCGGTCATCGACGATCGCGCCTTTGGTACGCGGATGTATCTTTACGCCAAGTTCTTCGATCAGCGTGTTTTCCGGAATGAGTCCGACGGAAAGCAGCAGGCAGTCGCATTCGATCTCCTGCTCGGAACCTTCGATCTTCTTTAACTTGTCATCGACCTGTATCAATGCGATCGATTCCAGTCTGGAGGAACCATGGACCGCTTCCACGGTATGGGAAAGATAGAGCGGGATATCGAAGTCTTCCAGACACTGTTTGATATTTCTGGCCAGGCCGTTGGAATACGGCTGCAGTTCGGCGACGCCGATGACCTTCGCCCCTTCCAGAGTCATCCTTCTGGCCATGATCAGGCCGATGTCGCCCGATCCCAGGATGAAGACTTTCTTTCCGACAAGATAGCCTTCCTTGTTCAGATATTTCTGTGCCGTTCCGGCCGTATAGACGCCCTGGCAGCGGTTGCCTTTCATGCCGATGGCACCGGCAGGCCTTTCTCTGCAGCCTGTCGAAATGACGATGGCATCCGCTTCGATATGACGTATGCCTTGCGGACACTGCACGGTGAGGAGTTTTCCTTCGATCTTCGTGACGGCCGCATCATAAAGGATGGAGATGCACTCGTTGTCCTTGATCAGATCGAAGTAGCGTTCCGCATATGCAGGACCGGAAAGCTCTTCGTTGAAGGTATGTAAACCGAAACCGTTGTGGATGCACTGCTGAAGGATGCCGCCATACTCGCTTTCTCTTTCGATCAGCAGGATGTCTTCCAATCCGTTTTCATAGGCGCCTAAGGCAGCCGCAAGACCGGCGGAGCCTGCACCGACGATGACCAGCTGATGTCTCTCCATTACAGTTCCTCCTTTGCTTCAGCGACCAGCACATTGGAACCCGGACGGTCGAGACAGACCTCTGTCTTTTCTTCGTGAAGCTCCTTCGCCAGGATCTTCAATACTTCCGGTTCACAGAAACCTCCCTGGCATCTTCCCATGCCCGGACGGCAGCGCATCTTGACGCCTTTGATCGATCTGGCGCCGCAGTTTCTGTTGATGACGTCTTTGATCTGTCCCATCGAGATCTTCTCGCAGCGGCAGATGATCCTTCCGAAATCCGGATCCTTTTCGATAAGCGCGGACTTTTCCTCGTCCGACATCTTATCCATGTTGATGAAAGGTTTGCGGTGATTGTAAGTTTCTTTAACTTTGTATCCTTCAAATTTCGGCAGTACGATATTCTCGACCACGTCTTTGGCGATCGCCGGAGCGGCAGATAAGCCCGGTGATTCGATGCCGGCAACATGGATGAAGTTTTCGATAAGATCATCTTCCTGTATATAGAAATCCTTGAGATCGATATGCGGACGAAGACCCGCAAAGGTATGGATCATCTTATGATACGGGATGTTCTTCATGGTCTTGGAGATCTCGCTTCGAATATAGTCAAGACCGCTTCCCGTGGAATCATCTTCCACATCTTCACAGTCATCGGAATTCGGACCGAGAAGCACGTTGCCATGTACCGTCGGTATGGCAAGGACGCCCTTGCCCTTGGCGGACGGCGTCGGATAGATGACGTGGTTGACAAAAGTCCCGTTAAGATGGTCCAGCACGAAATACTCGCCTTTTCTTGCGAAGACCTTGTACGGACTTTCTCTCAACATGTTCGTGATGTCATCGCAATGTGCGCCGGCACAGTTGATCAGGACTTTCGTACAGATCTCATCATTGATCACAAAGTGATCTTCCTTCTTTTCGATCGATGAGACTTCATAATTCAGCTTCACTTCCACGCCATTCAGCATCGCCTCTTCCATGGCGGCAAAAACCACTTCCCATGGCGTGACGATACCGGTCGTAGGAAGAGACAGGACTTTTGTGATGCGGTCTGCAAGATTCGGCTCAGTCTTTCTTGCCGTATCCCCGTCCATCACTTCATAAGGAACGTTTCTTTCTTCACATTGAGCGATCAGCTGATCGAGTTTTTCTTCCTCTTCTTCTCCGCCTGCAGCAACATAGGCGCCGATCGGCACATAAGATACCTGCAGTTCCTTGCAAAGTTCGGGATACATGCGGTTTCCCAGAAGATTGTACCTGCATTTCAAAGTGCCGGGTTTTGGATCGTGTCCAGAGTGGACCATGGCGGAATTCGCCCCGGTCGCACCTTCAGCAACATCATTCTCCTTTTCCAGAACCAAAACTTTCAGATCGAGCTTGCTCAGACGGTGAGCGATCAGGGAACCGGTGATACCGGCTCCGATTATAGTAATATCAAACATCAACTTTATTATAAAATGAAAACTCTTTATAAAAGACATCATCATTCATTTTCATCCTGTCAGTCAATGGTAAAATACAGATGTGGAGGATAATCAATCGTATGAAACAATTTCGCTGTACTGTAGAAAATCCGATCGGCATCCATGCCAGACCGGCCGCTTTGATCGCACAGCTGTGTGTGGGCTTGAAAAGCGCTGTTTCCATCTCGTGCAACGGCAGACATGCCAACGCTTCCGACGTCCTGCAGATTCTCTCGCTCAACGCAAAAAAGGGCGATGTCCTGGAAGTGAGCGTCGAAGGCATCAATGAGGAAGCCGATGCCGAAAAAGTCAAAAAGATCATCTGCACCGACTGCATCGAAGAAAGAGAAAGTGGCATACTGAAGATCGCCTTCTTCGGAACGAAAGACTATGACCGTATCTTCTTCTCCAGACTGGCTGATGAAAAAGGTCCGGGAACGTATAATGCCGATATCACTTATCTCGAATCAAGACTCACTCTGGAAACGGCTTCTTTGGCCAAGGGCCATGATGCCGTATGTATCTTCGTCAACGATGAAGCACCAAGAGAAGTCGTCGATGTGCTGCACAATGAAGGCATCAGACTGATCCTTCTCCGCTGCGCGGGTTTCAACAATGTCGATCTTGATGCCTGCAAGGAATATGGCATCAAAGTTGCCAGAGTTCCGGCCTATTCGCCATATGCGGTCGCCGAACACGCGATGGCCATATTACAGGAAGCCAACCGCCGTTTACACAAAGCGGACCGCAAAGTCAGGGAAAACAACTTCGCCTTATCCGGCTTGTTAGGTGTCGACCTGCACAACAAGGTCTGCGGCGTCATGGGCACCGGAAAGATCGGGCAGTGCTTCGCCAGGATCGCCAAAGGCTATGGCATGACCGTTATCGGCTGGGATGCCTATCCGAATAAGCGGCTCGAAGAGGAAGGCCTTCTGACATACGTCACCAAGGAAGAACTTCTTTCCAAGGCGGATCTGATCTCCTTACATGCGCCGCTCATCATGGGAGAAGGCGGCACCTACCATCTGATCGATGAACACGCCATCTCGCTCATGAAGGACAGCGTCATGCTGGTGAACACCGCCAGAGGACCGCTCATCGATGTCGAAGCTCTCATCGCCGCTTTGAAAAACGGCAAATTCCAGGCCGTCGCGCTGGATGTCTATGAAGGCGAAGATGAAAACGTCTATACCGACAGGTCTGATGAACCATTGCCGCATTCGATCACCGCAAGACTGCAGATGTTCCCTCAGCTGGTATTGACTTCCCACCAGGCCTTCTTCACCAGAGAAGCCATGCAGGCGATCGCCGTCCAGACGATGGAAAATGCCCGCAACTTCAACGAAGGAAACGACCTCGGTATCGCCGAAGTAAAGGCACAGTAACTCAAAAAACCGAAACAAAAGAAAAAAATGCGTATCCGATATAAATCCGGATACGCATTTTATTATCATTGATCAGATCCTCTTTGACAGAGAATCGTAGTTCACACAGGATACCAGTGCCTCTTCTCTGGAGATCTTGCCCTGTTTGTAGAGGTCTGCCAGATAGGAATCCATCGTGAACATGCCTTCGGCCTGCGATGTGGCCATCGTGTTGTTGAGCTGCGGCAGCTTGTCATCGCGGATCATATTGGAAACTGCCGAATTGACTTTCAATACCTCAAATGCCGGTATGAGTTCGCCATTGACGCCTGTGACCAGCTGCTGGCAGATGATGCCTTTCAGGATCTGGGATAACTGCAGCTTGATCTGGTGCTGCTGTGATGCCGGGAAGACATCGACGATCCTGTTGATCGTGTTGACGGCAGAGCTGGTATGCAAGGTCGAGATCAGAAGCGTTCCGGTCTCCGCTGCCGTGATGGCCGCCGAGATCGTATCGTAGTCACGCATCTCACCTAACAGGATGACATCCGGACTCTCTCTCAAAGCGGAACGCAAAGATTCCAGATAGCCCGGCGTATCGATGAAGATCTCACGCTGGGTGACGATCGACTTGTCATGGCGATGGACGTATTCGATCGGATCTTCCATCGTGATGATGTGGCAGGATCGGTTCCTGTTGATCCTGTCGATCATGCAGGCCAGAGTCGTCGACTTGCCCGAGCCGGCCGAACCGGTGACAAGGACCAGGCCTTTTTTATTGTCTGCCAGAGATAAGACGCTCTCCGGGATGTTCATTTTGACGGGATCCGGGATACCGAATTTGATGACACGGATGACGGCAGCTAGAGAACCGCGCTGTCTGAAGACGTTGACACGGAATCTTCCCAATCCCGAGATCGCGAAAGAGAAATCATCATCGACCTTCTTGTCGAGATTGACCGTTTCCCTTTTTGAGACGACATAGACTTCCCTGACCAGTTCTTCGATCTCGGCAGGCAGCAGCATCTTCTCGCTGACCCGGTTGAGGAAACCGTTGCACTTGTATGTCAGAGGAAGGCCTGCGATCAGAAAGATGTCTGACGCATCCGCTTCCATTGCGTTTCTCAATACTTCTTCAATACTCATCTCAGTTACCTCCCCACAGATCGCCGACACTTTCATCTTCCTGCCAGATCTTCCGCACAGACCAGGTATCGATGGCAGTCTCACCGTTTTCTTTGTTTGCCTTGATGTTCAGTTTATAACCTTCGAGCTGTATCTCTGTCTCTATTATAGAGCCTTCGCCGGCTTCATTTAAAAGCTGTCTGCCTTCCTTTTCAAGCTCATAGCGTATCCTCACCGTATTGGCGTAGCGCTGTGACAGACGAAGATCCGCCATCGAAGTCGCATAGGACAGAAGGCAAAGCACACTCATACAGATGACGATGACCGTCAATAAGATCGACAGCATCCCAAGTCTCAGTCTTCCCGTGTTCATGATCGAGCCTTCCTTCCCGTTTCGATGCTGTATATCTCTTCCTCATTGCGAAGTATTTCGATCACAGCCGTTTCAAAATCCCCTTGTTTCACGATATCGATGACCACTTTGAAAGGACCTTGCGCAGAAGGATCGAGGTCATCATCAAAATACGCGATGATCTGATCGCCTTTCGCTTCCCCGCCCAGGATCTTTGCGATATCTTCTTTTTCATCACATGCCAGGAATACATCGGCACAGTCGGATGCCAGCGTGACGGCATCGGATAAAACGGAAGCCTGCGAAGATCGGACTCTTGCGGAAACAAAGGCCTTGGACAATACCAGGATGCAGCAGATGAAAGCTGCCAGGATCACGATGATCTCGATGCCGAGATTATTTCTTCTTTTCATCATCGGTCCTCCTTTTCAAAACGGCTGATGAAGACAGCTCCGTCTTCCGTTGTGATCTTGAGAAGATCATCCCGTATCTCTTCGATCTCGAAGACGGAAGTCTTTGCGATCCGCATCGCTGAATCGGCATGCAGTTCATCCTCCAGCATTCCGAAATCCTCAACAAGATACCCCTCATGCAGGTAGATGCGGTTGCCAAACCCGGTCTCGCCGTCCTTGATGACCAGCACGAGTTTTCCTTCCTTGTTTTCCGTATAGATACCCGCCTCATTCATCTTGGAAGCGGTATGAAGATAGGAAGAAAGTGTCCTTGACAGGGAAGATTGTGCTTCATTCACCGAGATCGACTGGTAGATCTTCGTACCGAACAGTACGAGCAGCAGAAAACCGATGATGAAGAAAGCCATCATGATCATCAAAGACAGTTCGTTTTTATTCTCTTTCTTATTCATGGTCTTCTATTTCTTTACGATCCGGATGTCCGGAAGCTGATTCTCCGCAAAAGCGCGGTAGACGACATAATAGTTCCTCTCATTGATCTTGAGGCCGTAGTTCTCCTTGAGATAATCAAGGTCGACCGGATAGGCACCCTCTACGACATAGCATTGTAAGGCAGCCTTGCGGATCGCCTCTTCGATCGCTGCGAAAGATTCATCTTCAAGATCGCGGTCTGCCCGCGAATTGAAAGAATTGTATGCGAAAACAAGCAGTATACAGATAAGACATACCGATACGACCCTGATAAGGATGTGTTCTTTTCTGTCCTGGTACATAGTTTATCAACCTATCGAATTCATGATGCCGATCAAAGGAAGCATGACACATAACAAAGCTACAGCAACGGTGACCATCAGCACACCGGAAAGGATCGATTCCAGAGAACCCAGCAGAGCATCGGAAGAAGTCATGACACTGGAAGAAAGCAGATCGGAAAGCCTCTTCAAAGCCCCTTCCATATCGCCGCTTCTTTCCGCCGGTATCAGCATGCGCCCGTAGACCGGTTCATAAAGCTCCGCCTCATTGGCGCTTCTGGCAAAGCCGTTCCCCTCATCCATCAAAGCCTTGGCCTTATCGATCTTTTCATTCACCTCAGGATGTTCGGACATCTCTCTGGCTTTGGCGATCGCATCATCCTGCAAGAAGCCGCTGGAAAGATAGACTTCGTAGGCCGAAGTGAAACGATACAAGGCAAGATTCTTTAATATATTGCCGGCAGCCGGGATTCTGGATAACAGAGCCGAGATCTGTTTCCTGAAGCCGTGCCCATACATGAACCAGCCGATCACAGTCAAAGCGACCAGGACCACCATCACGATCAGAGCGATGCGGCAGAAAGCGAATGCGTAAGTGATATAGCTGTAGCTCGACTGGCTTAAAGAACCCGTCAGCGTCTCATAGACATTGGCAAATGCCGGAAGCACGAGCCGCAACATCAGGAAAAGCACGATGATGATCAGCACGATCATCGCCATCGGATAGATGATCGTCGAAGTGATCTTTTCCTTCAGGGAATGCTGGGAAGAATAATAGCCGGCCAGGCGCTTCAAAGCTTCTTCCGTCTTACCGGTCGCTTCGCCTGCCTCAACCATCTGCAAGGCATATTCCGGAAACATTCCGCTTTTTTCCATCGCATCCTTGAGCGTGGAACCTTCCTGCAGACTGGATTCGATCACCTGCAGCCCTTCATTGAGCTGGCCGGCAGATCCTTTTTTCTGTTTCATCAAAGAAGCAGCTTCCGAGATCTCGATCCCGGCATCGAGCATCGACGCCATACTTTCGCAAAAAGCCGATACTCCCAATAAAGATAGTTTATTGCCTGCCATTTTCTTCCTCCTTAGTACTCATATACATCCGCATAATTGCTTCCGTCGCCAATGAATCTCTGATCCGAGCCATTGGCCGAGAAGGTCAGATCCATGCGGGTCCATTCTTTCTCATTCACTTCAAATTTGACGGTCACCCAGCCCGATTCCTTTGTATAGAACATGTTCCAGGCGTGGTAGAGATCGTTTGGCGATACATAGCCGAAGATGACCTTGGTCGGTATGCCTTGTGACCTTAACATCGCCGCCGTCAGAGACGCATAATCGAAACAGATGCCTTTGCCGGTGGACAATGTCTCATCGGGATCGGGCAGATAGCCCGATTTGATGTTTTCCGCTTTCGGCTTGTCATAAGTGATGTTCGCACAGACATGATCGTAGACTTTGGACACCACATCGAGTGCGCTCGACGAAGAAGCCGCAAAGGAATCCGCGAGCTTCACGCATTCCGAATCCTTCGTATACGCCACATAATCGCTGCTTCGAATGAAAGGCTGAAATTCATCTTCCAGAGTCACGTTCGCCGAAGTCTGAAACAATACCGCATACTTGTTGTCGGAGATGTTCTCCATGACCCGGAAGGTATATTCGCCATCCCCGGACTGTAGCGGGAAGATGGAGACTTCCCCTTCCTTGGACAGATCGTAATTGTAGGTATTCTCCGTCAGTACCTGAAACTTCAGACGCTTGTCGGAGACCGCCTTTACCGCGACATAGCCCTTGGAGACGTTTGAGACATCGATATAAGCTCCATTCTTGGATTCAGCCGCCTCTTCATTGAACTCGGAGACCGCAAATTCAGGGACTTCATAGCGCTCTTCCGGAGCCAGAGGCTCGGGCTGTTTTATCTCTTCCGCCTGGCCTTGCGAAGAACAGCCGCACAGACTGAAAAGCAGAAAGAAAACGATCATCATCTTAAACAGATCAGACATGGATGATCCTTTCTTTCACAGCGAAAAGGCCGGGCTTTTCGCCGGTCGCAGAGGTGAGACTCTGTTTCTTTTCAAAACAAGTTCTATCGTTCATTTGAAATGCGATTTCTTAACTTCTATTTTAACATCCTTGTATCGACTTTTCTTCTGCGATATGGAAAAGGCCGTGCCTGCGCACAGCCTTAACAGATGTTTCCTTTGGATTATTTTTCTTCCTTGAGTATGCGAAGACCTTCTCTTAAGTAATCGCCCGGATTCTCATAGCGGTATTCGCTCAGTCTTTCCTTCACGGAAGTCAGTTCATTCGCCTTGTAGCCAAGCTCCTTCAAAGCGGCGATCGCATCATCGATCAGTTCATTGGTCTGAAGCGCCGATTCCATCTCATAAGGCTTGACCGGCTTGAAATTATAGGACTCGGACATATTGATCCGGTTTTCAAACTGCAGGACGAACTTATAAGGATCATCGACTTCGCTCAGATCGCTCTTTTCAAAGACCTCCCTGTCATACTTGACCGAGTACAGATACTGGTCGACCAGATCGCCGTTTTTGTCACGTACGGAAGTGAAGCCGGACATGACGACCTGGCGGATATATGGCGAGATATTGAAATAGGAGCCTGCCAGGAAGATGCCCACGGACAAAACGAGCCTTCCGTATTCTTCTTTCATCTGTGCGGAAGTCTTGCGTTTCGTGACGAGCTTTCCGTTATTGTAAGCCGGATACTCTCTGGAGAGTTCTTCGATCTCCGGCAGATCCAGGTCGACATACAGGATATCGTTTTCCAGTTCATAATTGGCACGGACGTCATACGCCAGTTCCAGAGAACTCATGAAGGAAGAGATCATGTTTTCAATGATGTCCTCATCACCCTCCAGGGCATATTTGAACAGTTCCTTTTTGGCCTCCGATTCCAGAGATGCCGCATACTCCTCGAATTCTTTCTTATCCATGATCGGAGCGGCATACTTGTGAAGATTGACGATCGCCTCGAGGTTGTTTTCATATTCCTCAACAGGATCGATCACATCTTCCTTCACTTCCTCATTCGCCGTTACCGGAAGCGTCGTTTCTTCCCTGACTTCTTCCTTCTTCTTCAAAGAGGAAGTCTTGTCTGTCTGCGAAGCCGGCACATAGGTCTTCTTCTTGGACGCCGATTCACTCTTTTTCTTCTTCTTGGAAGCGCCTAATGAAAGGATCTTCTGCCGGTAGGAAAGCCCGGTACCGTTGACGCCGACGGCTGCCGGCGAAAGATTGAGATACGCTCCCTTGGTGCCGATATTGACGGATGCGCCTTTCTTGCCGATGGTCGCACTCAGACCGTTCTTGGTAAAGTTGATCCTGAGATAATTGCCGATCTTGATCGATTTCGCAAATCTGATCCCCATACTTCCTCCTTAATCTATGTAGTAAACTCTGCCGTCTTTGCGCGCTGCGGCAGGCGGCACTTCGCCATCGATATAACCGATCGCACAGTGACCGACACCTTCCCATTCCCCTTCGATCTTGAGATCTTCGAGGATCTTCTTGAATTCATCGGTCTCAAATTCCTGTCTGGCCCGGTTGATCCAGATGCTGCCAAGGCCCAGGGAATGCGCCGCCAGCATCAGATTGCCCATTACCAGAGCACCGTCGTATCTGCAGTTGGGATTGTCTTTCCTCGACAGGACGACGATGAACATCGGTGCCCCGTAAAACGGATCAACATCGCCATAGCCGCCGATCTGCGCATTGGCTTTGACGAATTTCTCGCGTAATTCCTTATTTCTGACGACGATCATCATCGTTGCCTGCAGGCCTTTGCCATTGGCCGCATAGAGACCGGCTTCCACGATCTGATCGATCAGTTCGTCTTCCGGCATCCTGTCCTTGAATCTGCGGATGCTGCGTCTTTCTTTCAATGCCTTGAGCACTTCGTTCATAGGAATCTCTCCATGAGTTTTCTGACTCTGAGTCCCGCTTCTAGGATCGACTTTTCATCATCGATGTTGTGGGCGACCAGCGAGATGATCTTTCCGACTTCCTTGAATTCTTCTTCCTTAAAACCTCTGGTCGTCATGGCCGGCGTACCGACGCGGATGCCTGAGGTGTAAGCCGGTTTTTCTTCATCGAACGGGATCGCGTTCTTGTTTACCGTGATGTTGACTTCATCAAGTCTTGTCTCCAGCTGCTTGCCGGTGATGCCCAAAGGATGTTTGACATCGACCAGTACCATATGATTATCGGTATCGCCCGATACGATACGGAAACCTTCTTCTTTCAGCGTCTCCATCAGCACCTTGGCATTTGTGACCACCTGTTTCTGGTATTCCTTGAATTCCGGCTGCATGGCTTCATAGAAGCAGACTGCCTTGCCGGCGATCACGTGGCACAAAGGACCGCCCTGTATGCCCGGAAAGACCGCTCTGTCCAGAGCCTTGGCATACTCTTTCTTGCACAGTACCAGGCCGCCGCGGGGACCCCGGAGCGTCTTATGGGTCGTCGAAGTGACGAAGTCCGCATACGGTACGGGAGACGGATGAAGGCCTGCGGCGATCAGACCCGCCACATGGGCCATATCCACCATCAGCAGCGCACCCGCCTTATCGGCGATCTTCTTGAATCGTTCATAATCGATGAAACGGGCATAGGCACTCGCCCCGGCAACGATCAGTTTCGGATGCACCTGCAAGGCAAGAGCTTTCACCTCATCGTAATCGATCAGTTCGCTTTCTCTGTCCACGCCATAGGCAAACGTCTCATAATCGCTTCCCGAAAAACTCAGCTTATAGCCATGGGTCAGATGCCCTCCGGCATCAAGTGACATGCCCAATAGGCGATCGCCCGGTTTCAGGACTGCCCTGTAGACCGCCATGTTGGCGGAAGAACCGCAATGAGGCTGCACATTGGCATATTCCGCACCGAAGAGCTCGCATACTCTTTCTTTGGCCAGGGATTCCGCTTCATCCACATTGACACAGCCGCCATAGTAGCGTTTTCCCGGATAGCCTTCCGCATATTTGTTGGTCAGACAGCTTCCGACTGCTTCCATCACGTCTTTCGAACAGTAGTTTTCCGAAGCGATCAGTTCGATATTGTGTCTTTGCCTGTCTTCTTCCTGTTCGATGATCTTTCTTATCCGTTCGTCTTTCATATCTCTTCCCTACTTTTTCAGATTCACCACGTAACCTACGCCGATCAATACCGCCAGACCCAGCAGGATGTATTCCGCCAGAACACTGCCGCTTTCAAAAAAGAATCTACCAAAAAACGAAAGCGAACCTATCACAAAAACAAACCAAATCGCCCGATTCATTTTTCTTCTCCTTCTCTTATTCCATTTTTATTATACAGGAATCAGATTTCCCGTTGTCAGCCTGCCTTAAGTATTATGGGAAATTACGTGAAATCCCTTAAAATGCTTGATTTATCACACTGTCACGCTAATATAGTAACAGGGCTTTTTGTCCATTCACTTTTTTCGGTCCGTCAGGATCTGTACATAAAAAGCACATCATTTCATATCTGCATTTTCCAAGGAGGTTTTTTATGTTGCGAAAATACAGCAGTCTGTTTTTTTCATTTTTTAAGATCGGACTTTTTACGTTTGGTTCGGGATATGCCATGATCACTCTTCTGAAAAAGGAGATCGTCGAGAACAGGGGCTGGATGAGTGAAAGGAACATCGCCGACATCATCGCGATCGGCGAATCCACGCCGGGATCGATCTCGGTCTCTTCCGCCACCTTCATCGGCTATCGCGTCGGCGGATTTTCAGGTGCGATCATTGCCACCTTAGGCATCATTTCGCCATCCGTGATCATCATGTCGATCGTCTCTTTCTTCATGAAGGAGTTTGCAGCCAATGTCTATGTCGATTATGCCTTTGCGGGTGTACGCTGCGCGGTGCTGGTTTTGATCATCAACGCGACTGCCTTGCTGTTCAAGGAGATGGGCAAGTACTATCTCAACTACATCGTCATGGTCGTTTCGTTCTTACTTCTGGTGGTCTTCAAAGTCAATGTCATGACTTTACTTATGGCGGCAATGTTGGTCAGCGCCATCGCCTTCCGCTTTATTCCGGAGGATGAGAGATGAAACTGTACCTCGATCTTTTCACAGCCTTTCTGAAAATGGGCTTTTTCGCGATCGGCGGCGGCTATGCGATGTTACCGCTCATACGGCAGGAAGTCCTCGGCCACGAGTGGATGAGCAATGCCGAGCTCATCAACTTTCTCGCAGTCAGTGAATCCACCCCGGGTTCAATGTCCGTCAACATGGCCACCTATATCGGCCTCAAGACCGGAAATATCCCGGGACTCATCGCCGCGGTGCTTGGCGTCAGCCTTCCTTCATTTGCGATCATGCTGCTGATCGCCATCTTTTATGACCGCTTCATCAAAAACAAAGCGATCGCCTATGTCTTGGAAGGCCTCAAGCCGGTCGTCGTCGGCATGATCGCTTCGGCCGTGATCTCGGTAGGCGAAGAAGTCTTTTTCCCGAAAGGTGAGGATGTCGTATTCGGACCGCTTTCTTCCTGTGTGCCGTTCTTTATCTTCCTGATCTGCCTGGGCATGAATCACTTCAAGAAAGGACCGATCGCCATCATCGGCGTCTCGGCACTTCTCGGTGTATTGGCCGGAGTCTTGCTTCCTCATTGAACGATAACTGCTATAATGGATTTATGAAAAGTAAATTCAGATCATTGCTGCCGATCCTTGCGCTGGCAGTATTACTGGCCTTTGGCATCGGCTTTTTCTTTGGCAGGAATGCGCAGCCTGTCGATTCGCCTCCTGTCGTTTCTGCACCGGAAACAGATCAGGCAAACGATCCGGTCGATACTCCCGCACAAAAGGAAGAGACCATCGATGAAAAAGGCTATTTCTATTCCAAGGAAGACGTTGCCTTATACATCCACACCTATGGAAAACTGCCGGACAACTTCATCACCAAATCGGAAGCCAAGGACTTGGGCTATTCCGCTTCCAAAAACAATCTCTGGAAGGTGTGCGATGGCTGCTGCATCGGCGGTGACCGTTTCGGAAACCGGGAAGGCCTATTGCCGGAAAAAAGCGGCAGAAAATATTATGAATGCGACATCGACTACGGCGGCAAAGACCGCAATGCCAAACGGATCGTCTTTTCCAACGACGGTCTGATCTACTATACCGATGACCACTATTCGAGCTTTACGCTATTATATGGAGAACCTTGAAGATGAAAGTTATTCTGGACATTCAAAAGCTCAACGAAAAAGGATTTGAGTATCTGCGCGAGATATTTAAAGATCCCGCATACGAAGGCGATGATTTCGATTCCTTCTATGCCTATCTGTCCTACCTCGATGATTGCGAGGTATTGCTGGAAAACTATGGGGAGATGAACGATCTTTCCGCATCGATCATCCGCCTGTTCAACGATGTCAATGAAGACTATGGAAACCTGTCCCTGGGCTTCAACGAAGAGACCAAAACAAAAAAGATCGTCATGGACATCAGCGAACTCAACAGACGCGGACACGAATATCTGAAGGAACTGTTCGACTTCCCGGAATACTATGGGGAGAATCTCGACGCCTTATATGACTGTCTGTGCGAGATGGAGGATACCGAGATCATCGTGATGAATTCCGACGATCTCAAGAAGTTCTCACTCAAGATCCTGGATGTCTTCGATGAAGTCGCCGACGAATACGGAAACATCAAGATCCGCTACGAATACGAGGAAGAAGAAAACGAAAATGAAGAGTGATCGCCACTCTTCATTTTTTTAATCGTTGATCATAGACTCCAGAGTCTTTTTTTCATCCAGGATGCCTTGAAGCATCTTTGAATAATCCATCTGTGTATGGCTTCTTAACAGTTCGGTGATCTCGACCACCTTTTCATACAAAGGAGTCAGAGAAAGATTTCCCGAAACGCCCTTGAGGGCATGAGCAGCCCGGAAAGCGGCTTCCAGGTCATTTTCTTTGATCGCTTTTTCAAGATCGGAAAATGACTGTTCGGAAACGATCATCGATACCATTCGCAGATAGAAATCTTCCGAGTTCATGCACAGATTGAGTCCGGTCTTTACATCAGCGCCGTATTCTTTCAGCTTTTCGATACTAAGCATTCACTACCTCCATATCTCTTCCAATTCTATTCTACAACAAGCCGCTTCCCTTACCAAACAGGCAGAAGAAAAGCAGACCTTTCGATCTGCTTTGTGAGCTTATTTGATGATGCTTTCAAGCCACTGCTTCGGGGCTTCGTAGCCAAGCAGCTTGACGACAGTCGCCGCAACGTTCGCCAGACCGAAGTCGCCTTCTTCCTTGACTTCCGTTCCTTCCGGGCCATTGTAGATGGCAAATGGAACGACTGCCAGAGAGTGAGAAGTCTTGGCCTTTGGCGTACCATCCGGATTCGTGCCCTTGTCATACATCTCATCGGAGTTGCCATGGTCGGCAGTGACGATCAGAGTGTAATCCATCTTCTTGCAGGCATCCATGATCCTCTTGAGCATCAGGTCGACGGATTCGACACCGATCAGAGTCGCTTCATAGTTGCCGGTATGGCCGACCATGTCGCCGTTCGGGTAGTTGCATCTCAAGAACTGGTATTTGCCGGATTCGATGGCTTCGACCATGTGATCGGTGATCTCGGTCGCCTTCATCCAAGGCTTGAGATCGAATGCGATGACATCGGATGGGATCTCTTCCCAGGTCTCGAGTTCATCGGAGAACTTTTCGGAACGGTTGCCGTTCCAGAAGTATGTGACATGACCGAACTTCTGTGTTTCGGAACATGCATAGGAACGAACGCCCTTTTCTACCAGGAACTCGGACATCGTATGTTCGATGTGCGGCGGTTCTACCAAGAAATGATCAGGAAGCTTGAGGTCTCCGTCATACTGCAACATGCCTGCATAGTAGACGTTTGGTTTCTTCGGCATTTCGAAGCTGTTGAAACCCTTGTTCATATAATCGAACGCCTTGGAAAGTTCAACGGCACGGTCGCCTCTGAAGTTGTAGAGGATCACCGCATCGCCGTCATCGATCGTACCGACCGGCTGGCCGTCTTTGGCTACGACGAAGCCGGGCAGATACTGGTCGGTATAACCGCCTTCTGCACGGAGGGTCTCGATAGCTTGTCTTGCGCTGTCGAAGCATCTGCCGTCACCCATGACATGGATGTGCCAGCCTCTTTCGACCATGGACCAGTCTGCTTCATAGCGGTCCATCGTGATCGACATTCTGCCGCCGCCGGAAGCGATGCAGGCATGGAAATCATCATCATTGAGTTCCTTCAGGACATCTTCGAGCTGGTCGACGTACTGAAGACCGGAGGTCTCCGGAACATCTCTGCCGTCTAACAGGATGTGGACTCTTACTTCTTTTGTGCCCTGTGCCTTGCACTGTTTCAGCATGGCGATCAGGTGTGAGATGTTGGAATGGACATTGCCATCGGACAGTAAGCCGATGAAATGCATCTTGCCGTTGTGTTCTTTCGCAAAGCCAGTCGCACCCTTCCAGGCATCGGATTCATAGATCTTTCCGCTTTCGATGGATTCGTTGACGAGCTTGGCACCCTGGGAATAGATCTGGCCGCAGCCTAAGGCGTTGTGGCCGACTTCGGAGTTGCCCATATCGGAATCGGAAGGGAGTCCGACAGCAGTTCCGCTTGCCTTGATCGTCGTGTGAGGCCAATTGCTCATGAGATCATCGAGCTGTGGCTTGTAGGCATGAAGAACGGCATTGCCCATGTCCTTGCTGGTCCAGCCGACACCGTCCATAACCACTAATACAACCGGTTTGTTCATAATTATTCTTTTCTCCTTATATAAAGTTTCCTCACGGAACATCTATATGATATCGTCTCTTTTGCTCTCACGCCAGTAAAAGTATCATTTTTTCTTTTACTTTAACAGCCGCAGGAGCTCATCCTTGCTCAGAGAGTATAAGGATACCGATTCGTTGTCCAGGATGTCTTCCGCGAGCTTCGCCTTTTTCTCCTGCAGATCGATGATCTTCTCTTCGATCGAGTCTTCGGCAATGATCTTATAGACCGTCACGACTCTCTTCTGGCCGATGCGGTGGGCCCTGTCGGTCGCCTGGTTCTGGGCCGCCACGTTCCACCACGGGTCGTAGTGGATGACGATGTCCGCACCCGTCAGGTTGAGACCCGTTCCGCCGGCTTTCAAAGAGATCAGAAAGACCGGTACATCATCTTCATTGAAGGCATCCACCTTTTTCAGACGTTCTTCCTTTTTCGTCGCACCGGTGATCGTATAATAAGCGATCTCCTCCTTCTGCAGCTCTTTCTCCAGTATCTCCAGCATCGAAGTGAATTGCGAGAACAGCAGTATCTTGTGGCCTTCTTCTTTCGCCGCTTTGATCAGTTCGATGCAGGCCTGCCGCTTTGCGCTTTCTCCGTCGAAATCCTCATAGACCAGCGAAGGTTCGCAGCACACCTGCCTGAGTTTCATCAGCTCCGCCAGGATCGCGATCTTGTTCTGCCTGTAGGCTTCTTCGTCGTTGCCGACGATCTTGGAGACCTTGAGGACTTGCGAAACGTAGAGCTTTCTTTGTTTCTCATCGAAACGCACTTTTATCACTTCCTCGAGCTTGTCCGGCAGATCGGATAAGACATCCGTCTTCTTTCTGCGCAGTATGAAAGGCGCGATCATGTTCTTCAGACGCTTTGAAGCCGTTTCATCTTCTTCCTTGGTGATCTTCGTCTCATAGCGCTGTCTGAAGGTTTCATAGCTGAACAGGAAGCCCGGCATCAGGAAATCGAAGATCGACCAGAGTTCCGCCAGATTGTTTTCGATCGGCGTACCGGTCAAAGCGAAGTGACCTCTGGCACGTATCGCCTTGCAGGACCTGGCATTGGCTGTCGTATAGGTCTTGATGTATTGGGCCTCATCGAGGATCTCGTAATCGAAAACGATCCCCTCGTAAGAAGCGATGTCACGTTTTAACAGATCATAGGAAGTGACCAGGATGTCATATCCTTCCTGCTCACCGATGATCCTTTCTCTTTCTTTCTGGGTCCCGGTGACTGCAGCGGCTTTGAGTTCCGGCGTGAACTTTCGTATCTCGGCCAGCCAGTTGTAGACCAGAGAAGCCGGACAGACTACCAGAGAGGTCTTTCCGCCGTTGTTCTTATTATCCAGAAGCAGAGCCAGGATCTGTATCGTCTTGCCTAAACCCATCTCGTCCGCCAGGATGCCGCCGAATCCGAAATGCGACAGTGTCTTTAACCAGCGATAGCCGGCTTTCTGGTAGGAACGCATGGTCTCTTCCAAAGATTCCGGGACCTGATGGTCGGATTCCTTGATCGTCTTGAAGTCTTTGATCAGGGAACGGAAATGCGCATCCCGGTTGTCATAGACGGAATCGTTGGACTCCAGCAGCTTATCCAGATATAAAGCCCGGTAGGAAGGAAGATGCATCTTCCCCTTGACGAAGTCTTTCAAGGAGATGTTCAAAGAATCCAGCAGTTCGGACAGAGTTTCAAGATTCTCATCGTCCGTTCTGACCAGATCCCCGTTCTTCAGCTTGTGGTATTTCTTCTTCAGCCGGTAGGAACTTACGATCGCCGCCAGTTCTTCCAGTGAAATGTCCTCCGACTTCACATCCAGTTCGAGCAGTCCGTTATCGACTCTGACCCCGACGCTTAAGTTCGTGCGCCGTTTCACTTTCAGACGGTCGAAGGACTCGGTGGAATGGACATCGCCGATCTTCATGAGTTCCGGTATGAGGTCCTCGAGGATCTCAAAGATGATGTCATCGCCGCCTTCGACAAAAAATTCCATCTTCTCATTGCGGTCATAGAAGATCTTTCGGATCATCTTCACCGCTTCCCTTTCCAGAGTGAGATCCCTGTCATCATCGTGTTCGCCGCCTAAAAGATCATAGACTTTTTCTCCATAGGAAGCCGTTGCCTTGCATAAGATGTTGCCATCCGCCACATCGAAATAAAAATCGAAGGAAGGCCTTGGCGGGATATAGCGTTCATAGAGCTCTTTGTTGTCTTCGAAAACTTCGAACTGTTCCTTCAGTTTCGGAAGCACATGGTGATAGAAACGGCCCAGCTGTTTTCTGCCGATCGTCAGATCGACCTCATTGCTTTGAAGGGTCTTTTTCATCGAGTGGAGCACATCCGTATAGGCGGACGGGACCCGATACAAGGCATCTTCATTCAGGAAATAACCGTATGCCGAACCCTGAATGAGTTCCGGCAGTTTTCCCGAAACTTTGACGCCCGCAAAACCATCCGGCAGACGGTATTCACTGATGGTCAAAGAGGTCTTCGGGGCTGCCTCATGAAAGGCGATCTCCCGCTTGGATCTGTCGAAAGCCGACTTATCGGTAAGTTCGACTTTGCTGCCCAGAGCCAGGTCGTAGAATTCGTCCAGTCTTCTTCCGTAAAGAAGGACATCTCTTCCAAGGGAAAAGTACTTGGAATCCTTTCCTGCGTAATAGTCCATGCCCCGTATCTCTTCTCTGGCCTTTTCATCGGCGACGATCCTTTCGATCAGTTCATAAAAAGGTCTGTCTTTTTCGATCAGATCATATCTGCCGAAATCAAGCTTTGCCTTGCCGGAAAGCACAAAGACACCTTTGTTTTTATATGCCGAAACAAAGTCTTCAAGATCCTTGATGATATACAGTTTCTCATTGCCGGTACGGAAACCCAGTTTCAATATGCCGTCGCCGTCATACTGCAGCTTCGGCTCAAGCAGGACGTTTTCGATGAGGTGATCTTCCTCTTCTTTTCCGGAAAGATCCGGCGAAGAAGAAAAGCTGTCAAGAAAGATCATCGAGTCGCGGTCGGTATGATCGCCCGGATCGAACTTGAGTATATAGTCATTGATATGGATCAGTACGGCGATCTGATGCGGACAGAGCTTACTGTCGACAAAATCGCGGTAATAGTACCAGGTTTTCTTATGACAGGAAGAAGAATCGCATTCCAGACGGATGATCTTATCGGATGAGATATAGGCGTAGGCACGGATCGTTCTCAGCCGTTCATGAAACAGCACACTGGCATATAAGACCTGCTTGTCATAGCGATCGATGAATCCCATGCCGATATCTTCAAGCTCTGCCGTCCCGTTTTCGATGAGGGCAAGCGCTTTTTCATAGTTCTGTGAGCTGATCTCAAATTCTTTGGTCAGCTTATGCAGATCGAAGAAATGATCTTTTCCGATGTATTGCTGTTTGAAGGGTTCGATCAGGACAGGAAGGACGGTCTGATCATCTTGTTCCTCCAGCCTCTGTTCATAGGAAAACAGGACCGCTGCCTCGTGCTTGCAATGACGTCCGTCCGTCGCGTACGGACATTCACAGCGCATCCTTTTGACATAGCCGTCCTCATCGATATCGACGCGGACATTATAAAAATAGCCGTTCCCGACTCTGGCCGAGACGACACCGCCGCTTTCCTGCAGGTTCTTCACGAAGCCCTGCTGATAATAGTTCCTCCCTCTCTCCAGGATCTGGGAGTAGAACCGGTTATGCCATGGCTGCAGTTTTTTCATCAGCTCCATTATACAAAAAAAGAAGTACTATTTTTTGTAGTACTCCTTATACCATTTCGCAAATTCCGACAGCCCTTCTTTCAAGGAAGTCGAAGGCTGAAAGCCGTAATCTTCCCTTAAAGAAAGCGTATCGGCATAGGTCACAGGCACATCTCCCGGCTGCATTTCCACGAGTTTCATATGTTCATCCATATCGAAGTTTTCTTCAAGAAGCCCGTTTTCTTTCAAACATTCCCCCAGTGTATAGACGAAGTCCATGAGGTTTTCCGGATGATGGTTTCCGATATTGTAGAGGTTGTAATCTTCTTTCGGACCCTTCTCCATGATACGCACTATGCCTTCCACGATGTCATCGACATAGGTGAAATCTCTCTCGCATTTGCCGTAATTGAAGATCTTTATCGTCTCGTTATTGAGAAGCTTGTTGGTGAAGGAGAAGTAAGCCATATCCGGTCTGCCTGCCGGACCGTAGACCGTAAAGAAACGAAGTCCCGTCGACCTGATCCCGTAGAGATGGCAATAGGTATAGGCCATCAGTTCGTTGGTCTTTTTGGTCGCCGCATATAAAGATACCGGATGATCGACCTTGTCTTCCGTTGAGAAAGGCACTTTCGTATTGCCGCCGTAGACCGAAGAGCTCGAGGCATACAGCAGATGCTCGACAGGATGTCTGCGCAATACTTCCAGGATATTGTAGAAACCGATGATATTGGATTCGATGTAGGTATCCGGATGATCGATCGAATAGCGTACGCCTGCCTGGGCAGCCAGATTGACGACGATATCGAAATGATTTTCCTCAAACAGCTTTTCGATGAAGTCCCGGTCAGCGATATCGCCTTTGATGAAGGTGAAGTCTTTGCGCAGATCAAGGATCTGCTTCAGGCGGAACTCTTTCAAAGAGACATCGTAGTAGTCGTTCATATTGTCGACACCGATGATGCGGATGCCCTGCACATCATTCAAAAGTCTTTTACATAAGTTGGAACCGATGAAGCCTGCGCTTCCGGTCACAAGTATCGTCTTTTCGTTTAACATGCCTTTATCATACAACAAAAAGCGATATGTTACAATTAATAACACAGGATAATTTAAACTTGAATAATACTGTTATTTTTTATAACATTGTGAAGGAGGAACTCCAAATGCGAAGAATAAGACAGGAATTACTTTCCAAGACCATAAAAAACAAAAGAGAAAAACTCTCGCTCTCACAAAGCGATCTGGCAGCCGCCACGCATATCAACCGGGCGATGATCTCCAAGATCGAAAACGGGACTTATATGCCTTCGATCGGACAGCTCGAAGACTTACAGGAAGTCCTGGGTTTTGAACTCGATGAGGTCAGAGAACCCCAGCAGGAAAACGTAAAAACAGAAGATTTCCTGCACAAGAAGATCGCCGTTGCCGGGACCGGCTACGTCGGCCTTTCGATCGCCGTGCTGCTGGCCCAGCATAATAGTGTCAAAGCCGTCGATATCGTCAAAGAGAAAGTCGATCTGATCAATCAGCGAAGATCGCCGATCCAGGACGATGTTCTCGAAGACTATCTGAAAAACAGAGATCTCGATCTCGTTGCGACACTTGATGGTGCTTCGGCATATGAAGATGCCGACTATGTCGTCGTTGCCGCACCGACCAACTACGATCCGCAGAAAAATCACTTCGATACTTCCGCGGTCGAAACGGTCATCGATCTCATACGTAAGGTCAACGAAACGGCATATATCGTCATCAAATCCACGATCCCAGTCGGCTATACGAAGAAACTGCGTGAAAAAAGAAGAGATGAAAGGATACTCTTCTCTCCGGAATTCTTAAGAGAATCCAAGGCTCTCTATGACAATCTCTACCCTTCCCGCATCATCGTCGGCGCCGATCTGAAGAATGAAGAGAATATGGATGCTGCAGAACAGTTCGTCACCCTGCTTTCCCAGGGAGCTCTCAAGTCAGACATCGAGACCCGCATCATGGGCATCACGGAAGCGGAAGCCGTCAAGCTCTTTGCCAACACCTATCTGGCACTTCGCGTCTCCTATTTCAATGAACTGGATACCTATGCCGAGACCAAGGGCTTGGATACCCGCTCGATCATCGACGGGGTGTGTCTGGATCCGCGTATCGGCACCCACTACAACAACCCGTCCTTCGGTTATGGCGGCTATTGTCTGCCGAAAGACACCAAACAACTGCTGGCCAACTTTGAAGACGTACCGGAAAACCTGATCGAAGCGATCGTACAATCCAACCGCACCAGAAAAGACTTCATCGCCGACCGGGTCCTGGAGATCGCCGGCGGCTATGGAAATTCCGCCCAATACGATAAGGCAAAAGAAAAGAAAGTCATCATCGGCGTCTACCGTCTGACGATGAAATCCAATTCCGACAATTTCCGTCAGTCTTCCATCCAGGGCGTCATGAAGCGCATCAAAGCCAAAGGCGCCGAAGTCATCGTCTATGAACCGACTTTGAAAGATGGCGATACCTTCTTCGGATCGAAGGTCGTCAACAATCTGAATAAGTTCAAGAAACAATCCAAGGCCATCATTGCCAACCGCTATGACGCAAGTCTGGATGATGTCAAAGAAAAAGTCTACACCAGAGACTTATACCGCAGAGATTAAAAGGAGATCGCAAGATCTCCTTTCATATTCCCATGTATTTTTTTATCAGAAGTTCATCTCGTTCTTCTTGTCTCTTGACATCAGAGCCCCTACGGCAGAGAGCGGATCGACTTTTTCATTTACGATCGCATCCACCATCGCCGTGATCGGCATCTCTACCTGATACTTTTCGATCAGAGCCATCGCAGCCGGAAGCGCATTGACGCCTTCTACGACCATGCCGACCTGTTTCACGGCTTCTTTTGGCTTCACGCCCTGCCCGATCAGCATACCGCAGCGGTTGTTTCTTGAATGCATGGAAGTCGCCGTAACGATCAGATCACCGATACCGGCAAGCCCGGCAAAGGTCTCCTGTCTGGCACCCATCTTCAAGCCGAGTCTCGTCATTTCGACCATGCCTCTGGTGATGATGGCGGCTTTGGCGTTATCACCATATCCCAAGCCTGCCGAAATGCCGGCTGCCAGAGCGATGATGTTCTTCAAAGCACCGCAAAGTTCGATCCCCAGTACGTCTTCGTTGGTGTAGACACGCATGCAGGTATTCGTGAAGATGTCCTGAACTGCCTTTGCCGCATCTTTGTCCTTACAGGCGGAAACGATCGTCGTCGGCAGATCCCTGGCGACTTCTTCGGCATGCGTCGGACCCGACAAGGCGACGACTTTGACGTGTTCGTGTTTTCCGTCATTCAATTCATCTTCGATGACCTGTGACATCGTGAATAAAGTGCCAGGTTCGATGCCCTTGGCCACATCGACGATGATCTGTCCGTCTTCGATATATGGCGCAGCGTTTCTCGCTGTCCCTCTGACATAGACCGACGGCACCGCAAACAGCAGGATATCCTTGTCTTTGCAGACATCTTCGATCTTCTTGGTGAAGACGATGCTTTCCGGGATGACCATACCCGGAAGGTTCTTATGTGTCCTTGTCGCAGACATATCGTCGATCTCTTTTTCGATCGCCGACCATACCGTCACTTCTTTGTCATCATTTGCCAGCATCCTGGCCAGAGCCATTCCCCAGGTCCCGGCTCCGAGTACTCCAATTTTCATATCTGATACCTTCCTGATATTATTATAAAACTTTAAAAAAGGAACTTTCGTTCCTTAAGAATGTCTGGCAAGAAAATGCTCAAGCTTTTCGATCGCGATCTTGATCTCATCGAGGGAATACGCGTAAGAGATACGCACATAGCCTTCGCCTGATTTGCCGAACGCATCGCCCGGCACGAGTGCGAGATTCTCTTCTTCCAGAAGCTTCTCACAGAAATCCTGTGAGTTCATCCCGCTGCATCTGATCGACGGGAAGACATAGAAGGCACCCTGCGGCATGTGGGTCTTGAGACCGATGCGGTTGAGTTCCCTGACGATGTAATTGCGTCTCTGTCTGAAACTCTGAAACATCTCCTCGATATCGTCATCACCGTTGTATGCCGCTTCGATCGCCGCATACTGGCTCGGCGTGGAGGCACACATGATCGTATACTGATGGACTTTATTGAACATATCGATCAGATCCCTGTGGGCAAGGATGTAGCCGACACGATAGCCCGTCATCGAATAGGCTTTGGAGAAGCCGTTGATGACGATGACTCTGTCTTTTACTTCATCAAAACCTGCCAGAGAGAAATGCTTTCCTTCGTAGGTGAGTTCCGCATAGATCTCATCGGTGATCGCAAAGATGCCGCTTTCCTTTAAGATCGGGACGATCTTTGCGTAGTCTTCTTTCGTCATGATGCCGCCTGTCGGATTGCCCGGGAAGTTGAGGATGACGGCCTTGGTCTTAGGACTTAAGGCCTTCTTCAGAGCTTCCGGCGTCAGTTTGAACTGTTCCTCTTCCTTGAGGTCGACCTCGACGACCTTTGCCCCGGCCATCTCGATGATCGCCGCATAGGCGACATAGGCCGGTGTCGGAAGTATCACCTCATCGCCCGGCTGACACAGAGCACGCAGGACGACATCGATGCCCTCCGATCCGCCGACGGTGACGATGACGTTTTCTTTCGGCGCATAGTCGATATTGAATTTGCGTTTATAGTAGGCGCAGATGGCTTCCTGTAAGACAGGAAGACCCTTATTTCCGGTATAGAAGGTCCTTCCCTTTTCGATCGCATGGATGGCGGCTTCCCTGATATGCCAAGGAGTGATGAAATCCGGTTCGCCGACGCCTAAAGAGACGACACCTTTTTTGGTCGCGGCAATATCAAAGAATTTGCGGATGCCGCTGGGTTTCATATAACGGATGGTCTGATTGATCTCTTCATCAAAAATCATGGCGTCACCAAAAGCCTTTCATCATCATGTTCTCCTTCAAAGAAAGAGACACCGTATTTCTTGTATTCCTTGAGCACGAACATCGTCTCAGTGCCGTTGACCCCGTCGGTCGGAGCCAGTTTGTGGGCTACGAAAGAAGAAACTTCGCGCATGTTTTTACCATTTACCTGAAGCAGGAACTCCGCCTTGCCGGAGATCAGATACAGCGATTCGACTTCCGGATAGCGGGAGATCCTTTCCGCGATCTTGTCGTAGCCGGCAACTCTTTCCGGAACGCAGCTGACGAAGATGATCGCCTTGGTGATCTCGACATCGGCCTTTTCCCAGTTGATGATGGTGTGATAGCCGGCGATGATCCCTTCTTTGCGGTAATCCTCGAGCTGTTTTCCGATCGTATCATCTTCTTCGCCCAGACAGGCTGCCAGGTCTTTTACTTCATAACGTGCATTATTTTCGATCAGTTTCAGTAATTCATTCATAGACTAAGGCCTCACTCAATATTGAGTCAATTTTATCACTACAGGCTGACTTTTACAAAAAGACCATAAGAAAAACCTGCATCGCAGGTTCATCAGTTTACGCTTCCGCTTTCTTCTCTTCCTTGTTTTTGAAGACGAAGATCTTCGAAATGAAGTAGTTTAAGATCGCCGTGACCGGGATCAGGATCAGCTTGATGATGCGCAAGTCAAAGTGTAAGATATCGACAAACAGTAAGATCGAGACCGATTCGACGCCCAGGGTGAAGATCCTGGCCGAGGCAAACTTCATCAGCTCGTTGATGAAGGAGTTGTTCGTCCTGTCGAAATAGAAATAACGGAACAGTACGAACGAGATCATCGTCGACATCATCCAGGCGATGACGTTGGCTACCGAGCCGTAGAGGTTGAACGTCTTTGATAAGACGATCGTGAAGATGTAGTTGGAGACCGTCGAGATGAATCCTAAGAAGCAATAGATCCAGAAGGCCTTCTTCCATTCATAAAGCGGTTTTACGATGCGGATGATCGGCAGCGAGACGATCCAGTCAAAGATCGCGAACTGGGGCTTGCTGTTGACATCCTGTATGTTTTTGTTTTCTTCCATCAGATCAGTTCCTTTATCTTATACGCAAGTCCGTCGACGGTCTTCAAAGGTACGGAGCAGAGTCCGACCCGGATGCCCTTGTTGACCTTGATCGTGTAGATATGATGATCGATGAGCTTCTGATGATCCTCATCGCGTTTTTTGTTGTCATCATAACGTATGGTCACAAAGAAACCGTCGCAAGACGTATATAATTCTAACCCACAATCTTTCGCTTGTCTAATGAACAGATCCGTACGTTTCTTCAGCATCTGTTTCGCTTCTTCCAGCTCCTGATCATATTCCTGTCTATGATCTCTTAAGACTTCCGCGATGTTGATCATCGCCGCATTGTTGAGGTTGGACCAGGTCGCTCTGGCAAGTCTTGAACACAGGTTGATGTAATGATCCAGGAATTCCGGATCGTTGTTGACGGCGATCAGAGCGCCAAGCCTCTGGCCATAGTAAGAGAATGCCTTGGAACAGGAGGCACACAGAAGTACCAGCACATTGTCACTGATCTCATTGAACAGGGAGAAATACGCCTTCGGATCGCCTGTCGCATAATCGATATAGGCGATATCGCAGACCAAGACGGCTTCCTTTTCCAGAGAATTGAGTTTGTCGAAGATCTTCTTCCATTCCTCATAGGAATATGCCTGACCCAAAGGGTTCTGACAAGGTGAGTTGATGATCACAAAGACCTTGCCGTCAACGGAATCGATCTTATCAAAGAGATCTTGCAGATCATAGACGTCGTAGTTGAGCATCTTAAGATTATGTTCGGCAGCGATGACCTTGTAGTTGCCCCAGGCGATCTCAGGAAAGATGACGGTATCCCCTTCATCAAGACAGGACATGATGGCCGTGGCGATCGCTCCCGTACCGCCCGGTGTGGCGATGGCGCCGTGGTGATTGCTTACTCTTTGGTCGAGCACGAAGTCACTTACCAGTTCGATGTAGTCCTTGTTGCCGGCAGGCGAAGAGGCATAGGCCGCCCTTCTGGCAGCCGGGATCTTTGCCTCCTGCTCATAGACGCTCCTGAAGGTCAGAAGTTTTCCTTCCTCGTCATATAGACAGCCGGCCGTCGCATTGATGGCCAAAAGATCGGCCTTGGCGGCACCGACGACGGAAAAGATCGTATCGACATAACGGTCCGTGTTTTCTTTCTTTCTGACAAATTTCATGATTTCACCTTTCTAACTGCTCTAAGATCGCAAATGCGACCGCATAAGTCTTTTCATGTGAGATCGAGATCAGGATCTGATAGTCCTTGTATTCGATCTGCGGTTTTCCTTTCGCATCATTTACTATATTGAGCTCATTCATGACAGGCACTTCCTCATCACTGAGTGCCTTGATGATGGCTTCTTTGGCGGCAAAACGTCCGGCAACGAACTGTACTTTCCTTTCTTCCTTCATGGAAGAGGCTTTTTCGATCTCTTCCTCGGAAAGCACTTTAGAAAGAAAAGATTCGCTCATTGCCTTGCGGACCCTTTCGATATCGACGATGTCCGTCCCTATCCCTTTGATCATCTGTAGAGTCCTTTCAGGTCGTTCGTCCTTTTGTTTTTCTTGAGTTCTTCGTAGACTGCCTTGAGCTGCTGCTCGTAGCGGTTGGCATTGAAGGATGGGAAAAGATCGATGTCTTTTATCTCATCGGGCAGATACTGTATCTTATGGAAACAGTCGTAGCGTTCATAGGAATACTTCTCGTCATTCGTCAGGCCCACCGGCGTCAGCTTGAGGTATTTTGGCATCTCATAGGCCTTGGAAGAAACGATATCTTCCGCCTTATGAATGGCATCCATGCCGGTACGCGATTTCGGCGACAGGCAGAGGTCGATGATGTGGATGCCCAAAGGGATGATCGCTTCCGGGAAGCCCACATATTCGGCAGCCTCACATGCCGCATAGGTCCTGGAGGCAAGCTGAGGATTGGCCAGCCCGATATCTTCATAGGCAATGACCAGAAGTCTTCTGCAGATCGAAGTGACTTCTTCCGCCTGCGCCAGTAAGGCCAGGTAATACAAGGCGGCATTGACGTCCGATCCGCGTATCGATTTCTGTAAGGCCGATAAAAGGTCGTAATAGCCGTCTTCCGAACCGAAAGAACGGTTGTTGATATTCTTGCAGTTGATCGAGACGATGTCTTTTGTGATATGCCCCTCATCCGATAAGACGGCTGAGATCTCTAAGATATTCAAGGCGAAGCGGATGTCGCCGTTGACGCAGTCACAGATCAGCTGCAGCGCATCCTCATCGATCGTGTATTGGTTATTGAGACCTTCTTGTGCTTTCAGGGCATGTTCTATGCCTTGCCGTATGTCTTCATCGGACAGCGGTTCAAACCCAAACAAGTGGCATCTTGAGCGGATAGCCGGATTGATCGAATGGTAGGGGTTGGCCGTCGTCGCCCCGATCAGCAGGATCGAACCGTCTTCCACATGCGGTAACAGAAGGTCCTGCTTATCTTTGTTGAGGCGGTGCACCTCATCGCAGATCAGGATCAATTGTCCTGACATCTTCGCTTCGATGAAGATCTGGTCGAGATCTTTCTTGTTTCCGGTCACCGCATTGAAGCGTCGGTACGGACGTTTCAGTTCATTGGCAATGACTCTGGCCGTCGTGGTCTTTCCGGTACCCGGAGGACCGTAAAAGATGGCAGAAAACATCTGCCCCTTTTCGACACATTTGCGGATGACACCGTTTTTGCCGACCAGCTTCTTCTGACCCAGGATCTCATCCAGTGTCTTAGGACGCAGTCTATTGGCCAGTGGCTCCCTCATTCTCTTTCTCCAGCATCGGGATCACGTCGCGGATATCATGTGAGTGCAGGAAAGCTTCTTTCCTATCTTCCTCACTGACATAGGCCATATCTTCGATCAGAGCCAGACGGATGCCGGCAGATAAGGCTGCCCTCGAACCGTTATGCCCGTCTTCGAGAACGAGAGCTTGACTCTTATCGATCTTGAAATAGTCTAAGGTCTTCAGATAGATCTCCGGATCCGGTTTCCCCTTTTCCACCTGGTCACCGGTGACGATGTGATCGAAATATTCCAGGATACCGGCATTCTTCAGACACCGGTATGCCTGTTTCTTGTGGGTCGAGGTGGCGATCGCCATCAGATAGCCGTGCTTCTTGCAGTAATCGAGCACTTCCATCGCACCCGGCATCATCGGGATCGGAACGTTTTCGATCGTATAAGCGATGCCTTCGTTCATCAGCCGCATATACTCCTTGATCGGGAAATCTTTTCCCTTGTGCTCCGCGATCCTTCTTTCATAGATGTCCCAGCCGTTGCCCATCAAAGCTGTCAGAAATTCCACACTGATCGGATCTCCAAGCTTTGTGGAGACTTCCACGCCAAGTTTCGAATACATCTGTCTCTCGGAATCCAGAAGCAGTCCGTCCATATCAAAAATAATCAGTTTTATCATAGCAATACCATTATATCTTACATGCCTCGCCAAAAAAGAAAAAGGTACAGCCATCGCTGTACCATATGTACTATTTCTTGGAAAATTCGACCGCAACTCTCGATGCGACTCTGGCGTTGTTGTAAGCCAGCTGCAGGTTGGAAGCCAGGGAATCGCCGCCTGTGAGATCCTTGATCGTCGCGAGCAGGAACGGAGTCGTTGCCTTGCCGTGGATCCCCTTCTCCTTGCACATCGCAAGGGCCTGATCGATGACCTTGTCGATGACTTTGTGATCCATCGAATATTCGTGCGGGATCGGATTGGCGACCAAGACGCCGCCTTGTAGGCCAAGGTCCCACTTGGTCTTTAAGATCTGTGCGACTTCCGCCGCATCTTTGACCTTGTAATCGACGCCGAAGCCGGAAGCTTCGCAATAGAATGCCGGGAAGTTCTCCGTCTGATAGCCGAGTACCGGAACGCCGAATGTCTCCAGATATTCCAGCGTCAGACCGATATCCAATATCGATTTGCATCCTGCGGAAACGACACAGACATTGGTGTGGGCGAATTCCTGCAAGTCGGCAGAGATATCCATAGTCTCCTGTGCGCCTCTGTGGACACCGCCGATGCCGCCTGTGGCAAAGATGCGGATGCCTGCCATGTCGGCGATCAGCATCGTCGTAGCGACAGTCGTAGCTGCCGTCTGGCCGTTGCTCAGATAGACAGCGACGTCTCTTCTGGAAGCCTTGGCGATATTCTCGCCTTTGCACATGAGTTCGAGCTCATCGGCATTCAGACCGACCTTGAGCTTGCCGCCGATGATGGCTGTCGTTGCCGGAATGGCGCCTTCGCCTCTGACGATCTCTTCGACCTTATGGGCGAATTCGATGTTCTCGGGATACGGCATGCCATGGGAAAGGATCGTCGATTCAAGTGCGACGACAGGTCTTCCTTCCTTGAGTGCCTGTTCGATCTCCGGAGTGATCGATAAGTAGTTCTGGTAATTCATAGTTCTTTGTTCTCCTTTATGATCTGCTGCAATAGTCCGATGGACATGTTTTCATTGATCGCGCTGCAGGAACGGATGGCGGCGATGCCTGCCGATAATCCGAGGTCGATGGTCTTTGAGATCTCAAGTCCCTTGACTTCCCCGTACAGGAAGGCTGCCATCAGGGCATCACCGGCACCTGAGGCATTGACCATGTGCTTTTCTTCCTTGAATGAAGAATAGATCCTATTTTCTTCATCCATATAAAAGATACCATCTTTTGACATCGAGATGAGGATCTTTTTGAGGCCCTGCTTCAGAAGTTTTTCGCAGGCCTTCTCGATATCTTCCTTATTCTCGACCTTCATATCCGCCAGCTGACCAAGTTCGCTGCGATTTGGTTTGATGAATTCGAAGTCCTTCACATAAGGACGGATCTTCCTGGCGAAATTATCGGAGATCGGATCGATGTAGATCGGTGTCCTGTCCTTACACACATCGATGATCGCTTCGATCGTCTCATCTGCCAGGGAAGGATCGATCACGACCAGTTTCGCATTGGCCAGCTCCCTTTTCTTGGAATAGATGAAGTCCGGCGATATCGCCTGCAAGACCGACATGTCGCAGACCGCCATATACATGTCGTTGTCGTCGTCCTGCAGCTGGATGAAGATGCCCGAAGGCGATCCCTTGACTCTGATCGAATCGGAAAGATCGATGCCGTTTTTCTTATAGTCTTCTTCGATCATCTTTCCATAGAGGTCATCGCCATAGGCTGTGATCATCTTTGCATTGGCACCCAGCATCGTGAAATTGGTGATGATGTTGTGCATGACGCCGCCGACTGAAGAAACGATATCGGCAGGATGGTCGTAGTGTTTCCTCAGCGGGATCTGTGACTTGCCATAGACATCGACATTGGAAGCGCCGATCCCTACGATGTAGTCTTCCTCGTCGGATACGATGTAGCCCTTGCCTAAAAGATATCCCTGTTTCATCAGCGATGAGATATGTACGGCAACTGTGCTTCTTGAGATATTTAACATCTCGGCGATCTGGCTTTGTTCGATGGTCGGATCGGCCTTGATGATCTCAAGGATCTCTTTTTCTTTGTTCGTCATATTATTTAGCTATATAAGCACATGTTTATTATAGCACGTCAAAGAAAAAAACATCAAAATATGAGATAATATCTGTAACAGTAAAAGGAGAAACACAATGGCTAAATTTGTTTGTAAAGTCTGCGGTTACGTATACGAAGGCGACGCCGCTCCTGCAGAGTGCCCGGTATGCCATACCGGTTCCGAGAATTTTGAAGAAGTCAAAGGCGAAATGAAGCTTGCCGCTGAACACAAGTTCGGTGTCTATGGCGAAACCGTCAGAAACAACCCGGGCATCCCGGATGTCGACAAGAAATACATCTACGACCAGCTGGTATCCAACTTCAACGGCGAATGCAGCGAAGTCGGCATGTACCTGGCAATGTCCAGAGTCGCTTACAGAGAAGGCTATCCGGAAGCCGGCTTATATTGGGAAAAGGCAGCTTTCGAAGAAGCGGAACACGCAGCTAAGTTTGCGGAGCTCTTAGGAACCGATCTGGAAAAGAACATGACCGCTTCCACCAAAGCCAACCTCAAATGGAGAGTCGACTGCGAATATGGCGCAACCGCGGGCAAGACCGAGCTGGCTGCCCTGGCAAAGAAATACAATCTCGATGCGATCCATGACACAGTCCATGAGATGGCAAGAGACGAGGCAAGACACGGCAAGGCTCTCGAAGGCCTTCTGAAGAGACTGTTCGGCGAATAGTCAGAAACAACATTGCTGTCACACAGGAGGAACATCGTTCCTCCTTCTTTAAAAAAGGAGGACTTCATGCCAAGAAAGATCATTCTCGACGTCGATACCGGATCCGATGATGCCTGCGCCATCATGCTGGCACAGCTGCACCCGGACATCGACTTAGCAGCCGTCTGTACCGTCAAAGGCAACCAGCCGATCAACTACACGACGGAAAACACGCTTCGCATACGTGATCTCTTACATGCCGATTTCCCGGTATACAAAGGCTGTTCGGGATCCTTAGTCAAAAACATCGTCTATCCGCGCATCCCGCCGACAGCCAATGCGGATGCCTATGACGAAGAAGGAAACAAGATCCATATCCATCAGGAACTTTTTGACCTGCCGGAATCCGACGGAAGGATCGAAGAGCTCAATGCACCTAATTTCTATGTGAACTATCTCAAAAACGCGAGAGATAGAGTCACGATCGTGGCTGTGGGACCTTTGACCAACCTGGCTGTCGCCCTGGTCATGGAACCGGACATCGTGAAAAACATCGAAGAGATCGTCATCATGGGCGGCGGATGGAACATCACCAATGCCACGCTGGCTGCCGAATTCAACATCTACGACGATCCGGAAGCGGCGCAGAGAGTCCTTCATTGCGGCGCAAAGATCACGATGGTACCGCTCGATGCCACCCATGCTGCCTACATCACACAGGATGATTGCGAAGAACTTAAGAAGATCGGTACACCGGCCTCCGTATTTGCCGCCGACCTGATCGAACGGCGCATCAAAGTCCACGACTATGCGCAGCCTCTGGATGTGAAACACTCCTGTGCCCTGCACGATCCGCTGTGCATCGCCTACCTGATCGATCCGTCCGTTCTTAAAAACGTCAAATACTGCAATGTCGAAGTCTCCCTTTCCGGACTTACGGAAGGTCAGACCTGCGTCGACCAGAGAGCGATACAGGAAAACCGCAATGTCTATTTTGCCTTCGACGGCGATCCAAAACGCTTCTCAAAGATCCTCATCGATGCTTTCAGGAAATAAGATATGATCGATATCGATAAAATGAGCGCAGATGATCTCTGCCAGCTGTTTGACCACACATTTTTAAAAGCCTATGCCGTTTCATCGGACTTCGAAAAGCTCTGTGATGAGGCAAAAAAGTATCACTTTAAGATGGTCGCCATCAATTCCTATCCGGTAAAGCTCTGCAAGAAGCTTTTGGAGGGAAGTGATGTTCACGTCGGGGCTGCCATCGGTTTCCCTTTGGGACAGACGACGATAGAGACCAAGTGTTTTGAAACGGAAAAAGCCATTGAAGACGGTGCCGATGAGATCGACTATGTCCTCAATGTCGGAAAGCTCAAAGAAAACGACCTGGAGTATATCGAGGAAGAGATGGAAAAGATCGTCTCCATCTGCCGGGAAAACAACATCCTCATCAAAGTCATCTTTGAAAACTGCTATCTGACAAAAGAAGAGATCGTAAAAGCGGCGCAGATCGCTAGGAAAGTAAAGCCGGATTTCATCAAGACATCGACCGGTTTCGGTACATCCGGCGCAACAGTTGAAGATGTGAAGCTCATGAAAGAAACGGTCGGCGAAGAAGTGAAAGTCAAGGCAGCCGGCGGGATCCGCGACTGGGATACATGCAAGAAGATGATCTCGGCCGGAGCCGAGAGGATCGGCACTTCCGCTTCCATTGAAATACTGAAAGATTTCCTGAATGAAAGAGAGTCTCATCAGTGAGACTCTCATTTTTGTATCGGCTTTACATCTTCTATCAGCGCATCATCCATCTCCTGTTCACTGATGAAGTCATTGTTCAGCATCGTCTGTAAGACCCAGACCTGTCTTTCCTTTGCCAGATCGTAGCCATCAGACAGCTGGTAGATGGCCGGTGCATTGGGTATGCCTGCAAGAATGGCCGCTTTGGCTAAGGACAGATCGTTACAATCCATCCCGTAATAGCCTTTCGCCGCCTGGCCGATTCCCCAGTAGCCATCGCCATAATAGTTCATGTTGGCATATAAGGCAAAGAGTTCTTCCTTGGAATAATTCCTCTCCAGATCGAACATCAGGAAGATCTCTGCTGCCTTTTCTTCCAATCCGTCGACATAGCCTTCCAGATACAGGTTCTTGGCGATCTGTTCGGAGATGGTCGAACCTCCTTCCACCAGATCCTTATAGCGGACATTATGATACACTGCCCGGATCAGAGCGATCAGATCATAGCCCTTCCTTGTAAAGAAGCGCTTGTCTTCCACAGCATTGACCGCATTGACGAAGTCTTCATCGATCTGGTCGAACGGCACATAGTCTTCTTTGTCCGTATAGGCTTTTACCGCTTCTTTGATCGGCAGATCTGCGATCTCCCTTCGATAACGGACATAGCCCTGATAGCCCAGAAAACAAAGGCAGGCCATGACCATCAGAAGAAGGACGGAAACTGCTGTCAGCAGCTTTTTCGTCATTGTAAGTTGAGACGTCTGTCAAGGATGTACCAGGTCACAAAGGAGTAGACACCTGCCAGCAGAAGCGGAATGATATAGAGAAGCGGCTGCAGGATGATCAGCTGCGATTGCGGACCGAATTCCATGGAGAAGCGCTGTGGGAACAGGAAGATCCTTATGATAAACATCAGTACGACGAATGCCCCGGCGATCAGCTTCTGGTGTCTGTCAAACAGATGGGCGATCGAAAATGCCGCAAAGAACAGACAGTCTCCGGCAAGCAGTTCCACCGCACCCAGCAGCGACATCTGCAACAACATCAGATAGAAATCCAGATCGATCGTAAAGATATATTTGAACGCTTCCATAAGATCCCTGAGCGTAGCGACCGTAAAGGCAAAGATCAAAGCGCAGATCCCCAGAACGATCACTTCGACCACTGCCCAGATCAGGGCATTGAAGACCTTGGCCAGGATGTGTATCTCCGTCTTGACCGGTAAGGCAAAGGACAGATAGCCTTCATTCTTTAATAAACCGTGATAGAAGCGCATGACAGTCATCCAGATCGTGATCGCAAAGGATGAAGACATCGACACGATCCAGGCAAACATCGCGATGCCGAAAACGAAGTTTTTCTCCAGATTGAAACGGATCATCAGTGAGCACACCAATGTCAGTGCGATCATCAGTCCGTAGATCGGAAACATGTTTTTTGCCAGTGCTTTGAAATCATATTTGATCAGTTTTCCTAACATGCGAAGACCTCCCTGAAGTATTCATCGACGCTTTGTCCTGTGCTTTCCTTGATCTCATCGACGCTCTTGTGAAGGATGACCCTTCCCTGTTTCAGGAAGATCGCTTCATCCAGGACATTTTCCACATCGGCGATCAGATGCGTCGAGATCAGTACCGTCGCATTCTCATCATAATTGGATATGATCGTGCGAAGGATGTAATCTCTGGCTGCCGGATCGACACCGGCGATCGGCTCATCGAGCAGATAGAGTTTTGCCTTTCTTGACATCGTCAGGATCAGCTGCACCTTTTCTTTGGTGCCCTTCGACATCTTTCTTAACGGCATCTTGAGATCGATGTCCAGGGATCCCAGCATCTCATAGGCCCTGTTTTCATCGAAATCCGCAAAGAAATCCTTATACATCGCGACCAGTTCCTCACCATTCATATATTCCGGTAAGAAGTTCCTGTCCGGAAGATAGGATACGATCGCCTTGGTCTTTTCGCTTGGCACTTCGCCGCAGATCGTAACGTTTCCTTCACTTGGTACCAGAAGCCTCGCTGCCAGTTTGATCAATGTCGTCTTTCCCGAACCGTTAGGTCCCAAGAGTCCGACGATCTTTCCTTCTTCCAGTCTGAGATCGACCCGATCGAGTGCTCTCAGTTTTCCATAATCCTTGCTGAGGCCTTCACAAACCAATGTTTCCATCATTCATCCTCCCAATTATTGACGGCATCTTTGATCGCAAGATCATCCATGCCCAGGCTTTTCAATCGAACAAACAGTTCTTCGATATAATCCTTCGCCAGTTCTTTGCGAAGTTCCTTCATCTTCTGATCATCGATGCTGACGAATCTACCGCTGGTCCTTTCGCTTTGTACCAGACCCTGCCGTTCAAGTTCCGCATAGGATCTTTGAACGGTGTTGGGATTGACACCTGCTTCCATTGCCAGATCCCTGACGGCAGGAAGCTTGTCCCCGCTTTCATATTTTCCGGAAACGATGTCAACCTTCATCCGTTCGATGATCTGAAGATAGATAGGCACATCATCAGAAAATTTCCATTTCATAGTTTTACCTTCCTGTTGTATTAATACACTAATACAATAATACATTCATACAATACCTGTCAATACCTGTTTGACCGAAAAACAAAAAAACATCCTTTCGGATGTGTTTTTCCAAGATGGCGTCCATGGAGAGACTCGAACTCCCGACCGTCCGCTTAGAAGGCGGATGCTCTATCCAACTGAGCTACATGGACAGCATAAGTATATTATCATTTTTATTGTCCAATTTCAAATCATTCTTGCAACATCTATAATGGATTTAAGAAGAGGTGTTCCCTATGAAGATCTTACTTATCATACTATGTATCCTGCTGTGTATCCTTCTGATCGCCGTGATGCGCACGTTATCTGTACCGCATAAGACTTCCGTATATCATGGCTCGAAGGATGAGAAGCGTTATAACGGCTATGCCCTGAAACTTCAGAAGATGATACAGGTCGAAACCGTCTCTTACCGGGACAGGCCCGATCCTGAGAAGTTCCGCAGGCTGCACAAAGTCATGGAAGAACTTTTCCCGACCGTCTTTGAACGATGCGAAAAATACGAGGTCGACGGAAACCTTCTTGTCCGTTACAAGGGAAAACACCCCGAAAAACAGCCGATCGTCTTAATATCCCATCTCGATGTCGTCCCTGCGGAAGGTGATTGGACCTATCCTCCGTTTGAAGGAAAGATCGTTGACGGCAAGATCCACGGACGCGGATCCTTCGATGTCAAATGCGGTGTCTTTTCCTTCTATCAGGCAGCTGAAGAGCTCCTCAAGGAAGGCTATGAGCCGGAATGCGACATCTTCCTCGGTTCGAGCTGCACCGAAGAGATCGGCGGCGACGGCGCTTCCAAACTCGTAAAGTGGTTCACCGATAGAAACATCCGTCCGTATATGGTCTGCGATGAAGGCGGTACGATCATCGAAGATCCGATCGGCGGTGTCAAAGGAAACTTTGCAGCCGTCGGCATCTTTGAAAAAGGCTATGGTGATATAAAGATCATTGCCAAAGGCCATGGCGGTCACTCCTCTTCGCCGGGCAGAAACACCCCGATCGCAAGGCTCGCGAAGTTTGAAGCGGAGATCGAACGCAAGTCACCTTTCAAGGTAGCATTCACGCCGGCCGTTGAAGGCATGCTGAAAAACCTGGCGCCGTATTGCGATTCTTTCCTGCTCAAGATGGTCTTTGCCAACCTGTGGCTGTTCAAGCCGCTCTTGAAAAAAGTCATGCCGGCCATCTCCCCGCAGGCTGCCGCAATGTTACAGACGACGATGTGCTTTACCATGCAGAAAGGCTCCGATGCCTACAACGTCATTCCGCAGGAAGCCTATGTCACAGCCAACCTGCGCTTCATCCCGTTTGAAGGAAGAAAGGAATCCATCGCTTTGATAAGGCAGATCGCAGCGAAGTATGACCTTGAAGTCGAAGAAGTCAACTGCTCCGATCCTACGGGATCCCTTGATCTTAACGGTCCGCAATTCGATATGTGTAAGAAGGCCATCGAAAAGGTCTTCCCTGACGTCTGCGTACTTCCATATGTCGTGACCGGCGGTACAGACTCCCGCTTCTGGGACAGATATGTCGATGCCTGCGTCCGTTTCGAACCGGTCAATGTCTCCAATGACCAGCTTTCGAAGATGCATGCGGTCGATGAAAACCTCAACATCGATACTCTGCCGCCTGCTGTCGACTACTACAAGGAGATCATCCGTTTGCAGGAGAGCCGATGAAGATGATGGAACTGAATGACTTTCGTACCCGGATCTTCCTTAGCGAAACAAAAGAAAGCAGAGTCCCCTTCGTGCTTGTCAACACCGGTCACGAAGATGATGAAGCCCTGTTTGAGACCCTGCGGAAACTCTGTGATAAAGGCTTTGCCCTGATCTGCATCGAAACAGACGATTGGAACGATGATCTTTCTCCCTGGCATTGCGATCCCGTATTCAAGGGTACAGAACCGTTTTCCGGCAAGGCCGATCTGCATCTTGCAAGGATCCTCAACGATATCCTTCCCAAGGCGGAAGAAAGACTGAACGAAGAAGGCATCAGCCCTTCGTGTCACGCCATTGCCGGCTATTCATTGGCCGGACTCTTTGCGCTCTACAGCGGCTATAAGACCGATGTCTTTGAAAAGATCGCCTCAGCCTCCGGTTCCCTTTGGTATCCGGATTTCCTGGAATTCACAAGAAACAGACAGATCTCACAAAACATCACAGATGTCTATCTGTCCTTGGGCGATCAGGAGTCCCATACCAAAAACAAGCTCATGTCGACCGTCCAGGACAGGACCGAAACGATCGCGAAAGAGCTTGGTGAAAAAACGAAAGTATTCTTTGAGATGAATGAAGGCAATCACTTTAAAGATCCCGAACTGCGGCTTGCCAAAGGGATCGCTTATATACTCAATAGCCGATCGGCGTCTTGCCGGTAAACAGTCTTCCCAGATGATTTGCCCATTTCTCCGGATAAAAGGAAGTATAGCGATATCTTCCTTTTTTTCTGTTTGCGATGAAGTGCGGCGAATTGGCCCAGACAAGGGACGGGATGCCAATGATCGGCAGATAAAACGGCCCCAGGATGATCGACTGTATGGAGTGGCCGTACTCGTGGACGATCACCCTTTCATCATCCGTTCCCAGGAAAAGAAACATGCCCAAAGACATCGATGCGCTGTCGTTCCATCTCGTGACTAAGGCGCCATAGAAGAAACGTCTTTCTTCTTTCGGACCGGTCAGCAGCACATAGAGCCATACGAAAAGACCCAGGACATTCTGAATGATGCCCCAGGTCATCTGCAATACGTAATAGATCGTTAATCTAATGATCCTCATCAAACAGTTTCTTCAGATTCACATCGAACGGCGGATAGACGATGCCTTTTTCCGTCACGATGCCGCTTAATAATGTATGGTCGGTCACATCGAAGGAAGGATTGTAACACTTCACATCGGCTGGTGCCATCGGCTTTTCGTACCACATGTTCCGGATCTCATCGGGATCGCGCAGTTCGATCTTTATATGATCGCCATCCGGGCAGTTCATATCGATCGTCGACGTGGGTCCTAAAGAATATACCGGGATGCCATAGTACTTAGCTAAAATAGCCACACCGGAGGTTCCGATCTTGTTTGCCACATCGCCGTTGGCGGCAATGCGGTCACAGCCTACGAAGCAGGCATTGATCCAGCCGTTTTTCATGACGATCGAAGCCATGTTGTCGCAGATCAGCGTCACATCGACACCGGCTCTCGATAATTCGAAGGACGTCAGTCTCGCTCCCTGCAGCAAAGGTCTGGTCTCATCCGCAAAGACGCGGATGTTCATGCCTCTGGCTTTGGCAAGCAGGAAAGGTCCCTGTGCCGTGCCATAGGAAGTTGCCAGAGGTCCGGCGTTGCAGTGTGTGAGCACGCCATCACCGTCTTTGAGCAGCGAAAGACCGTATTCACAGATCCTGCAGCACATTTCGATATCTTCGTTGTGAATGGCAAGTGCTTCTTCTTTCAGTTTTTCAACGATACAGGAAACTTCTTTGTCTTTATTCTCCGTGACGGCACTTTCCATGCGGTTCAGTGCCCAGGAAAGATTGACGGCCGTCGGACGGGAAGAATTGAGATATTCCTTGTTTGCCTTGAAGTTCTTATAGAAATCTTCATAGGAAAGACCTTCATCCTTCTTGGAAAGAATGTACATCGTATAACCGGCAAAGATACCGATGGCCGGCGCACCGCGCACTTCCAGCTTTTTGATCGCCTGGTATGCGGACTCGAGGTCATCGATCGTCTTATATTCCAGCGTATTGGGGATCTTCACCTGGTCGATGATCACGACACTGTTTTCGTCTTCTGATAAGGCGATGTTGTCGGTGATGCCGACGGATTCGATCTCCTTTTTTATCTTATTTAAACTGACTTGGATGTTTGACATAGAAGTCTTCTTTCTCCTTCAGCGTCTTGAGCTGATGATCTTCTTTGTCATCGATCAGATCGTAGATATCTTCGAAGATGTGATCCCAGCTGAAGAACTTGTCAGGATCGACACCAAGATAATCACAGATCTTCTCACAGCCGTCCGGTACCACCGGGTGGGATAAGACAGCCGCCACTCTCACCATATAGAAGGCATCGATCAGCGTCTGTCTGATATTTGCCTCGTCATTGGAATTCTTTGACCAGAACTTGGAAGCGTTGCGGATGTAGGAATCCAGATCGTTCATCACCTGGTGGAGCTCAAAACGATACATATGGCTTTCGTAGTTTAAGATCGTACGTTCGGCGATCTGCTTGTACTGCTCGGATACTTCGCCATACGGCAGCTTGCCGTCGAAGTATTTCTGTGCCGAATAGAAGCAGCCTCTGACCAGACGGTTGAGGACGTTGGTATAAAGATTGCCCTGTGCCAGGACCGGATCCGGTTCGTTGGTGTTTGCTTCCGGATTGAGCGGCTGCGGCATGAAGGAGACCGACTTGTTGCCTAAAGCCAGCGAGATGAAGTGGGCCCTTAACTGATCGGCCGTATAGTAATTCAATAAGTCGGCTGCCATCGGCGGTTTGATCGAACCGGAAGAAGAAGCCTTCTTATCTAAGAACAGGATGTGGTGGTTGGCGACCAGTGTCGTCAGTTGCAGATCTCCGTCTTTCGGATGGATGGTGAGATCTTTGGATCCCTGCTGGGCCATCCATAAAGGCATCTGCGCAACGCCATAGAAGTAGATGTTGTCCTGACCGATGAACTGGAAGACATTGGCTTCCTTGTCGCACCAGTATTTCTTCCATTCGTCATCCGGCATGCCGAGCCTTTTGAAATAGGCCTTGGTGAAAGAGATCGGTGCCCATAATGACTCCGGCCATACCCAGACGGTGAGGTCTTCCTCATCTTCGAGCTTCGGTGCTTTGACGCCCCATTCGATGTTGCCCGTCAGTCTTAACGGGACCAGCGTCTTACCGGTACGGTAGTGGATATTGGCTTTCGTCAGGATCGGGCAGGCCTTCTCACGAAGTTCCAGCTTATCGAAAGTGACGATAAAGGAACCCTTGATGTTTTCAAGGTCGGAATTGCTGTGTTCCGGAAGTTCGTTTTCGATGGCCTTGTACTGTTCCAGGAACTTTTCCTGGATGTAGATGACCGGTGCGCCGAGCGATTCTTCCATCGTTTCGGCAACGATCCTTCGGACATTCTTTTTCTTCTTGATGTCTTCGACGTATTCTTTTAACAGATCATTGAATTCCGTAAGCTTGAAGTACCAGTTGGTGACATCGCGCATCTCCGGCGTCTCACCGGATAATGTGGATTTCGGGTCGATGAGCTCTTCCGGCATATACTGGTGGCCAAGGTCACACTCATCGGCATAGCCCTTCTCCGACTGGCAGTGTTCGATCGGACATTTGCCGACGACCTGACGGCCGTTGAGGAAGCAGTGATATTTCGGATCATAGAACTGTTTGGTGACCAGTTTTTCCAGCCAGCCGTTCTTGTATAAGGTGCGGATGAATTCATCCGTCTCTTCTTCATGGACTTTCTTCGTATCGCCTAAGCCCGAGGCACCGAAAAGGTTCAAAGAGATCTTGTAGTCTCTCAAGGTCTTTTCCTGTGCTTCATGATTCTCTCTGACGTAGTCTTCGATCGTTCCTTTGTAGCCTTCCGATTCGACTCTCTTGCGATAGCCTTCTGCGATCGGTGAGCCGTAGCAGTCCGTACCGGATACGAAGACGACATTGTCTTTGCCGATGCGGTCTCTCAGAAAACGCGCAAAGACGTCGGCATGTACGAACATTCCGCCGACATGACCGAAATGAAGTGTTTTATTGCCATACGGCATACCGCCGGTAACGACGGCGCGTTTTGGAAATACAGGACGTTCACGTTCCATAATCTGTTCCTCCGAAAAAATAAATTCTTAATTATTATAACAAGACTTCCCGCGATCCGCTTCTACAGATCGTAGTAAAGGCGGAATTCAGCAGGATGCGGTACCTTTTCGATCTCATCGTGTTCCTTTTCGATCGCCTTGATCCAGTTGTTCAGAAGTTCCTCAGTAAACACGCCGCCTTCAAGCAGATAGTCGTGATCTTTCTTCAAAGCTTCGATGGCTTCCGGAAGCGATGCCGGCAGATGTTCGAGCTTCGCCTTTTCCTCATCGGAAAGCTTGTAGAGATTGAAATCGAACGGACCCCAGTTGTGGTCTTTCGGATCGATCTTGTTGCGGATGCCGTCAAGTCCCGCCATCAGGATCGCCGCATAGGCGAAGTAAGGATTGCAGGTGGCATCCGGATTGCGCAGTTCAAAACGCACGACATCCTTGCTTTTGGCGTAGGACGGGATGCGGATGACCGCACTGCGGTTGGCTGAGGCATAGCCGATCGTGACCGGTGCTTCAAATCCCGGGACCAGTCTGCGATAGGAGTTGGTGGACGGGTCGGTCAGAGCACACAAGGAACGCACGTGTTTGAGAAGACCGCCGATGAAATACATCGCCGTTTTCGACAAGTCGGCATAATTGCCTTTCTCATAGAAGACATTCTCCCCGTCTTTCTTTAAGATCATGTGCACATGCATGCCGTTCCCCGCTTCTCCGGCGATCGGTTTAGGTAAGAAGGTCGCCGTCTTGCCGAACTGCTTTGCCGTATTTCGTATCAGATATTTGCTTAACATCGTCTGATCGGCAAGCTTGCAGACTTCCGCAAGTTCCACTTCGATCTCCATCTGGCCGCTGCCGCCGACTTCATGGTGATGATACTTGACCTTGATGCCGCAGTCCTTCATCTTTTCGCAGATCGCATTGCGCAGATCGAAGTTGATGTCACTTGGTAAGTCATAGTGATAGCCGCCTTTGGGAAGTGTGTGATAGCCGTCACTCCCCTGCATAGCGGAAGACCATTCGGATTCATAACTGGTCAGACGCTCTGATACCTCGTTCGGAGCGATCTTATATTCCATGGCATCGAATACAGAGAATTCGTATTCCGGTCCGATGATCATCTCATCGGCCACGCCTTCTTTCTTCATCAGATCGACAGCTGCCTTGATGACGTTTCGCGGATACTGTTCGAAACGGTAATTGGTCTTTCCGATGCAGTAGACATTGGCCATCATCGAGATGGTCTTTGCCTTGGCAAAAGGCTCGAGATATGCTGAGGAAAGGTCGGGATAGAAGACCATATCGGACTTCTCCACTCTGGCATAGCCGTAGTTGGACGCATCGAAACCGATGCCGTCTTTCATAAGCCCTTCATTCAGGCGTTCCGCCGGAATGGAAAGATGGCGGAAACGGCCTCTGAGATCGACGAGCTTCAGGTCGATGAATGCCACTTCGTTGTCTTTGATGTATTGTTTTGCTTCTTCGATATTTTTGAACATATTGTTTCTCCTGCCTTTATTATATGAAAACTAAGAAATAAAAGAAGCCCTTCAGAAGAGCCCCTTTAGTACATCATCAAACAGCAGATTCAGGATCGTTTCATCGAAAGATGAACCCAGATAGTAACATCTGCCTTTTCCATATTCCTGAACGCAGGCTGCCGCATAATCGCCATAGGCGTTGTCTTTGTAAGAGATCAGTTCCTTCGCTGTTGTCAGCTTGAGCGATTCTTCAAACACGCTGCCAAAGCCGATGCTTTCACCATAGCGGCAGACAGTCTTCTGTCCCTCCAGCAATGATTCATGTTCCTCGATCATACAGCCGCAAAGATCCTCGAGATCGACCGGCAGACGCTTGCCGAAGATAAGATTGTTGTCCGTATCTTTCCAGGCACTGCGGGCTGTCAATATGGCGATACCGCCATTTGCGACATAGTCTTTCAGTTTTTTCTTGAACGCATCAGACATGATGATCATGTACGGCAATACGGCCACTTTATAGCCCGAAAGATCTTTGGAAGAATCGACGATGTCGCAGACGATCTTCCTATGATAGAACTGTGAATAGAACTTCACGCATTCTTTTTCATAAGAGAAGACATCGGACTGCCTCTGTATGGCCATGGATGACTTGGAATCATAATCATATACGATACAGACGTCGCCCTTTGGTTCGACGACCGGTTTTTTCTTCGCCTCTTCAAAGAAAGATCTCGTTTCATAATACTTTCTGCGTTTCACGTTATCGGCATCCACGATACCGAAACAGAACTGTTCCGCACCCTTGATATAACCGCGGTAACGGAAGAAGATCAGACTTTCGACGCCCTGATCAAGAGAGCTCAAAGCCCACTTCTTTGCCTCTTCAGGTTTCGGTGCATAGCCGATATCGTTGTGTCCCTGCTGGCCCATGATGGATTCGGTGACCCAGAACTTCTCACCTTTGAAGCCTCTGGCAAAATCCACGCTGAAGGCAAGCTCCTCTTCGCTTAACGGCGTTTTCTGGCCGCCCCAGACCGGATAGTTGTTGTAGGAGACAAAATCCAAGGTCTTGGCCACATCAAATGGCGAGAAGGCTTTGTTGATGATGCCGCCTTCAAAGTCATGAGTGACCGGATGTTTTTTGTCGTATCTTCTTACCGCATCGCAAAGCGCTTTGATATAATCGACGGCAGTCTTGTTGCGGAAGCGATAGTATTCCAGACGAAGAGACGGATTGTGCGGAGTGAAGGCAGGTTTAGGAAGCGGGATCTGTTTGAAATCCGAATAGGTCTGACTCCAGAAACAGGTGCCCCAGCGCTCATTGAGCTCATCGATGTTCTTATATTTTTCTTCCAGATAGGAAACAAATCTCTTCTGACAGCTGTCACAGTAACAGACATCGGACCCTTCATGTCCAAGCTCGTTATCGACCTGCCAGGCAACGATGGCTTCTTCATCCTTGTAGTGGTCCGCCAGCTTTTCCGCCAGAGCGACTGCCTTTGAAATATAGTATTCATTGCCATAGCAGTAACCTCTTCTGGCACCGTATGGCTGTCCATATCCTTTTTCATCGACATTCATGACCTCAGGGTGTGACTCATGGAGCCAGGCAGGCATCGTGGCGGTCGGCACGCACATCATGACCTTAAGTCCGTGCGCCTTTGCCTTTTCGATGACTTCATCAAAGAAGGAGAAATCGTATTCTCCGTCTTTCGGTTCGAATCTGTCCCAGGCGAAATCGGCGATGCGGATCAGATTGGCGCCAAGTTCAACGATGTCCTTGAGATCTTCATCGACATGTTCCATCCCCCACTGTTCGGGGTAGTAATCGACTCCCAGATATCTCACTTCAAACCTCCGTCCAGCAGACGATAGACTGCTTCTTCATATTCTTCCTTCGCCATCATATACGCTGCCGCATGGCCGCATCCTTCGATCAGATGCAGTTCTTTTGGCGAAGCACAGGCTTCATACATCTTTTCCGACATGAAACAAGGAACGAAGTGATCCTCCTTGCCATGGATGAAAAGGATCGGGATGTCGGTATGAGCGACACACTCCTCACCTATCGAAGTATTGAAACTGACACCGGTGATGATCATCGACCAGAACCAGGCCAGATAGCCGAACGGGAAATATGGCATATGATAGACATCTTTGATCAGATATTTGGAGATGTTGATGATGGAATCGAATCCGCAGTCATCGATGATGCCTTTGACGTTCTTTAATTTCGAATCGGCACAATGGATGACCGTCGCACCGCCCATGGATACGCCATGTAAGTAGATCCTCGGTTCATCGTACATCTCATTGATCAGATCAACCCACTTTGCCACATCTCTCTTGTCGTGTTCAGAGAAGCCGAGATACTTGCCTTCCGATTTGCCATGGGCACGGTCGTTCAAAAGAAGGATGGTCGATCCTCTTTTGAGATAGATATTGACTCTGTCCGCAAAATCTTCCTGCATGGAAGATTTATAACCGTGGACACAGATGACGACTTCTTTGGGATCGCCTTCGATCAGATAGCCGTAAAGCTTCAGATCATCGAAGGAAGTGATCGAAAGTTCCTTTAACGGAAGCTTGTCGAACTTCTCGATCATCGGTGCCCGATAGGCGTAATACCTTGAGGCCGTCGGACGCATCAGATCGGTAGGGGAATCGATGGAATCGGGATCCAGGGCTGAGGTCGTATCGCCCTTATTCTGGTCGTTGTAAAGAAAGACCGAATTGAAAATGAAGAATCCTGCCGCCAAAGCAAGAAGCAGCAGGATGATAAGTACCAGTAATACCCAGAACATCTTAATCTACCTGGACATTCTCCAGATCGACGCCCTTGGTCTCTTTGACGCGCAGCATCATGATGACAAGTGCGATCGCCATCAAAGGCAGGTATGCGATCGTTAAGACCATCGGCAGGTTGGTGGAACCGGCGATCATCGTAACGACGTTGTTGTAGACCATATTGAAACCGACACCGAACATGCCGATCAGCTGCATGGATCCGACGACGGAAGCACGCATCTGGGTCGGTGTGGACTCGGAAGTGATGACAAAGAAGATCATATCGGAGATCGACCATAAGCCGGCGATCGAGATACCGTAGGCAAGACCCATGATCCAAGGATTCAAAGGACGGATACAGCCATAGGCGAAGATGCCAAGACCTACCGCAGCCCATAAGCCGAGGATCAGAGCGGACTTCTTACGTCCCAAAGCATCGGTGATGAAACCGCCCAGGATCGTGAATACGCCGTTGATCAGAGGATAGAACATCAGGATGATATTGATCGCATCGGTCGTCATGACGCCGTTGTATTTTCCGGCTTCCAGCATCGGCTGATACTTGCCGGTATAACCGGTCGAGAACATCATCAGCAAGGCGACTAAAGCGATGGCTCTTGTCTGTTTGTGACCGAGGATATATTTGAAAGCATCCCATACGGAAACAGCCTTCTCTTTTTCTTTTTCTTCGTTGGCACGCTCTTCCTTGATCGCTTCGATCCTTTCTTCTTCGCTGCTTCTCAGATATTTGAGCCTTCTTTGCGTAAAGACAGGAGTCTCAGATACGAAATAGATCGCGGCAATGCCGATCAGGAAAGCCAGGATGATCGGAATGATGAAGACATTGCGCCAGGTACTCGGTACGGCATCGTTGACGAAGAGTTTGACGAAAAGACCCAGTGAAGATACGGAGATCAGTGCCAGACCCTTGGTGATCGAACAAAGCTTTGCGCGATGCTCCGTCGGAGCACATTCCATGATATAGATGACCTGCACATCGTTCGGCGTGAAGAAAGTCAGAACGACCGTACCGATGATATAGACAGCGACGGATCTGGAAATGATGCACAGCAGCATGCCCACACCCATACCTAAAGTGTTGATGATCAGGAATGGTTTTCTGCCCCAGCGGTCTGCCAGTGACTTGTAGAACGGCGAGATCAGATAGGACAGATAGCCGGCCATCGTGACGAAGCCCAGCGTAGCCGTAGCCTTATCGTAATCCGAAGAAGGATAGACGACATTGAACAGATCGCGGATGGTCTGAACTTCAACGACGCCTCTGACGGAAGAAGCCAGTTCATCGACGATGTAGACGATACTCAATACGACGATCAGTATCGCAAAATAGTGCTTGTGATTGTGAAAAGCTTCGGCCTTCTCCAGACGTTCCAGCTCACGCTTTTCTCTTTCGATTTTTGTCATGTGATACAAAATCTCCTTAAATGTAACCTCTTTCATTATAGCGGAAATCATCCCTGTTGGACATCAAATCGTCTTTACATAACAAAAGGATATTTTAACTTCCGTATGGGTGAAATATATACGTATTCCAATAAGTACATACCCGGTAATAAAGAAGGATCTTCATGAGCTGTCCGCATAAAAGAAACACATGAATATAAGACCAAAACCGGATCCTCTATATACCGATGGCTGATCAAATAAGTCAGTATAAACCGCGTTATCTTTCATATGATTATCTCGATCTGATCAAACTGATACCTATCATTAACATTCCGATCAAGAGCCGGATGAAGGAAACACAAGGCAATAGTCCATAAAGAAAAGAAGATCCTGTAAGGCAGTAATGCCTACAGGATCTTACTTATTTGTTTTTAGTTTTCTGGCATACCGTCCACACGGAAGTCTACATTACCGGCAAAAGTTGCAGTCAGCGGCTATTTTGCGATATCTTCCGGAACAGGATCGGAAACTTTGGATGTCAGCATTTCCGGATGTTCCAGGATGTATTTCAACAATTTCAGTGACTTGGCGAAATAGAAGCCGTCAGCGATCCTTTCATCGAGCGTGATGGTCATTTTCACCTTGTCTCTTCCCTCTTCCTTGTACATCGTACCGATCGTGCCCATCATCGAATTGGTCCCGAAGTTGGACAGATGATGGTAGCAGTTGTCGGCGCCGATCGAACCTAAGTTGGACAGAAGGCAGGTCGTATAGTTGGGATCGCCTTTGGCCAGATCTTCCGGATAGATGCCATGGTACTCCATCCGCGATAAGATCCAGAAGAAGATCTCCAGAACGAATCTTGGCAGTTTGCCGACCAGTTCCATCGTCTTGTCCAGGGAATTGGTACCGGAACTTCTCGCCTTCTTCACATCGCCCAGGATGATCTTTGAGACCCGATCGAGGTCCATGTCTCCATCAACTTTCAAAGTCATCAGGGTCTCCTGTGCCTCATCGGCAAATTTCTGTTTGGCGACGAAAGACAGAGTGATGTCGTTCCTCTGCCAGAACTTTCTGCCTGCAATAAAGATGTTCATCTTCGGACGGTGGTAGATCGTCTTGGCGATCGCCATGCAGATGCAATGGAAAAGTTTGTAGTTTGTCCCTTGTTCCTCGTTGTGCTTTTTGATGAAACTTAACAGCTCTGTGATGTCAAAGGTCACTTCGGAAGAAACTTCCGCCTCCGTGCGCTTTGGCATGACGTAAGGAACGATCGAATGAAACGGATCGGGATCGTTCAATAAGACAGCGTCTTTTCTTCTCATAACAGGCCTACGAAAGAACGGATACGTCCGTCAGAATCATTGACATTGACACCACGGATCGCCAGGCCGTCCGTGATCTCAGCACCTTTCAGAACGCCCTGCATCTCAAGCAAAGAGATGCCGAAAGTGCCTTCGTCATTGGTGCAGAACGGATAGACGATCTTGTCGGAAAAATCATAGGACTCCAAGAAAGTGGCAACGACTCTCGGATAGGTGCGATACCAGATCGGGAATCCGATGTAGACCTGATCGTATTCGTCCATGTTGAGACGCACACCGCCTTTCATTGCCGGGTGTTCGTTGTTTTCGTCTTCTCTTCTCGCTCTTCTTAAGCAGTCATCGTATTTGAAAGGATACGGTTCATCTTCTTCGATCTTGTAAAGATCCGCGCCGGTCAGAGCGGCGATCTTTTCAGCGACAACTTCCGTATTTCCTTTTTTCAGTTCAACGATCTCGTTATCCTGCAGGTTTTCTCCGATATGAGAAAAGTAAGCGACCAGTGTTTTCATAGTATAATACTCCTCATTTACAATCCCTATTATACATTCAGTAAGCGCTGTGAGCTATGCCGTTCATCCGCACTTCCAGATCGATCTTTTCCATGCAGACATCGAAAGGATCCTCGTGATACTCCGTTTCCGCAAGATATTCTTTCATCGCCGAAGCGATATCGTATTTTGCCAGGATCTTTTTCCCATCGAAATCAAGGTCAAAGACATACGCCGGCCGATAATCCGGCATCCGGTAATACGGTACATGGACAGGAAACTTATGAGTAAACAGGACTGTGCCCGGCGTAAGCGCGATCTGCTTTCTGACCTCTTCGGTGACCTTGTCATCGATCACAAAGAAGTCTTTATAGGCAAGCTGCGCTTCCTTTTCATCTTCCGAAAGCTGCAGTTTCGTCTCTATCTTCAGACAGGTATTGATCAGATCACGGAATTTCAAGGAAAGATAGATATCGACTTCCTTTTCATCGAAACGCGGTTCGATGCCTACCTTATCGATCTTCAGTTCTTCCGGCAGAGAAAGGATATCACCCATCGAATCTTCATTAATGATCGTGTAAAGATAGTAGGCCGGGACCTCATATTCAAAGACCATTGCCTGTCGATCATAGAAGATGCAGTCCTTGAACTCATGACCTTCATCTTCTTTCATCTTCGTCTCATAATCGTAAGCAAACTTATCCTGATATTTTCCGATATCATTGACCTTACGGTAGAGATAATAGCCTCCGCCGGCAAGAGCCAGAAGCATCAGTATCAATATCCAGAGCAGCAGTTTCCAGAAGGAAAATCTTTTCTTTTTCATGATTCATACCTCGATCACACAGCAATACAAAGAAAAGCCGGTACGCTCCGGCTTTTCGGGATATCTTTTATTGAAAGATCAGCGCATCGACTTATCGTAAGGCTGACCGGATGCCTTCGGCGCGTGGTCATGTTTGGAAGTGATGGCCAGAGCGATCAGCGTGACGATGAACGGAAGGCTCTTATAGAAAGCGGCCGGAAGTCCCAGGTTGGCAAGAAGCGGGATACCGGAATAGGCATTGGCGATCGTCTTGCAGAAGGCGAAGAAAGCCGCCGCTCCAAGAAGCGGAATGGAACGCCACTGACCGAAGATAAGAACGGACATGGCCAGATAACCGTAACCGCCGACGGTCTGCGAATAATGGGTCGCGACCGGTAAGATATACATCAGACCGCCCATACCGCCGATGAAACCGGCAATGATCAAAGCGGCATATCTGTACTTCTGTACGTTGACGCCTAAGGATTCGGCAGCCTGCGGATTTTCACCGCACGCACACATGCGAAGTCCGAATCTCGTCTTATTCAGTACGATCGCCGAAATGATGAAGATGGCGATGCCGATGAAGTTGGTGATATAGGTCCTGGTAAAAAACATCGGACCTAAGACCGGTATATCGGCAAGCACAGGGATACGTTCGATCAGGAAATCGTTACGGATGGACAGGTGTTCCGAACCGTTCTGTAAGACTCTGGCAAAGAAGATGCAGAATGCCGGAGCAAAGGTATTCAAAGCCATACCGACGATCGTCTGGTCGGCGTTCAGATTGATCGCCGCCACCGCCAGCAAGAGCGTCAGCAATACGCCCATGACACCGGCAAACAGTAATGCGATCAAAAGACGCAGCTGCCCGGCGACGACACCATCCAGCCATTGCAGACAAAGCACGCCCCACATACAGGACCAGACCATGACGGAATCCAGACCCATATGGATGACACCGCTTCGTTCGGAGAACATGCCGCTGATGGAAACGACCAGGAGCGGAATGAAGAAATACATGAAATAGCGTGCAATAAAATAGATCATTTCCATACTATTTGAGCTCCTCTCCTGTGACTTTGTTTATCTCGGTGGTCTGCTTGATCAGCATCTTTTCCAGCATCTGTTTCAAGAACAGGGAGAATGCCGCGAAGTAGATGATGACGGAAGTGATGACAGAGACGATCTCTCTTTGGAAACCGAAGATCTGCATGTAGTTGCCGCCGACCGTTAAGAATGCCAGGAACAATGCGCCTAAGATCGCACCTAATGGCGAGTTGTTGGCAAGACAGCAGACCGCGATACCGTTGAAGCCTTCGGCAGCCAGCTGTTCCTTCATCGTGATATACGTACCGGAAGCGGACAGGTGTGTCAGGCCGCCGCCAAGTCCGCAAAGCGCACCTGACAGCAAGATCGAGATCATGATGTTCCTCTTGGACTTGATACCGGCATAACGGGAAGCTTCGGCGTTCTTGCCGCAGGCTTTGAGTTCATAGCCAAGCTTCGTCTTTTCCAGCAAGACCCAGGCACAGATCGCGACCAGGATCGCGATGATGATGCCGATGTCCGCCGTCTTGTTTGCGGTGATCGCAGGCATGAAGGCCTGCGGCAGCTTGCACTGTGCCGGGATGGCCCTGGTCTGGCCTTTCATCGCATCGTAGCAGTAGTCGTTGATCCAGTGCATCATGTAGTACATCTCGATGTAGTTGAACATGATGGTACCGATGACGACGTTGACATTGAAGTACGCCTTCAAGACGCCCGGGATGAACGCCCATACAGCACCGGCTAATGTTGCGACGATCAAAGGAACGATCCAGGTCAGAGGCGACGGAAGGTCCTTGGAGAAATATAAAGATGTCAGGATCGCTGCCAGCGCACCGACCGAATACTGGCCGGGACCGCCGATATTGAAGATACCGGCCTGGAAAGCGACACACATCGCAACACCGGTACAAAGGATCGGTGTCGCAAAGTAGAATAATGTACCTAAGTTTTTCAGACCGCCCAGCTGGAAACCGCCGGTGATCAGTGTGGTGAATGCCGAAAGACCCTTGGAAGGATTCGTCAGCATCAGTACGATGAACGCGATGATCAGACCGCCGACCACGGCGATCAGAGAAGACAGAAGAGACGTATGACGCGTGATATCGAATCTTCTTTTAGCTTTTACAGTCATGCGTTTTTCTCCTCTCTCTTGACACCGGCCATGTACAAGCCCATCTCCTCGACCGATACTTTCTTCGGATCGAGGTTGCCCATGATCTCGCCTTCAAACATGACGATCACACGGTCTGCGACGTCCATGACCTCATCAAGTTCAAACGACATCAGTAAGACCGCCTTGCCTTTGTCTCTTTGTTCGACCAGCTGTTTGTGTATGAATTCGATCGCACCGACATCCAGACCTCTGGTCGGCTGTACGGCCACCAGGACATCGGCATTCTGGTCGATCTCTCTGGCGACGATCGCTTTCTGCTGGTTGCCGCCGGACATCGATCTGGCCATGGTGATCCTGCCCTGTCCCGAACGGATATCGAAGCGGTCGATCAGTTCATCGGCATAGGTATCGAATTTATGGAAATTCAGGAAACCGGTCTTGGAAACGAATTCCGGTTTGAAGTAATTCTTCAAAGCCAGGTTGTAGGACAGCGGATAGTCTAAGATCAGACCGTATTTGTGACGGTCTTCCGGAATATGGGACATCACGAGGTTCCTTTCACGGATCGACTTCTTCGTGTAGTCTTCCCCGTTGATCATGATCTTTCCTTCGTTGATCGGCATGATGCCGGTCAGTCCGTAGATCAGTTCACTCTGTCCGTTTCCGTCGATTCCGGCGATCGCCAGGATCTCGCCCTTCCTTACCGAGAAGGAGACGTCATTGACGACCTTTTTCTTGGTCTCATCGTTGATCATCGTGAGATGCTCGACTTTCAATACTTCTTCTTTCGGTTCGGCAGGCTTCTTGTCGACATGGAAGGAGACTTCTCTGCCGACCATCAGTTCGCCCATCTGGGTCGTCGTCGTTTCGGCGGCGTTGAGCGTTTCGATCAGCTTGCCTCTTCTTAAGACGGTGACCCTGTCAGAGACCCGCTTGATCTCTTCGAGTTTATGTGAGATGAACAGGATCGTGTGGCCTTCTTTCGCCAGGCCTTTCATGATCTCCATGAGTTCATCGATCTCTTGCGGAGTTAATACGGCAGTCGGTTCATCGAAGATCAGTATCTCGGCATCTCTGTAAAGCATCTTGAGGATCTCACAGCGCTGCTGCTGACCGACTGTAATGTTTTCGATAAGGGCATCCGGATCGACGGCCAGACCGTATTTCTGAGAAAGTTCGACGACCTTCTTGCGGCAGCTGTCCATATCGAGGAACGGACCCTTTAAAGTTTCAGAACCTAAGACGATGTTCTGAAGAACGGAATAGTTCTGTACGAGTTTGAAGTGCTGGTGGACCATGCCGATACCCAGCTCGGTTGCGACACGCGGATTGGTGATCTTGACTTCTTTCCCCCTGATCGCGATAGAGCCCTCCTCAGGCGTATACATACCAAAAAGAACGCTCATCAGAGTGGACTTACCCGCGCCGTTTTCTCCAAGCAGGGCATGGATCTCTCCTTTGCGGATGTTCAGGCTGATGTCGTTGCAGGCGATGATGCCCGGGAACCTTTTGGTTATGTGACGGAATTCAATAATGTTTTCCGCAGTTTCCATAATGCTTATCCTTTCGTCAAATAAACGCAAGGGAGGTGACAACGCACCTCCCTAGACAATTCAGTGATAAATGATATTACTGTTCGAAGTAAGTTACGTTGACGTACTTGTAACCGTCGACCGGAGCGCCGTTGACACCATCGACTTCCGTCGGTAATGTGTCATGAACAGCGATGACCTGCTGTTTGACAGCGTTGTAATCTTCTTCAGTGAAGGTGTTCCAGTTTTCAGCTCTGTACGGAGCAAGGATAGCACCGTCTTCCTTAGCGCCTAAACGGATCAGGCCCTGGCTCGTGTAGTTGGACCATTCGGAACCGCCGGCGTAAGCAGCCTTGACAGCTCTGTAGATCGTGACTTCCAGATCCTTCATAGCGGAAGTGACGAATAACGGTTCGTTTTCAGCGCCGTCAGCAGCTCTTGTGAAGTATTCATCGGTATCGACACCGACGATCTTTCTGTTTTCGCCGTCCTTAGCAGCCTGGATAACGGAGTTGACGATCGTACCGCCGCAGGAGAAGATGATCTCTGTACCGTTGGTGTACCATTCGGAAGCTCTGGTAACGATATCCGGAGAAGCATCGAATGTACCGGTATAGAAGTATTTCATATCGATGGAGCCTTCAGCCAGACCGAGTTCTTCAGCAGCATCTTCAGCACCTTCGATAAAGCCATAACCGAATCTGACGACAGCCGGAACAGCCATACCGCCCATGAAGGCGAGGTTTCTGTAACCGTCTTTGACGACAGCGTAGCCGGCCATGTAGCCGCAGTCCTGCTCAGCGAATGTGATCATCGCCAAGTTGTCCTGATGAGGCAGGGAATCATCGACACCGTCGTAGTTGTAGTCGATGTTGTAGAGGTCATCAGCATCGACGAAGATGACTTTGACATCCGGATAGTTCGGGATCTCCTGGCACAGTGCAGCATCCCACAGGAAGCCGACTGCAACAAGGACATCAGCAGACATCTGATTGACTGCCTGTTCGAAGATCGTTGTTCTGGAAGCATCATCGGAACCTGCAGGCTGTAAGTACGTGTACTTCAAGCCGTTTTCTTCACAATAGTCCTTGATACCATAGAATGAGTGCTCGTTGAAGCCGCCATCGTAGATGGAACCTAAGTCAGCAAGGAATACGACATCATAGTGTTCATCGCTTGCTGCAGGGGCAGCCTCTTCGCCGCCTTCCTTCTTAGCGCAGCCGAATAAGCATAACGTAAGAAGCAAAGCGAGAGCTAACGTAAGAAATTTCTTCATTTTTTTCTCCTTCTTTCTTGAAAAAATGGATCTGCATACATAAAAAACGGCCTCTATCATATCGGATACATTTTGCTTTTCATATATACATCTCTATCTCAATATTACCATCTCTTCTTTGACGGTTACAAGTGGCTTTTCGTCTTATGGACTGCCTGAAAACCGTAAAAATAAAAAACAGGTACCTTCATGAGTACCTGTGAAATGACACAGACATACAAGCGGATACAAGACAGACTCCCCATAAGCTTTCCGCTGTTTCTTCCATATAAACCGGCCGGATATGCTTGCGTCGGCTCATACCGGAAACAAAGCAGTCAGATCACGGGGAGTTCTTACCGTATTTTTCTATGAATGCGTATTTAGTATGGCATGATTCAGGGACAGGTATCCGGAATCATGCACAGAACGTTCATTTATACCACGGTCCGACATCCTTTGTCATCCCATAGGTCAGCTTCAATCCGATGTCCAGGAAATAGCCTGTAAACAGGACTGAAACGATCGAACCGATGCCGATCACCCCGCCCAGCAGATAACCGACAAGGAAAAACAAAGCGTCCGTGATGACTTGCGTATATTTGAGCTCAAGCGGAGTCTTCTCGCTTAGAAACAGCGGCAGAAACTGGAAACAGCCGACTCCCATTTCCGCCGCAATGCCCATGCCGTATCCGATGCCTGTCGTGATGAGTCCGACGAGCAGGATGATGATCCTTACAGGCAGAACGGTCGTATCCGCCGGGAACATATTGCGCATCATGATCTCAAACAGATCGATCAAAGGCCCACCCGTCAGTACGCCTAACAGCGTACCGGGGCCAAGATACTTTCGAATGAAAACGAAGATCAGGATCGTCTGGATGATGTTGCAGATCGTGGAGATCGTCCCATAGCTGAGTCCGTAGTGACCATGCAGACCGTCGACGAAGATCGAGATCGGATCGGTACCAAAACCGCAGTTGTAGTAGCAGCCGATGCCAAAACTTGAGATCGCCGAAGAAAGAAAGCTGATCGCAAAACGGATGAGGAACGCTTTCAGATCCAGATGTTTCATCTATTCTTCCCGGATATCTTTCAGATCGTCCAGCCCGTCGATGATCTCGATCGCACGCAAAGTGATCTTGCTCATGAGGTCGACTTTCTCAGCATAGCCCTCTTTGTTGGAAGTCGACATGCTGCCATAGCTGTTTCCCAGATACCCGCCGCAAAGAAGGATCGTACCTGCCCGTATGCCGCCTAATAAGGATGCGACCGTAAACAGAGCCGAAGATTCGTTCTCCACCGCCAGTGCTCCCGCATCGCTCCACGGCTGTATCCTTTCCATATAGCCTTCATGGGCACCCGGGGATTCGATATAGAAGGAATCGTGGCTTCGTATGATGCCAAGATACGGCGTTACGCCATATTCTTCACACGCCTTGCGAAGTGCGCATACCACATCGACATCGGCAACGGCCGGATATTCCAAAGGGATGTATTCTTTCGAAGCCCCTTCCCCGCGTATCGCACCGGTCGCGATCACAAAACAGTTCTCCGGCAGATTTGCCTGTAAAGAACCGCAGGTCCCCATGCGTATCATCGTCCTGACGCCCAGGTGCTTGAGTTCCTCGACGGCGACCGATACCGCCATGGCACCCATGCCGGTACACATGACCGAGACCGGAATGTCATGATAGGCCCCGGTGTAGGTGGGATTTCCTCTTGCGACAGCTTTTAATTGCGCATCATCGAAATGTTTTGCCACCATTTCGCATCTTGCCGGATCGGCCGGCAGGATGAAGTGTTTTCCGCAGTCATTTTCATCCAGACCGATGTGCCACATCTTGCCTTGCTCATTGACGAGCTTTGCGGATTTATATTTCATATTCCTCACCTTTGATGAGTTTTCTCATCGCTTCGGCAGCGATATCGATGATCTGATCGATCTTATTTTCATAATCTTTCTCATAATCCATCGCTTCGCCCGTTTCAAGATTGTCGGTCACCACATAGATGCAGCCCGCCTTCATCTGTAAGATCGATGCGACCGTGAACATCGTCGCACACTCGTTATCGACGCAAGCCACGCCGACTTTCTGCCATGGAGCGATCCTTTCCTTTACCCCCTCATGGGCAAACGGAGACTCCAGGAAAAGTCCGTCATGGGTGCGGATGATGCCGGTCTTGACTTCAATGCCTTTTTCTTTTGCGCTCTGCAACAAGGCAAAGAAGCTGTCCAGGTCGGAAACTGCCGGATACTGTATGTTCACATATTCCAGCGTCGCCCCCTCACAGCGGCATGCCCCCTGCGGTACGAATATGTCTCCCGCCCTGATGTCGGGATCGATCGCATAGCAGGATCCCACTTTGATCATGCGGTTGCAGCCGATATGACGAAGCTCCTCCACGGCGATCTCCGTCGGCATGCAGCCGTTGCCGATCGACATAGCCGACATCCTTACGTCCCGATAGGTTCCCGTATATGTGATGTATTCTCTGTGGAAGGCTTCCCGTTTCGCGTTTTCAAAACGATCCTTGATGCGTTCCACTCTTTCCAGATTGGAAGTCAGGATGACCCCTTCGCCGATCTGCGAATGGTCTATGCCCAGATGATGGACGGTGCCGTCTTTTTCCAGCTGCGGGATCGAATCAAAACCGTTTCTGATCTTTTCTTTCATCATCGTATGACTCCTTTCTTTTCCATTTCATCGATGATCTCCGCCGCCCGTATGGCGATCAGGGAACAGACTTTGATCCGCTTGTCCATGAAATCATCTTCGAACGCTTCCGGATAGGCTTCTTCAGACTTCGGACCGGTATAGTAGATCGTATCTTCGACCATCGAAGTGTGCGATACGCAGATCGAACCGCAGCGAAGTCCCAGCTGCGGACCTACGGTAAATAAGGTCGCCGATTCGTTTTCCACCATCTTGACACCGGCATCGACCCACGGCTTCATCCGCTCGTAGGTATCGATCATCGCCGTAGAAGTCTCACGGTAATAGGAATCGTGTGCCCGGTATAAGCCGACGATCGGATCTTCGCCGAATTCCTTTGCCGCCTTGATCAAAGCCATCGTCACATAAGGATCGGCGATGGCCGGATATTCGGCCGGCACATATTCATAGGAATTGCCGTCACCTCTGACGCAGCCCGTGGCGATGATGATGCGTCCCGGCCGATAGTCCGTCAGTAAGGCTGCACCGGTACCGACACGGATCAGATTCTTCATGCCGATCTGCGAACACTCCTCGGCAACGGTCGAGACCGCCAGCGGTCCCATGCCGGAAGAGATGACCGAGATCGGAACATCCTTTGGCGTCACGCCGGTATAGGTGTAATAGGTCCTTTGTCCGTTTACGAAATGCGCTTGCTTGAAACAGTCGGCGATGACCTTCGATCTTGCCAGATCGCCGGGCATCAGCACGGTCTCTGCGATATCGCCTTCCTTTAATCCGGTGAAGTAGAGCCTTCCCTTGGAATCCAGATATTTTCTTTCCCTTACGTTCATATTCACTCCTTCACATAGCCTGTCCTGACATTGAGGTCGTGGATCAGGTCGTTGCATTTGCGTATTATGAGATCTTCATCGAAACCGACCAGCTTCTTATCCTTCAGTTTGAGATCGCCCGCGACAAAGACCGTATCGACGGCATGTCCCGTACCGGCATACAAGAGATTGCCGATCCTGTGATCCCTGTCGGTCAAGGAAAGATCATCTTCCATATTGACTAAGATCAGATCCGCCTGACAGCCTTCCTTGATCATGCCCAGGTCATCATAGCCAAGGGCCTTTGCGCCGTTGATCGTCATCATCTTAAAGGTCGTACCGGCATCCATGACGGTCGGATCGAGGGTTATCGCCTTCTGCAGATAGGAACCGGCCTTACCTTCCCTGACCATGTCCTTCGTACCGCTTGACGCCTCGCCATCGCAGCCCATCGCCACCGGGATGCCTTTCTTTAACATCTGTGCGATCTTCGGGATGCCATCCGAGATCTTCATGTTGGTATTCGGACAATGGACAGGAATGGCACCGCTTTTTGCGATGATGTCGATCTCCTTGTCGGAAAGCCAGATCGAATGTGCCAGCAGAGTCTTGTCATCCAGGATGCCCAGCTGTTCCAAGGCTTCCGCCTCGCCGCCCAGTCCATACTCCCTGGCCACCCGTTCCGTTTCCATCTTTCCTTCGCCAAGATGGGTATGATAGATCAGTCCTCTTTCATTCGCCCAGGCTTTTAAGGCTTTCGCCATTTCGCCCGACACCGCCGGAAGACCTGCCGGAGCCACCGAAGCTTTCATCAGTCCGTGATTGCGGCCATGACATTTGCGATAGACTTCCTCGCTTCTTGCGATCGCTTCCTCAACGGAAATGATCGGCGTCACTTCGTTTTCCGGAATGTCTGTCGTCGATATGCCAAACGTCACTCGTATGCCGGCATCTTCGAAGGCCTTCAAAGTGGCATCCATGTGCTCATACCCGCCCATCTCATTGATCGTCGTCGTACCGAAACGCATCGCACTTAAGCACGACAGAAGTGTCGCATAATAGTAATCCTCATCGGTCATATACTCTTCAAATGTGAAAAGCCGCACCAGCCATTCGGTGATCACCAGATCATCCAGCGGTCCCTTGATGAAGGTCTGGTAGACATGGGAATGACAGTCGGTAAAGCCCGGCATCGCCAGTTTGCCGCCCGCATCGATGACCGTCGCAGCGGGACACGAAGCCGGATCGATCGCATCGGCGATCTTTTCAAACCTTCCGTCTTTGATGTAGATGTCCTTTCTGACTGTGCTCAGATCGTCAAAGTCTGCCACATCGGCATTTCTGATCAGAAAATCGCTCATAATGATCCCTCCTCACTGATCTTGGTGTATGCTTTCGGATTTCTGTCCTTAAAATAGTCTCTCTCATCGATCAGGGCCATGTCGATGTTTACATCGAACAGGCCTTCTTCATTTCTTTTTAACAGCAGTGTCCTTCCATGGGGATCGTAGGCAAAAGCCATCGGGATCGGATCACAGAAGTGCGTACAGCCCACGACAAAACAGCGGTTTTCGATCGCTCTGGCTTTGGCGATCGACGTCCACTCATCGAACTGCTGTTCATGCCACATGCCGGTACCGATCGTATTGAAAAGGATGCGTGCTCCTTGAATGCATTCGATCCTGGCGACTTCCGGAAAATGGATCTCATAGCACAAGACGATGCCGATCTTGCCGAAATCGGAATCGATCGCTTTTATCGTATCCCCCAGGATCGCCCCATTGTCGCGGTCGCCTTTCGTCAGTGCGGTCTTGCGGTGAGAATATATCAGCCCTTCCTTTGGCGAGACGACAAGCGTCTGAAGGCTCTTGTGCGGAGGATCATCTTCACTTCCCGTAATGATCCATCTGTCATATTTCTCGGCAAGTTTTATCACTTCGCTTGTCCTTGCAGAGGGGATATAGCCTTCCGGAAAGACGATGATGTCTCCTTTGCATGATGAAAGATAGTCTTCCATCTGAAAGATCACATCTTCGCAATGTCTTTCGCCTGTTCCGAAACCCCTCCTGGGGATCGGACAGCAAAGACTGACTTTGAAATTGTCTTTCATATAAGCTCCTTATGCACCTATAGACAAAATAAGCCAGCTTTTGAAAGCCGGCCAACTAACTTCGTTGATATGAATTCACATTCACTCTTATACTTCTACAGAAGCAACTTTACAATTTCAATTTATCACGGCTAAAATGCCATAGTCAATAATCTGCTATACTGAAAGCGAGGTAAGAAGAATGAAACATAATAAGATCATATTTGACTGTGATATCGGCTGTGATGATGCGGTGGCGCTGATCGCTTTATTGACGAAAAAGGATCTCGATGTGATCGCCATCACCTGCGTCAAGGGCAATATCCCAGCCGATGATGTCGTCAATAACGCACTCAAAGTCAGCCATCTTTGCGGTAAGGACATCCCGGTCTATAAAGGCTGCGAAAGTCCGATGGTCCGCGATCTTCTAAGAGGAAGAGACTACAACACCCTGATGGAGCGCATACGCATGGTGGTGGATGGCAAAGAAGTGCTGATCCATGAAAAAGAATTCCCGCTCCCGCTTCCTGAAAGAAAACCGGAAGCCAAACACGCCTGTTCCTATCTGATCGAAACGCTAAAGGAAAGTAAAGAAAAGATCGACATCTGTGCGGTCGGACCTTTGACCAATATCGCGATGGCCTTGCGCCTTGATCCTTCGATCGTCAAAAACATCGGGACCATCTACATCATGGGCGGCGGCCTCTATATCGGAAACCGCACGCCATTGGCGGAAGCCAACTTCTACGATGATCCGGAAGCTGCCCAGATCGTCTTATCCAGCGGTGCGCACTGTATGGTCTGTCCGATCGAAGCCTGTGAGGATGGGGCGACCTATACAAGAGAAGATATTCAAAGGATCGCCGATCTGAATACACCGATTTCTTCCTTCATCGCCGAAGAACTGGATGGCTACATCAGACGCTGCGACCTGCTGTTTCATGGGGGACTTGATGACTGCTGCATCTACGATTATGCGGCCGTAGCTCCTTTGATCGATGAGAGCGTCATCATAGAAAAAAGAAGAGATATCGTCAACATCGACATCTCCGGCGGCATGGCGGATGGCCAGATGGTGGTGGATCGTAGAGGCATGTTCAATAACGATTCCAACGTCGAAGTCATCTATCGTATGGACTCAGCCAAAGTCCATCAGCTGCTGCTGGATCACTTAAAAGAAGCATAAAAGAAAAGATCGTGTGCTCCTGAAATCAGAAACACACGATCTTTTATTGTTGCCTAATTGGCTTTGAAACCGTAACCGTCATCCGTTTCCTGGATGAAGTTGCATTCCGGAAGCATCTGCCGAAGCGTAAAGACGTGATATTCGCTCTCCGACTTGGCACAGATGATCTCAAATTCATCCGGCTTGCAGAACTCGGACATCACCTGCCGGCAGACACCGCATGGCGTGCAATAGCCCTGCGAACCTTTCTGCGCATCGCCGCCGACGATCGCGATCTTCGAAAAATCTCTCACGCCTTCGGAGATCGCCTTGAAGAAGGCTGTCCGCTCCGCGCAGACCGTCGAAGTGAAACCGCTGTTTTCGATATTGCATCCTTTATAGACCGTGCCATCCTTACATAACAGGGCCGCTCCGACTTTCCAGTTAGAATACGGGGCATATGCTTTTTCTCTGGCTTCAAAAGCCAGTGCGATCAGTTCTTCATTCGACATATCGCTTCTCCCGTCAGCTTATTAAAGCCACTTGAAGAATTCTTCGACCAGCTTTGCGTAATCGCCTTCGACGATCAGATGGTGGTTGCCGATCGATTCGGTCAGGAAATACGAGACCGGTCTGTCCATCTTGAGTCGGATCTGCGTACGGCAGAGGTTGAATAAGCTCAGGTTCTCCAGAAGTTCTGCCTTGGATACGAAGAATTCGTTCAGCAGACCGTCACACTTGAAGACGGTGACCGGACCTTCTTTCAGCTTACCGCGGAATGCGACACCGAGCTGTGACTCAAAGTGTGTCATGATCTCGAAGCTGGAAGGCATGTTGATCGGAAGCGTGCAGTGCGCAAAGATGATCTCGTTGTTGTCGGTATCGATCCTTGAAGGGTTGGCCATGAAGACCGGCTTCTCGGAAAGCTCACCGATGACAGCCATCGAAAGAAGTGCCGGAACATCGCCCTCGCAGGACGCATAGATACCTTCCGCATTCAGGATGGCCAAAGCGGCACAGCCCGTGGAATGAACGGTATCGAGCAGATCGAAACATCTTACCGTGACGCCGTTGAGCTCGTATTTGTCGACGATCCTGCGCAATGCACCGTAGATGCATAAAGCTTCTTCGATCTCATGTTCGTCATACCCTTTGGACTTGATGAGCTTGGTATATTCATTTTCAACGTACTGTTTCTTTGCGATCTCTTCAAAGAATTCTTCCATCGTGACATCGATGATCTCGATGTTGTTGTATTCCTTGGACTGCTTTGCATCGACATTCGAGGAGATCAGCCAGTCGGAAGGTTCGCCGACTCTGGCGACCTTGAAACCGTCAAGTCTCTTCTTGGCCTTGAAGACCTGAGCAAGCTGCTTGATCCTGGATACGACGAAGTCATCGCTGCCGTGGATGATCTCACCCGGAAGATCGTTCTGACGCAGATAGGACAGGATCTCCATGGAAGCTGCTAAGGAGTTGTTTGCCCCGGTCGTCAGAAGGAAGTAAGGCTGCGGAAGCTTGTCCATATCTCTCTTGAAGATGCCTTCCGTACCGCCGCCGCCGATGAAATCGACGACCATATCATAATCATTGATGTGATCGACATCGGTCACTTCAAATTCAAAACCTGTTTCTTCGCTCAGTTTCTTCAGCCAAGGGAAATTGCCGTCATTGGCGATCTCGGCTGCCGCCGTAGCAGAAACGACATAATAAACACCAATTTTCATATGTTTGTAAAACTCTCCTTACCCTTATTCTATCACCCGTACAAAAAAAGCCATATTGAAGTATGGCTTTTGAAAACTATTTGACGGTGATGATCTTCATGAAGTTGGCAGAACCCTCGCCTGTCGGATAACCGGCGGAAAGGATGATCTGGGAACCCGGCTTGATGCCGTAGGATTTGACGACGGAAGAAGCGAGTTCATCGTCGTTGGTCATGTTGTTCTGTACATAAGAGAAGATCGGTTTGACGCCCCAGTAGACTTCCAGCTTGCCCTGGGTGGACTTGGTGAAGGTGACCGCAAAGATTGGTACCGGCGGACGATACTTCGAGATACGTCTGGCAGTCGTTCCTCCCTGAGTGAAGACGACGATCGCTGCGATATCCAGGGTCAAAGTCGCATCCGAGATCGCGATACCGATGGCATCCTGAATGGTCTTGTTGTTGGAAGCCTTGGCGTGTTCGAGGTTCTCTCTGTAAGGAATGATCTTTTCCGTCGCTGCCGCGATCTTGGCCATCGTCGAGACCGCCTCGACCGGATATTCACCGGCTGCCGTCTCCGCTGATAACATGACCGCATCGCTGCCGTCGAGCACTGCGTTGGAAACATCGGATGCTTCAGCTCTGGTACAGCGCGGATTGGAAGTCATCGAATCCAGCATATGGGTCGCCGTGATGACGGCCTTGCCCTTCTTGTTGGCAAGCTCGATGATCTTTTTCTGATAGATCGGAACGAAAGCCGTTTCGACCTCGACGCCCAGGTCACCTCTTGCGACCATGACGCCGTCAGCTGCCTCCAGGATCTCATCAAGGTTATCGAAACCTTCCTGGTTCTCGATCTTGGCGATGATCTGGATCTTCGGTTTGCCCATCTCCGTAATGATCTTACGGATCTTCATGACATCTTCCGCTCTTCTGACAAAGGATGCGGCGATGAAATCGACATCGTTCTGACAGCCGAAACGGATGTCTTCGTCATCCTTCATAGAGACGAACGGCATCGATAATTTGACGCCCGGCACATTGCAGCCCTTCTTGGAAGCCAGCTGGCCGTTGACCTCGACTCTCGCCTTGATCTCTTTGCCATCGTTTTCCAATACGGTCAGTTTCTGCTTGCCATCATTGACTAAGATGTAATTTCCCGGGACGACATCATCGAAGATCTCCTTGCACTGGATCGTGAAACGCTCGTGTGTGCCTTCGATATCTTCCCTTTGTATCGTAACGATCTCACCCTTCTGGTAAGTTTCGACATCATTCTTGAATGTACCTAAACGGATCTCCGGCCCCTTGGTATCCAGCATGATGCCTAAGTTGATGCCGTTTTCCTTTTCTACTTTTCTGACTGTATTGATCCTGGCAAGATGCTCCTCATGGCTGCCGTGGGAAAAGTTCAGTCGGACGATATTCATGCCCTCCTGGGCCATCTTCAGTATCGTCTCATAGCTGTCCGAAGCAGGTCCGAGGGTACAGATGATCTTGGTCTGTTTTCCGATCATAAATAGCTCTCCTTTTTTGAAACTAAAATCCATTATAGCTTTCTCAAATAAAAAAGCGACATAAATCGTCACTTTTTCATCACTTATTTTTCGTTTTTCTCAAGTAAAGCGTTTACTTTCACGACGTCGGCATCCAGCAGGTCGAGACCCTCCGGCTCTTCGTCCTTTTCAAAGGAGATGAAGACGGAATCGATCAGTTTCAGCGTATCCAGCAGACGCCTCTTGGAAGAAGAAAGATCCACCAGCTTTTTATCATGTCCCTCCATCGTGATGTAGTCCGACACGATCTGAAGTAACATCGGCAGGTAGTGATCGTAGAGCTTTCTGAGCCTGTCGGAATGATCATAGATATTGTTTTCATTATCGATGATCCTTTGCGCGGTATCGCTCGTCTTTTCTTTGACTTCCTTATCTTTGATCTTTCTGGCAAGAAGCCTGAGCTTTTCTGCCGTATCCCTTCCGGATAAGACGAGGTCTTCTTCCGCCGCATACTTACGCATCCGGAAAGATAAGTCGATGCTGTCCTTATTTTTAATGCGATCGAGGAACCGGCAGATCTGATCGTATAACTGCTTATCGGTCTTGGACAGTTCGTTCATAGACATCTTTCTGTCATCAGCCAGGACGACCTTCAAAGTATTGGCATTTCCTTTTGCCTTCTTATCTTCCTTGAAGAGCTTCGTTCCTTTGATCATATACAATTCGGAATATTCGTTTAAGAACCTGTCGATCTTCGTGATATCGACCGTTGCCTTTTTCTTTCTTCCCTTTTCGTCTTTTGTCTCATAGCGCAGAAAACCGTCTTTGATCAGAGTGCTTCCGCCTGCAGAAGGCGTCTTTTTTCCCGAAAAGATGGCAGCAATGAAAACGGACAGAGCCAGGATGCCCAATATGAACAATGAAATCATAAAGATCGAGGACAAGACAGAAAGCACCTCCTTATCAAAAAGCGATATTCCGGTCTTGAAAGAAGTGAGTATCCCCAGGATCAGCAGAAGACTCAGCATGAAAGCTGCTGCATACAGGAAGATAGGGAATGTGCTTCTTTCTTTTTTCATTTCTTATAACTGCCGTATGATATCGATGTATTCTTTGGCCTTGGTATAGCCGTGGTAATACGACATCAGCAGATCGTCCTCGTTGGATTCGAGCCTGCTGACTTCCTTCATGGAAGGACGGATGATGATGGCCTTGCCCTGCCGTTCCAGTTCTTCCGCATAATCCACCTGATCGTGATAGAGCTTCGTGCGGTTTTCCAGAGCCTTGAGGAAATTCGGATATTTTCCATAGATCCTGCGGAAAAGAGCCAGTGCCGCATCATTGATGTGGGAGTAGTTGCCCTTCTTGCGGGTCAGTACGACCACGAGCTTGTCGCAGCCTTCATCCAACGCCTTCTGTACCGGGATCGAATCGCAGATCCCGCCGTCCATATACAGCTGGTCACCGATCTCTACCGGTTCCGTGAGACCCGGCATCGAACAGGAAGCCTTGCCGATGACGCGGGAAAGTTCGATATCGTTGGTATGCATGTACTCCGCCTGCCCGGTGAGGATATTGGAAACCACCATATCCCAGTGCTGGGGATTGGAAATGAAGGCATCGAAATCGAAGTCATACTGTTCCGTATACTCGTAGAAGATCTTATCGAGATCGACGAACTTGTGGGACTCGATCATCTGCGGAACGCCCCAGAACGAATTGCTACGGTCTTTCTGTATCATGCAGGCACGGGCATAGCCTCTTTGCTTTCCCACATAGGCAAACAGGTTGCAGGAACCTGCCGAAACACCGACCACATAATCAAATTTTATATCTTTATCCAGGAAGCAGTCGATGACGCCGCCGGTGAACACACCGCGAAGTCCGCCGCCTTCCAGGACCAAACCGGTCTTAGACATATTCTCATCTCCATTATCTATATATTTCTATTATACAAAACAAAAAAAGAATATGGTCAGGATGAAGGGATTCGAACCCTTGACCTCTTACACCCGAAGCAAGCGCTCCACCAAGCTGAGCTACATCCTGAAGTCATATTCTTTTGTGCATATTCTATTTTACATCTTTTTCAATCAGATTCAACTAACTTTTAATCCAATTGCGCCTTACCGGTATAAAGCTGATAGTAACGGCCTTTCTGTGCGATCAGAGATTCATGATCGCCGCGTTCGATGATCTGACCGTGTTCCAGTACGATGATCGCATTGGCGTTGCGTACCGTGGAAAGACGATGGGCGATGACGAAAGTCGTACGGCCCTTCATGAGTTCATCCATGCCCTTTTCGATCAGCTTCTCGGTATGGGTATCGATGGAAGACGTCGCCTCATCCAGTACCATGACCGGCGGATCGGCAACGGCACATCTTGCGATATTGAGTAACTGTCTCTGGCCTTGCGATAAGTTGGATCCGTTAGCACTCAGCATCGTCTGATAGCCGTGCGGCAGTCTTTCGATGAAGGAATCCGCATTGGAGATCCTGGCTGCTTCGATGCATTCCTCATCGGTGGCATCGAGCCTGCCGTAACGGATGTTGTCCATGATGGTACCGGAGAACAGGTTGGTATCCTGCAGAACGACACCGACCGAACGTCTCAGGTCGTCTTTCTTTATCTCCTTGATCGGAATGCCGTCGAAGGTGATCATGCCTTCCTGGTCTTCCACATCATAGAAACGGTTGATCAGATTGGTGATCGTCGTCTTGCCCGCACCGGTCGAACCGACGAAAGCGATCTTCTGACCCGGATTGGCATATAAGGAGATATCCTTGAGGATATCCTTGCCTTCCGTATAACGGAACGTGACATTGTTCAGACGGATATCGCCTTTAAGCTCCACATACTTCGGCGGATCGATCGGGATCTTCCATGCCCAGCGGGAAGTCTTCTCGGAAGTCTCGACGAGCTCTTCCTTGTCTTCTTCCACGTTGACCAGTTCGATGATGCCGTAGTCGAGTTCCGCTTCCTTGTCCATCAGATCGAAGACTCTCTCTGCGCCGGCCAGCGACATCATGATGCCGTTGAACTGCTGGGAGAGGTTGGAGATCGGTCCGGCAAACTGTCTTACGAACAGTAAGAAGGAAGCCAGATCGCCGATACGCAACTGTCCGTCGATGCACATGCGTCCGCCCACGACCGCCACGATCGCATAAGCGATGTAGCCCAGATTTCCGTTGATCGGCATCAGCATCGATGCATAGGCATTGGAACGCAGCGAATAATCATAGAGCTTTTCGTTGAATTCTTTGAATCCAGCGATCGCCTGCTTCTCATGGTTGAAGACCTTGATGACCTTCTGACCGGAGAACATCTCCTGCGTATAACCGTTGATGTTGGAGATCTGCCTCTGCAATCCGGCAAAGGTCTTTCTGGAACCTTTTGCCAGGATGAATGTCGCCGTGAACATCACGATGAGCACTGCCACCATGATGAAAGCAAGGCGGACATTGAGGGCAAACATGAAGATGTAACAGCCGACCAAGGTGATCAAAGTCGTGATCAGTGTCGGGAAACCGTCCGCCAGCATCGGTCTTATGGTATCGATGTCGTTGGTGTAGTAGTTCATGACTTCACCATGCGTCCTGGAATCAAAGAAACGCACCGGCAGTTTCTCCATGACACGGAAGAGGTCCTTGCGCATATCGTCAAGGACGCCGGTCGAAACGATCGACATCAGCTTGGAGAAACTGTAGGAAGAGATCAGGCCGATCGCATAGACGCTGATCATCACCATCAGCATTCCCCGGAAACCGCTGAGATCCGGATTTTCCTGTCCGATATACGGAACGACATAGTTATTTAAGATCGGTGTGAAAAGATAGGATGAGATGACACCGGTCAGCGATGAAAGGATCGTGAAAACGATCGCCGCGATGAATGCCAGTCGGTAGCGCTTGCCGATATAGGAGAAGCACTTGCCGATGGTACCGATGACATCGTTTGCTTTCGATGTACGAAGCTGTCTGTAACCCTGCTGTGCCATTATTCCAGTGCTCCTTCCATCTGTGTATTGTAAAGATCGCGATAGACTTCATTTCTCGCCATGAGTTCATCATGGTTGCCGATATCCTGGATCTTTCCTTCGTTCATGATGATGATGCGGTCCGCCTCCTTGACGGAAGCGACACGCTGGGCGATGATGATCGTCGTCATGCCGCCGAGCTTTTCTTTCAAAGCCAGCTGGATGCGATGATCCGTATCCGTATCGACCGCGCTGGTCGAATCATCCAGGATGATGATCTTCGGATGTTTGAGCAGTGCCCTTGCGATGCAAAGTCTCTGCTTCTGTCCGCCGGAAACATTGACACCGCCCTGTCCGAGGTCAGTCTCATATTTTTTCGGCATGCCTTGAATGAAATCATCGGCTTGCGCATACTTACAGGCTTCCACGATCTCTTCGTGGGTCGCCTCCGGATTGCCCCATTTCATATTTTCTTCGATCGTTCCCGAGAACAGCGTGTTCTTCTGTAAGACCATCGCTACGGCTTCCCGCAGATGATCGAGCTTGTATTCTTTGACATTGTGACCGCCGACCAACACTTCACCTCTGTTCGCGTCATACAAACGCGGAATGAGCTGCACCAGCGTCGACTTGGATGAGCCGGTCGGGCCTAAGATGCCGATGACTTCGCCGGAACGTATCGAAAGATCGATATCGCTCAATACGTCTTTTTCCGCATCATCGGAATACTTGAAGGCGACATCCCTGAATTCGATGGAGCCGTCTTCCACCTGCAGATCGGGATCGGCATCCTCATCGGTGACCTTCGGCCTTTCATCGAGGATCTCATTGGCACGGTCGACCGAAGCCTGGGCCATGACTACCTGAAGGAAGACATTGGAGATCATCAATAAGGCAAATAAGATCGCCCGGATATAAGAGATATAGGCCATGAAATTGCCGGTCGTCATCGTGCCGGCGATGACATCTTTACCGCCCACCCAGGCGATGATGACCATGCAGGCATACATGACCAGTTCAAAGAACGGCCGGTTGAGGATAACGATCTTTTCGGCGAAACGCTGGGCCTTCATGACGCTTTCCGAAGACCTGTCGAATTTTTCCGTCTCATAGCCTTCCCGGACGAAGGTCTTGACGACACGGATGCCTTCGATGTTTTCTTCCAGGTTTGCGTCCAATGCATCGAACTTCAGCATCATCTGACGGAAACGCGGATGCGCCTTGGTATAGATGAAGAAAAGTCCGACGCCTAAGATCGGGATCGTTACGGCAAAGATGCTGGCAAGAGAGGCGTTCATCGTGAAGACGAAGTAGGCTGACAGGACCAGGTTGATCGGTGCTCTTATCAGCATCCTGACGATGGAGACATAGGCCATGCGAAGCATGCGCATGTCTGCTGTCAGACGCATGACGACCGTCGGTACCGGATACTTCTCGATGTTTTCAAAGCTGTATTCCTGTATCTTGGAAAACATCGCAAAACGGATATTGCGGATGAATCTGGTCGAAGCGATCGATGAGAAAAGGCCTGACAGAGCGCCAAACAGTGCCCCGAGCAGTGCCAGGATGACCATGTAGACACCTCTTTGCCAGATGTATTCCATGTCACCGTTCATGCCGTAGATGCCTTTATCGATGATGTCGGACATCACCAGCGGGATCAGAGCATCGACCGCAACTTCCGCGGCGGTGAAAACAGGCCCCAGCAGGGCTGCCCACCAGCCGTCTTTCGTATATTTCTTTAACAATCTGAACATACTAAAATAGTACCACTTTTTGCCTCGGTCATTGCCTCTAAGATGCATGAATGGCATTCCGGAAAGCGCACTTGTAATCAATGTAAAAAACATTTGATTAAAACCCGTAACAAAAAGATGTAAAATGAATTTATAAAAGCAAGGAGAATGAATAATGAATCTTTTACAATTATTACTCGGCGCAATGACGTCCAATGATTCCGTCAATGCGGCTTCCAAGAAGACAGGTGTCTCATCCGGTTCCATTTCCAAACTGATGATGATGGCTCTTCCTCTTCTGATCACTTATCTGACAAAGAACGCTTCCAAGAAGGATGGCGCTACTTCCCTGTTAAGTGCTCTGACGCAGCACAACAGCACGCAGACTGTTTCCCAGCAGATCTCCAACGCTGACTCGACCGATGGCGCAAAGATCATTGCCCACATCTTAGGCAAGAATCAGAACTCCGTCATCAGCTCCCTGGCAAAAGAGACAGGCCTCAGCTCCAAAGAAGTCAACAGCGTCCTCAATGCGATCGCTCCGGCTCTTCTCAACAGCCTGAACACCGCAACTAACGCAACTGCCGCAAAACCGCAGACCAACAAAGTCGACCTTTCCGACGGTATCGACCTTTCCGATATCGCAGGTCTTCTCGGCGGTGGCAATGTCACTAATGTCAATTCCAATCCGGCAGCCGGTCTGTTAGGTTCTCTGCTCGGCGGAAACAGCAGCCAGCAGCAGACTTCCTCCAACACAGGCCTCGACCTCTTAGGTTCCCTGCTTGGCGAAAACAAACCGACGACACAGCAGTCCAACGGCACAGAGCTCTTAGGTCTTCTGACCGGTCTGCTCAAATAAGCTTAAAAAACAGAACCATTAAGAAAAGCACTCAGGCAAGTATCCTGAGTGCTTTGTTTGTTATGAAGATCTCCGCTTTGTCTTTGACTTTTGCCTCTTCGCCATCCAGCGTCCAGACGACGTCTTCTTCAAATTCCAGCGTGATGGCCTTGCAGCGATAGCGGTGGATGAACTTATCCTGCTGCAGGATCGTCGATAAGAGATCCGGCGCATTGAACACCGTCGGCACATAGTCGACGATCAGCACGTTGAACATCCCGTCATCGATCCTGGACCGCTTCTTATCTTCCAGTTCCATCCCGGCTACCCGGTTTCCTGAATAGATCAGGCCGAAGAGCACATCCTTTTTATAGGTACGGCTTCCGATGGTGTAGCGGACCTTGTGCATCTTTATTTCCGGCAGCTTGGAGATGCCTTCCATGATGTAGGCGATATTGCCCCACATTTCCTTGGCATCGCGTTTTGTGGTGAACGGGACATCACACATCGCACCGAAGGCTGCCACATAATTGAAATAGCGGTCATTCATCTTTCCGACATCGAATTCCCGGATATTTCCTTCGCAGATCCTCTCCGCGATCCTTACAAAATCATTGCCCAGATCGAAATTGGAACCGAAATCATTCATCGTACCGCTCGGGAAATAACCCAATAACGGTTTATGTTCCTTGCGCATCAGGGCATTGCTGACCTCATTCATCGTCCCGTCGCCTCCGAAAACACAGACCACGTCATACTTCACTCTGTTTTTCATCAGGTATTCATAGGCATCGTTTTTCTTCTGGGTCACATAGACACTGACATCGTAGCCTTTGGCACAGAAGATGTCGATGACCTTCAGAAGGTCTGCCTTGGAATTTTTCACGCCGGAACGGGCGTTGATCAGCATCAGAAGTTTCATATCCCTATTTTAAATCAATCTTAAGAAAATGATAAATCTCCCTTCTGGATTTACATGGATTTTACTTTTGGCTTTCCGCTTCAAAAAGACTATAATCAAAGTATGTCTGAGATCTCGGCGGGTGCGATCACCTATACCAAACAAAACGATACCATCCTGTATCTTCTCATCAAAGATTTCCATGGCAACTTCGGTTTCCCGAAAGGCCACCTGGAAAACGAGGAGACCCTTTTTGAAGCGGCAGTTCGTGAGATAAAGGAAGAAGCCGGCATCGACATCACACTCGATCCTTCTTTCAGGGAAGATCTTGAGTACACCATGCCTAACGGCATCTTGAAGACTTCGGTCTATTTCCTTGGCTTCTATGAGGATCAGACACCGGTGAAGCAGCCCGAAGAAGTCGATGAGATACGGCTGCTCCCATACAAGGAAGCGATGGACATCCTGACCTTCGACAATATGAAAGAAGTACTGAGCAAGGCAGATGCCTATCTGAAAGGAAAGAAACATGAATAAAGATCTTCTGCAGACCATCAAGTTCACGCTGTTCTCGCTTTCCGCCGGCATCATACAGCTGGGCAGCTTTGCGCTTTTACATGACGCCGTTCACCTTCCCTGGTGGCCGAGCTATCTGATCTCGCTTGTCCTGTCGGTCCTTTGGAACTTCACGCTCAACCGCAACTTCACGTTCAAGTCGGCATCCAATGTACCGGTCGCGATGGCTAAGGTCTTTGCCTATTACCTGGTCTTCACGCCTTTGTCCACCTATGTCGGAAACTATCTGACCGGAACTCTTCACATGAACGATTATCTGGTCACGATCATGAACATGCTGGTGAACCTGGTCACTGAGTTCTTCTATCAGAAATACTACGTATTCAAAGATACGCTTTCCAAGGATCGCTAGATCCTTTTTTTTCAATGTTTCATCACATCGATATGATATCCTTGTCTTAGAGAAGAGGTCATTATGAATTTTCAATTACGTCAATACCATGAACCCGATTTTACGGAAGAAAAATTCGTCAAAGCTCCCGATGTAAAACTTGTAAGAGCGGAAAAAGACAGAGTCGCACCGGAAGGCTATCATGCCATGTCGATCTTCCCGGAATACTTCAAGATCGACGGAAAATGGCTGCTTGCCAAAGAGAGCCGTATGGACTGCGTCGCGGCGTACAGGGACAGTGAAGTCAAAGTCATCGAGTTTCGCAATATCGTGAAAGATGATCTGATCATCTGCGGAAGAAGCGAGAACTGCGAAGAAGGGATCTATGTCCACGCCAACGGTTTCCGGGAAGCGGAAAACGAAAACGACGTCTTTGCCTTCCGTCTCAACCGCAGCAGAGAGACGGCATTCTCCAAAGACTACGACGAGCTCTACGAAGTATTGAAACATGATAAAAAACACGGCAGGATCGTCTGGGTCTTAGGACCGGCAGTCGCCTTCGACAAGGATTCCAAAGATGCCTTTGCTTCTCTGATCGAAAAAGGCTACGTCCATGCGATGCTGGCAGGCAATGCCCTGGCCACCCACGATCTGGAAGGTTCCTACTTAAGGACGGCCTTAGGTCAGGACATCTACACCCAGCAATCCATGCCGAACGGTCACTACAACCACCTCGATACGCTCAATGTCGTGAGAAGATACGGCAGCGTAGCGAAATTCATCGAAGAAGAAAAGATCGATAACGGCATCATCTATTCCCTGGAAAAGAATCATATCCCATATGTCCTGGGCGGTTCCATAAGAGATGACGGACCGCTTCCGTGCGTCTATGGCGATGTCTATGAGGCACAGGAAGCCATGCGCGATCAGATCAGGGAAGCCACGACCGTCATCTGCATGGCGACGATGTTACACTCCATTGCCGTAGGCAACATGACCCCGTCCTATCGCATCGACCGCTATGGAAAGATGCGCCAGGTCTACTTCTATTGCGTCGATATCTCCGAGTTCACCGCCAACAAGCTGGCAGACCGCGGATCGCTGTCCGCCAAGTCCATCATCACCAACGTGCAGGACTTCGTATCGACGCTCGACAAAGCACTCGATTAAAGAAAAAAGTATGCTACAAGGCATACTTTTCTTGTGGCCATTTTTCAAAAAATTCTTTAAAGTGTCTCGTCCTTATCGGTCAGAGCGGCATAGATGATCGCCTTGATCGTATGCATGCGGTTCTCCGCCTCATCGAAGACTTTCGACTGTTCCGATTCAAAGACTTCATCGGACACTTCCATCTCCTTGAGACCGAACTGTTCATAGATCTGCTGACCGACCTTCGTATTCAGATCATGGAAAGAAGGAAGGCAATGTAAGAAGATGGCTTCCTTTTTGGCATAGGACATGACTTCCTTATTGACCTGGTAAGGACTTAAAAGTTCGATGCGCTTTGCCCATAACTCTTTCGGTTCACCCATCGATACCCAGATGTCCGTATAGATGACATCGGCATCTTTGACAGCCTGCTTCACATCGCTGATCAAAGAGATGGTGCAGTGATTTTCTTCCGCGATCTTTTTGCATGTTTCCACAAGACTTTCTTCCGGGAAATTCTCTTTCGGCGCACAGGCGACGAAATCCATCCCCAGCTTGGCACTGACCACCATCAGAGAATTGGCCACATTGTTTCTGGCATCGCCCATGAATACGAGCTTCCTGCCCTTATAGTCACCGAAATGTTCTTTGATCGTCAGAACGTCCGCCAGCATCTGCGTCGGATGGAACTCATCGGTCAGACCGTTGAAGACCGGAACGCCGGCATACCTGGCAAGTTCTTCGACGATGTTCTGGCCATAACCTCTGTATTCGATGCCGTCATAGATACGGCCTAAGACCCTTGCGGTATCTTTGATCGATTCCTTGTGGCCCATTTGGGAAGACTGGGCATCAAGATAGGTCACGCCCATACCCAGGTCATGACCTGCCGTTTCAAAGGAACATCTGGTCCTGGTCGATGTCTTTTCAAACAGCAGGACGATGTTTTTTCCTTCCAGGTAGCGGTGCGGCTTTCCTTCTTTTTTCAGCTTTTTGAAACGCGCCGACAGATCGAGAAGATATTCGATCTCTTCCGTTGAATAATCCAGTAATTTGAGAAAATTTCTGCCTTTCAGATCCATAATTACCCCCTTATATCCTTACTAACGGCATCGACATGCATCTTGGTCCGCCTCTGCCCCTTGATAATTCGGAGCTTGGCATGGTGAGTACCTGCACGCCGTATGATTCCAGCAGTCTGTTGGTGATCTCGTTGCGCTCATAGACCAGGATCTTGCCCGGTGCGATGCAGAGCGTATTGGAACCGTCGTTCCACTGTTCGCGCTGGGAAGCGATATGATCGTCTCCTCCGCAGCGGATGAGCTCACACCTGTCGAGTTTCATTTCCCTGGCCAGTATCTTGTCGAGACTTTCATCCATCCTGGCGATATTGAAACTGTCATCGTCCCTTCTTTGCAAAGAGAAAACTTTCAGATGGTCGTTGATCAGAGGATGGATAGTGAACTTGTCATAGTCGATCTGGGTGAACACCGTATCCAGATGCATGAAGGAACGATCCTTCGGTATGGAGAATGCCAGGATCTTCTTCAGAGGACTTTCCCTGTCACGGAAGATGTGCTTCGCCAGGAATTCGATAGCGTTGGCCTCCGTCCTTTGCGAGATGCCGATGGCGATCGTCTCTTCATTGAGATTGAGTATGTCACCGCCTTCGATGTGGTAAGGCGCATAGCGGTCGTAATAGAGTTTCGTTTTATTGAAGCGCGGATGATATCTGAAGATGTATTCGCCATAGATGGTCTCTCTTCTTCTGGTCTCAAAATACATCCGGTTGAGGCTCACGCCGTTTCCCACGACCGCAAACGGGTCCCTTGTAAAGTACAGGTTTGGCATCGGCGCCATCAGCATGTTGTTGTTGTCACCTGCCAGATCGGACAGCGATTCCTTCACGCCGGCATCGATCTGCCGGTATTTGATGCCTTCCATCGAAGTTAAGACTAGTTCCATGCTGTCCAAAGAATCCAGATACGAAAACAGAGCTTCATGATATCTTCTGTCCGCACAGCCTTCTTCGATGAACTGGCGTATGAACTGTTTCCTGACTTTTTCATCTTCCAGGACATCCTTCATCAGATCCTCGAGATACAGGACCTCTGTCCCGTTGTCTTTTAAGATCTGCGCAAAGACATCATGTTCGGCAGCTGCGACCTTCAGAAACGGGATATCGTCGAAAAGAAGCTGCTGCAGGGTGTCCGGTGTCAGATTCAAAAGTTCCTTTCCCGGCCGGTGAAGAAGGACCGTTTTCAAAGGAGCGATCTCACTGAATACATTGATTTCGTTGTGCATATACAAAAATCCTCAGTTACATTGTACCATGCGCCATATTTCTTCTCTTACAAGAAAAAAGCATTGACCGGGTATTTCCCGGCCAATGCTTAATCTTCCATATTTTCGAATGCTTCCAGGCCCTTCTTGGCTTCGACCTTCTGGTCACCGTGTCTTACCTGTGACATCGTCACATAGGACAGCAAGACGAAGAATGCCGAATAGATGAATAAGATCTTATACGAGATCAATCGCATCAGAGTGCCGGCCAGGATCGGCGTGACGATCTGGGCAGCCATGGATGCCGTATAGTAGTATCCGGTAAACTTGCCGATATCGGAACCCTTGCACATCTCGACGACCATCGGCAGTGAGTTGACATTGATCGCCGCCCAGGCCAGACCGACCAGGGCGAAAGAGACATACATGATGAAATTGATCGACTTGAAGATGTTGGTGAACACAAAGCCCAGGGCAAACATCAGTGAAAGTAAGACGATACCGCCTTTGATCGTGCGCTTGCGTCCGATCTTCGATGCCAGATTGCCGATCGGAATGTAGGAAACGATGGCACCGGCTGTCGCTACCAGCAGACAGGTGGAGGCACCGCCTAAGCCCTGTCCCATGACGACGGAAACGTAAGTCGTGAACCAGGTCGTGACGCCGTTGTAGCCGATGAACCACAGCGCGATCGAAGCTAATAAGAAGTATAAGGAACGTTTGACATCATCCGGCAGTTTCTCATGACCGGAACCGTCATCTTCGGAAAGGTTCCATTCCGGATGTTCGGCTTCCAGGATCTTGTTTTCATAGACCAGCTCAGGTTCCTTGACAAACAGATACAGAAGTCCTACCGCCACGAACATGATCGAAGAGACCACAACGAATAAGATCTGGTAGTCGACATGGGCCACACCGACCGTCTTGGAGTTGGGATATAAGAGTGCGGCGATCGCCAGATAGATGATGCCGCCGACCGCACCCATCAGGTTGATGATGGCATTGGCCTTGGAACGCAAAGGTTTCGGTGTGACATCCGGCATCAAAGCGACAGCCGGCGAACGATAAGTTCCCATCGCGATCAGCAGCAAGCCCAATACGATGACGAAGCTCACCAGTTTGAAATTGTTTGGCGCTCTGTAATAGCCGTTATCCAGAAACGGCAGGATGTTCATCAGTATGCACACCATACCGGTACCGAAAAGGATATACGGCATGCGCTTGCCGATCTTGGTCTCGGACTTGTCGGAAAGCGAACCGAAGAACGGCAGCAGGAACAGCGCCAGGATATTGTCGGCTGCCATGATGGCACCGGAATACGTCTCATTGAGATGGAACGTATTGGTCAGGATCAAAGGAACGACATTGTCATACATCTGCCAGAAGGCACAGATCGAAAGAAATGCCAGACCCACGAGAAAAGTTCTTTTATAATTGAGTTTCATAGGATGATCTCCTTGTCTTTCTGATTTCTATTATACAAAAAGAGTATGTCTTCACATACTCTCTTCCTGTAATTTTCTGATACTCATCTCCAGGGCCTGTCCCGCCAGCATGACCGTCTTCAAACAGGAAGTTTCCTTCGTATAATACTTCGGACGCAGTTCCGGACAAGCCGTGCCCTCGAGGATCGATCTGAAATTGCGGACGAATCCGTTGATCACCGGACGCACGGTATCCTGTTCCTCTCTCGCCTTTTCCTTGACCACCATCCTGGATAAGACGGCTGCACCGGCGATCAGAGCTCCGCAGACCAGTCCGGCATAGATGCCCGAACCGAAACCGCCGAACATCTTCATATCTTCCTTGCTGATCTGAAGATCATAACAGGCATTGGCAGCCTGAATGATGGCTTCCGAACAGTTGTAATTCTCTTTGGCGTAATAGTACTCGATATATTCGCTGAGTGATCCCATTAAAATAATCCCTGCTCCATCATCGCTTCCGCGACTTTTTCAAAACCGGCGATATTGCCTCCGGCGATCAGGTCATAGCCCAGACCGTAACGTTTGGCTGCCTCGACGGATTTGGCATAGATGCCTTTCATCATCCTCTTAAGCATAGCATCCACTTCCTCTTCGGTCCAGGAGAGTCTTTCGGAGTTCTGTGACATCTCAAGTGCCGAGACACCGACACCGCCGGCATTGACGGCTTTGGAAGGTGCCACGATGATGCCGTTGCTTTTCATATATTCGATCGCTTTGTTGGACGTCGGCATATTGGAGACTTCCAGATAATATCTGGCACCGGATGCGACGATCTTTTTCGCTTCTTCCATGCCGACTTCGTTCTGCGTTGCGGCAGGCATATAGATATCGACATCGTCCGCACCCCAGAAAGTCTGATTCGGATAGAACTCACAGCCGAACCTGTCGGCATAGGACTTCAGATCCTTGGAGTTGGATGCGCGAAGATCCAGGATGAACTGCAGCTTTTCCGGTGTCGAGATGCCTTCCTCATCGTGGATATAACCGGCGGAACCGGACATATAGGTGACTTTGGCACCTAACTGGGCAGCCTTTTTCATGATGCCCCAGGACACGTTGCCGTAACCCGATACGGCGATCTTCTTGCCGCCGATGGTGTCATTTTCATGTTTCAGGACTTCCTGCAGGTAGTAGATCGCACCATAGCCTGTCGCTTCCGGACGGATCAGAGAACCGCCATAGCTCAATCCCTTGCCGGTGATCACGCCGTTTTCAAAGGTACCCTTGAGTCTTCGATACTGGCCATAGAGGTAGCCGATCTCTCTTGAACCGACACCGATATCGCCGGCCGGAACATCGATGTCCGGTCCGATATAACGGTATAAAGCCGTCATGAAACTCTGACAGAAACGCATGATCTCGCCATCGGACTTGCCTGCCGGATCGAAATCACTGCCGCCTTTTGCCCCGCCGATCGGCTGACCGGTCAGCGAGTTCTTGAAGGTCTGTTCAAAGCCCAAAAACTTGATGAGGCTCTCATTGACGTTGTCACGGAAACGCAGACCGCCTTTGTAAGGACCGATCGCTCCGTTGAACTGGCAGCGATAGCCCACATTGGTCCTGGTGTTTCCCTGATCATCCGTCCACACGACGCGGAACCTGAACATCCTTTCAGGTTCGACCATACGTCTTAAAAGGTCCGCTTTTTCATACTCCGGATGTCTGTCGACGACCGGAGCAATGGAGGTGAACACTTCTTCAACAGTTTGGACGAATTCCGGTTGGTGAGCATATTTGTTTTCCACGTAAGCAATTACTTCTTCAACATATTTGTTCATCGTGTACCTCCGCATCAGATTTATTTGAACATATTATAGCGCAAAATGTTAGAATGATGATACGAGGTTTATACTATGGAAAATATTAAGATTCAGATCACGATGGAAAACGGCAAGACGATGAAAGCCGAACTTTATCCGGATGTTGCACCAAAGACGGTCGAAAACTTTGTCAGTCTTATACAGGACCATTTCTTTGACGGCATCATCTTCCACAGAGTCATCAAAGGCTACATGAACCAGGGCGGCGATCCGACCGGCACCGGCAGGGGCGGCAGCGAAAATACGATCCCGGGCGAATTCCTTTCCAACGGTTTCATCAATGAGCTCAAACATACCAGAGGCGTCTTATCGATGGCCAGAACGATGGATCCGAACTCCGCCTCTTCCCAGTTCTTCATCATGCATGAAGATGCCCCGCACCTGGATGGCCAGTATGCGGCATTCGGCAAGGTATACGAAGGCATCGAGACGGTCGATGAGATCGCAAATGTCAGAACGGACTTCCGCGACAAACCGCTGGAACCGCAGCGCATCAGAACGATCGAACTCTTATAAGAAGCGAAAGCTTCTTTTTTTATTTCTTTCAATAAAAAAGAAGATCTTCCGATCTTCTTAATTGCGTATCTCAGCAGCTGCTTTTTCTAAGATCTGCTTTTCTTCATCGCTCATCTGCCAATCCAGAGCATCGCAATTCATCTTTGCATGGCGGGGCTTGCTGCAGCCGACAAGGGATGTCGAAACATATGACAGATCCGCCGTATAGTTGATCGCCACTTCCCCGACGTTCACATTATGATCTGCCGCGATCATATCCATGACATTCAGTAATGACATCGTCTTTTCAAAACGTTCCGGTCTGAAGAACGGATAGAAGTTCAATCGCATGTCATCCGATGCGAATTCCGGCATCGTCCGATACGCACCCGTCAGGATACCGCCGCCCAAAGCCCCATAGGCCATCGTCGCGACACCGAGATCGGCATACTTCTTCAGGTTCCGGCTCCACTTGTCCTCGAGCAGTGAAAACTGGTATTGGGCAAAATCGAGCGCTCCGGTCTCATAGAAGGTGTCGATCTGATCGTTTTCGAAGTTGCAGATACCAGAAAAGCGGATCTTTCCTTCCTGCTTGAGCTGTTTGAGGGCTTGTGCCGTTTCTTCAAACGGCGTGTTGACATCCGGCCAGTGGATGAGCAGCACATCGAGGCGGTCGGTCTCAAGCCTCGTCAGAGATTCTTCTACCTGCTGTAAGATCATCTTAGGCGAAGAGTCACGCACGGGACCGTCCTTGCCGAAACCCGTCGCTTTCTTTCTGGTGATGCCGCATTTGGAGACCAGGAAGACTTTGTCTCTGATCCCTTTCAGAGCTTTTCCGACGATCTGCTCGGAATGGCCCAGCCCATAGACCGGGGCCGTATCGATGAGATTGACACCGCGGTCCACCATATAGCGGATCGTATCGATAGACTCTTCGTCTTTGACATCGCCCCAGCCGGCAGCGCCGATCCCCCAGGTACCTAAGGCGATCGATGAGATCTCGATATCGAGTTTTTCGATCTTTTTGTACTTCATATCATTGATCTCCTTTTCTGTAGTTCATCTGCTTCTTTTTGAAACGATATTTTTGCAGCATCTCGGGAATGATCTGCCAGTGCAGGAACGTGATCACGCCGGGAAGCACCAGGATGAAGGGCCTTAAAAGCACGACAGCCACAACGCAGGAGGCGATCGTCAGTCCCAGCAATGAAAGAGATTCCTTCAGACAGCCAAAGGCCATATTCAAAGCTTCCGATATGGCTTCAAAAGTCTTTGATACCATGTCTTGCGAGATGAGTATCCATACGCAGGTCAGTTCAAATACGACCATCATCAGCAGAGAAAACGATGCCGCCTGGCCGATATAGTCCAAGGTCGAAGAACCGGTGCGGTAGTAGACCAGATCCCAGATGAAGATGGCGATGAAGACCAGATGCAGGACAAAGACCTTCGTGGAAAGAAGGAAACGCTCTTTGAATGTCCTGAAAAACGGACGCAGCACCTTGTCGTTATCTTCGATCAGATACTCGCCCATCGCTTCATACAAGGCGGTGAAGGAAGCACCGATGCTGATCACCGGGATGCAGCAAAGCAGGCAGAAAAAACCAAGCAGGACGATATTGCTCAACCGTCCTGCCCATCTGCTCAGTTTGTTTTCAAAAGAATCCGGCTCCATCATTCAACGATCTCAAGTGAGCCTAAAGACAGATTCTTCTCGCTCTCCTTATCGAAGAGGACGTACTTGTTTCCTTCGAAATTGAAGTGCTCGACGGAATCCATCGCAAAGTCGACGGAACCGAAAGCGACCGCGGATAACGTGACATCGCCGACACCCAAGGAAAGTGTGGTCTCCATGCCGGATGGCAGAGAGGAGATGACTCTTGACTCGATGCCTTCTTCAGTGATCTTGACGAATTCCGGACGAATGCCTAAGACATAGTCACCGTCTTTGAGTTCGATCGGATCGTTCGGTGTGAAGCGGACATTGAAGTGATCGTTGTTGAGAAGCAGAGAATCACCGTCTTTGACACCTTTGACGTTGACGAAGTTCATGGACGGGTTGCCCATGAAGTCGGCACAGAAGATGTTTGCCGGATCGCCATAAAGTTCAAGCGGCGGGCAATACTGCTGTAAGATGCCCAGCTTGATCAAAGCGACCTTGGTGGACAGCGTCATGGCTTCCGACTGGTCGTGCGTGACATAGACGAAGGTGGAATCCGTCGTCTTGTGCAGTCTCTTGAGCTCGGCACGCATGTCGTTACGAAGTTTCGCATCGAGGTTGGACAGCGGCTCATCCATCAGTAAGACCTTTGGATTCGGTGCCAGGGTCCTGGCGATGGCGACACGCTGCTGCTGACCGCCGGAGAGCTCCGCCGGATAGCGGTTCATGTATTCTTCGATACGCATGGTCTTGCAGATCTCTTTGACACGTGCATCGATCTTGTCTTTCGGCCATTTCATATTCTCCAGACCGAAGGAGATGTTCTTATAGACCGTCATGTGCGGCCACAAAGCGTAATTCTGGAAAAGGAAACCGACATTTCGCTTGTCCGGAGACAGGTTGATGCCTTTCTCATCCGAGAAGACGCATTCATCATCGAAATAGATCTCACCTTCCGTCGGTGTTTCCAGACCTGCGATCATACGTAAAGTCGTCGTCTTGCCGCAGCCTGACGGGCCCAGCAGTGAGACGAATTCACCGTTTTTGATCTCCATGTTGAGTTTATCGACGGCTAAAGATCCTTTGCCGAATTTCTTTGTGATATTGACTAATTTGATTGTTGGCATGATTTTATCCTCCTACACCCTTTTCGATGGAAGCTCCGGTCAGCTTTTCAACGGTAAAGTTGATCAGCAGTACGACGATGATGATCAGCAGGTTGACCGCATTGGAGAACTGCGTGTACCCTTTCTCATCATAGAACAGTAACAGTGTCGTCAATACTCTGTTGTTTGCCGTGACCAGGATGACGAACAGTGACAGTTCTCTCATCGCGGAAATAAACGGCAATAAGTAACCGGAGACGATCGTCGTCTTTTCGATCGGAATGATGATGCGCGTCATGCGCTTGAGCCAAGGAACGCCCATGATGATACCGGCTTCCTCGATCTCAGGCGAGAGCTGCAGCATCGAGTTGACACCGCTTCTTGAAGCCATCGGCAGATACTTGATGGTACCGATCAGAGCCAGTATCGCAAAGCTTCCGTATAAGGAAGGGATGATACCGTGCTTTGTCGCAAACATCGACAGGTAGATCGCCGAGAAGGCCATCGAAGGGATCAGGTATGGAATAAAGGTCAGGTTCTCAACGACCTGCGATAAGAAGCTGCCTCTTCTGCGTACGATACTGTAACCGGCCAGGAAACCCAATGTTCCTGCGCCTAAGGCACAGGTGAAGGCCAGCCTTAAAGAGTTCCACAGCGTGCGGTAAACTTCCGCATTGCGCAAGATACCGGATTCCGATTGCCAGGTGTCGTGTCCCTGTGCCTGACCGATCCAGAAGGACAGCGTCAGGTTGTTGAAATCATAGACACCGGTGTATGACAGTAAGGATTCAAGTGCGAAAGTCACCAGAGGGATGACCGACATGCACATGACGACGATGAAGGCAACGATCGATACCGGCGTCCTCCAGATGCCCAGATGGAATATGGAGATGTTCGCCGACTTGCCGGTGACCGTCGCGTAGGATTTACGGTTGCCGATCAGACGCTGGTTGACGAACATGATGATGACCGAGATCAGGATCATGATCATCGCCAGGATGTAACCGACACCCGGATTGGTGCCGTTGATCGAGGCGTACAGTTCCGTCGTCAATACGTAATATCGTACCGGCAGACCCAGGAACTGCGGTGTGGCAAACGATGCCATTGCGCCGGAGAAGACCAGGATGATGGTCGACAATACCGCCGGCATGACGATCGGGATCGTGATGCGAAGGAACATCCTTAATCGGCTGGTCTTGAGGATGATGGCCGCCTCTTCCAGGTTGGCATCCATGTTATGTAAGATACCGCCGATCAGGATATAGGCGAATGGCGCATAATGCATACCGGTAACGATGATGATCGGAAATTCGCCATAGGCAAACCAGGTCGGCACCGTTATCCCGGTAAAGGAATGAAAGATACCGTTGGATCCGGTGATTTCAATGTTCTTGAAGAAGTTCTTCCAGGCAAGACCCAGGGTCCAGCTTGGCATGATGTACGGGAAGATGAACAGCTTGGTGAGCAGTTTCTTCCAGCGCATGTCACTTCTTGAGACCAGCCAGGCGAAGGATCCGCCGATCAGTATCGAAACCACACAAGCCCAGGCAGAGGTCACGATCGAATGTTTCAAAGGATCCCAAAGCAGTGACTTGGAGAACTGGGCACCGAAAAGGCGCTTCCAGTGATATGTCGTAAACGTTCCGACTGCCTGATGGACCCTGGATTTTTCAGCGGAATGAACGATGAAGGTATCCCTGACGATAGAGATCAAAGGGATGACCACCAGGAAAGACAGGACGATCAGAAACGCTATCAGAAGGATATTGTAAGGTTTGCTGAAAAAGGTCTTGATCCTGTTCCAACGTTTTTTCATATTCTTCCTCCTTTTCTAAGAAAAAAGGAGCCGGGCCAACGCCCAAGCCCCTTTCAAACAGATTATGTTTCAGAAATGATTATTTGATCAGCTGGATGAAGTCTTCGACATCAGCTCTGTATTCAGCTGCCTGTTCAGGATCTTCCTGGACAAGGATCTTCTTCCATTCGACAACAGACATATCACCGTCTGCGACCGGGTTGGAAGTATTTCCGGAGTAATCACCGTATCTGCCCTGCATACCTTTGTATACAGAACCGTCAGCGATCGTCAGTTCACCATCGCCATACCAGCCTTCCGGTGAATATAACCAGATCAGGAATGCCTTAGCCAGTTCAGGGTTGTCGGCATTTGCGACCTGCAGACCGTAGATCGGATAAATGAAGCCGGCGAACGGAGCAACTTCGTCCTTGGCATACAGCAATCTGTAAGAACCGTTTTCTAACTGATCACCGCGGGACTTCAGATACTTGTTCAGAGTCAGAAGACCGGACTGCGGTTTTTCAGCAGCTGCGATATCCTTAGCGATCGTGGAGTCGGATGAACCGAGCATCATTTCGTTGGCATACAGCATCTTGATGAACTGGTAGCCGGCATTCGGGCAGTCTTCGTCGAGGACGAGATCCTGTCCGTAGTATTCTTTATAAGCTGCTTCAAGCTTAGCTGCATTCTCTTCGGAAGTCAGGTTGACTAAGAAGTTCATGTTGACGCCTTCCGTAGTCGGATCCTTCATCCAGAATGCACCCTTGTTGGCAGGGTCAGTTGCATACCAGAGGTTCGTGATATCGCCTTCGTTGTAAGTGTTGTCAGAACCGTTGTTGTACATGACGACTTTGTTGCAGTAGTCCCAGACAAGCAGAGGTTCACAATCCTCACCGACGAGGTCCTTGATCTCCTGGTTGTACCAGTTGTAGACATAACCTTCTTCAACGAGGTCAGTTAAGACACGTCCGCCATCCTGAATGAAGATGATATCAGCGCCGGAAACGCCTTCCTTGACTTCCTGAGCGACCTGTGTGATCTGTTCGGTATCACCGACCTGTGTTCCTTCGTATTCGATTTCCGGAGCATACTTCTTCATGAATGCTTCCAGAGCAGTAACAGTAACGGAGTGCGTTGAGTAGATCGTCAGCTTGTTTCCGTTAGCGATACCGGCAGCCAGCAGTTCGTCGAATGTTTCTGCTGAAGTTTCAGCTGCAGGTTCCTCGGCAGGTGTTTCAGCCGGTGTTTCAGCCGGAGTTTCTCCGCCGCCGTTAGATGAGCAAGCCGCAAGAGACAGGCACATCAGGACTGCCATTAATAATGCGAGTAACTTTTTCATTTTTTCTCCTTCTTCAGAAAGCAATGTAACCGCTTCCTTACTTCTATATTTTAACCCTTTGTATTTTACCGTTTCAAGAAAATACACCCAGCTTGTTACCATAATTAAAAGGATATTACCATTTCTGATAATATCCTGATCAGTTTTCGAATTGAAGCTGATAAAGTTTGTAGTAGTAACCGCGGTTTTTCAACAGCTGCTGATGATCGCCTTTTTCCACGATCTGTCCATTCTGCAGGACGATGATCTGATCGGCATGCTGGATAGTGGAAAGACGATGCGCTACGACTAACATCGTACCGATGGACTTCATCTTTTCTAAAGACTGCTGTATGAGCACTTCGGTCTCCGTATCGATATTGGCTGTCGCCTCATCGAGTATGAGGATCTGCGGTTTGTGGATCACCGTTCTGGCAAAGGAGAGCAACTGTCTTTGACCCTGCGAGAGGTTCTCGCCTTTTTCGATGATCTCTTCTTCATATCTGTCCGGAAGCTTTTCGATGAAGCTGTCGGCATTGACATAGCGGCAGGCTTCGGCGATCTCTTCATCCGTAAACCTTGTGTCATGTAAGGTGATGTTGTCTTTGATCGTGCCTGAGAATAAGAAGACATCCTGCAGCATCTGACCGATCGCTCTTCGTAAGGAATTGAGTTCGATGTCGTTGATGTTGATGCCGTCGATCAGTATCTCACCTTTCTGTACTTCGTAGTTTCTGACGATCAGCGAAAGGATGGTCGTCTTGCCCGCACCCGTCGCACCGACGAAAGCACAGGTCTGCTTCGGTTCGATCACAAAGGAGACGTCCTTCAGGATCCAGTTGTCATCTTTATAGGCGAACCATACGTTCTTGAATTCGATCCTTCCTTCGAATTTATCGATCTTTATGGCATCCGGTTTGTCCAGGACGTCCGGTTTGACATCGAGCAGGTTGAAGATCCTCTCGGAAGCCGTCAGAGCCTTCTGCAGGGCATTGAGCTGATCGGCCAGGTTCTGTATCGGATTGAAGAATTTGGACAGATACAGATAGAAAGCGACGATCTCACCGGCAGATAAACCATAGCGGATACCCTGGGCAAAACATAAAGCGATCGAACAGTTGTAGATGAAAGAGATCAAAGGACGATAGACGCCAAAGGCTTTGATGACGTTGAAACGCTGCTTGCGAAGCGCTTCGTTCTTCTCTAAGAACTGTTCTTCCTTGGTCTTTTCCTGGTTGAAGACCTGGGTCAGTTTCATGCCGGCCAGATTTTCATTCAAGAAAGTATTGATATCGGAGATGCAGGCCCTTTCCTTGCGGAAGAAGCCTCTCACCACCTTGGAGAAGACATAGGAGATGCCAAAGACCAGAGCGACCACACCAAGCAAGGACGTTGCCAGGGATGGCGAGATGAAAAACATGATCACATAGACGCCCACCAGAGTCGTGATATCGCGAAGTATCCTGACCAAGACACCGGTAAACAGATCGGACATCGAAGCCGTATAGGAAGTGACACGGGTGACAAGTGAGCCGACCGGCATCTCATTGAACTGGTTCAGCGACATGTTTTCGATATGTTCGAAGATCTCTTTACGCAGGCGGTAGATGATCCTCTGGCCGCAGTTCTGCAAAGTCCTGGCGTTGAGATATAAGAATGCCTGGTTGATGCAGGTCAGCGCAAAGGACAGCAGGACCAGATTGAGTATGAGTCTGATGTTGATGTTATCTTGCACCAGCTCATCGGTGATGCGGCTGGTGAACAATGGCGAGATCGAGTCCAATGCGACATTTAAGGCCAACAAAAGCAGCGAGAGGATAAAGCCGCCCTTTTCACTGCTGATATACTTAAGCGTTCTTCGGATGATCACGCCTAAGGGTAACTTGACGTCACCTTTTAGTTTCTCAAGTTCGTCATTCATCTAGAGTTCGCTCTCCAGTTTCTGTAAGAAGACCATCTTCTGGTAGGTCGGCGAGATCTTCAGAAGATTCTCCGGCGTATCAAAAGCTTCGACATTTCCTTCGTTGAGTACCAGGATCTTGTCCATATGGGAAACGGTGGACACACGCGATGCGATGATGATCGTCGTCTTGCCTTTCCGCTTTTCGTTGATGTTGTTTAAGATCGTCTCCTCCGTCTTGACATCGACTGCCGAGACCGAGTCGTCCATGATCATGATCGGCGCATTCTTCATGTATGCCCTGGCGATCGAGATACGCTGCTTCTGGCCGCCGGATAAAGTGACGCCTCGTTCGCCCGTCACCGTCTCATAGCCTTCCGTAAAGCCCAGGATGTTGTCATCGACATCCGCAAACTTGGCGGCATCGCGCACATCGGCCATATCGGCCTTGTTGTTGGCAAAAGAGATATTGTTTTTGATGTTGTCCGAGAAAAGGAAATTGTCCTGCGGAACATATGCGATCGCATCGCGCAGGCTCTGTATATCGATATCCATCAGATCGATGTCATCGATGAAGATCTTTCCTTTTTCGATATTGTAAAGATGTAAGAGTGTATTGACCAGGGTCGTCTTGCCCGAACCGATCTTGCCGACCAGACCGACCATCTCGCCCGGCTGTATCTCAAAGGAGACGTTCCTTAAGGAATGGGTATCGCCATCCGGATAAGCAAAGGAAAAATCCCTGAAGGTGATCTTGCCCTTGCAGTCTTTCAATACGACCGCATTCTCGGCATTGCGGATCTCCTCTTCCTGATCTAAGAAGGCGTAGATACGTCCGCTGGATGTCTTGAAACGGGAATGCATCTGTAAGATCTGACCCATGGCGATCATCGGCCAGATCAGAGTATCGACATAACCGATGAACGTCGTCAGCTTGCCTGCCGAAAGGCTTACGACATGGCCGAACACCGACACCGGAAGTCCGATCGCACTGCGATAGACGAAATAGGCACCGCAGCCCATCAGCACCGACATCGTGATACCGATGATCACTTCGATGCAGATATCAAAGGTGATCGACATCTTGACGAATTCCAGGTTCTTGTCGCTGTTTTCCTTGGCGACCTTGGAGAAAGCTGCCAGTTCCTGGGCTTCCTTGACGAACGCCTTGATGACGCGGATCCCGGTAAAGGTCTCCTGGGTGAAGTCATAGAGCTTGTCGAACTGTTTCTGTCTTTCTTCCCACTTGTCGGACATCACCTTCTCGACGCGGTTGCCCCAGATGACCAGTGCCAGCATCGGCAGGATCGCGATCAGAGAAAGGATCGGATCGAGCCTCAGCATCTTATAGATGGCGATCACGGACAGGAAGATGGCATCGACAGCCATGATCGTGCCCCAGCCGACGAATTCCTCAACGGCTTCGACGTCAGAAGAGAACCACGACATGATCGTACCGATCTTGTTTTCATGATAGTAACGCTGTGAAAGGCGCTCCGCCTTTAAAAACATCTCATGACGGACACCTGCCTCGATGAGGCCTGACGCCCGCATGATGGTGAAACGAAGGATCGCCCTGCCGGCCATCAGAGCCGTTGCGATCCAGATGATGTTCCACAGGATGCCGCTGATATCGGAGATCTGTACATTGGCGTTATGCGAAACGATCTCGACGACCTCACCTAAAAATTCAGGCACGAATGTCTGACAGACGTCGACCATGATATCCGCTGCAATGCCGATGATGAACAGCCAGATATATTTTTTGTAGTAATCTGCGATCGTTTTGCGTTTCATAAATAAAAAGAGATGGCTATAAGTCATAGCGATTATATCATTATTATCTGACACAATTCAATCGATGGGCACCTGCATCTTTATACTGTTTCATCACCTTACAAAGTGCCCCTGTTTTCTGTCAAAAAAAGCCTCCCCAAGGGGGAGACTTCCTAGTTTTCGAATTGCGAATTATACAGATTGTAATAGAAGCCCTTCTTCTCCATCAGTGAGACATGATCGCCGACTTCCACGACATCGCCCTTGTCCAAGACGATGATGATATCGGCATTTCGTATCGTTGAAAGACGATGGGCGATCGTAAAGGCCGTCCTGCCCTTGCGCAGTTCTTCCATCGAATCCTGTATGAGCTGTTCGGTACGGGTATCGACCGAGGAAGTCGCTTCATCCAGGATGAGGATCTTCGGATCCTTTAAGAAAGCACGGGCGATCGTGAGCAGCTGCTTCTGGCCCTGTGAGATGCCGGAAGTATCTTCCGAGATCATAGTGTCATAGCCGTTTTCCAGTGTCTTGATGAAACGATCGACATGGGCGAGCCTGCAGGCTTCATAGATCTCTTCATCGGTGGCGTCCGGCTTGCCGAAGCGGATGTTTTCCTTGATCGTCCCATCAAACAGCCACGCATCCTGCAAGACCATTCCGAAGATCGAACGCAGATCTTTCCTTGAATAATCACGGATGTTCTTGAAATCAACATAGATGGCACCGCCGTTGAGCTCATAGAAACGCATCAGCAGTTTCACCAGCGTCGTCTTGCCCGCACCTGTCGGGCCGACGATCGCAACGTCCTTGCCCGGTGCGACATACATCGAGAAGTCGTTGATGATGATCTTGTCAGGATCGTAGCCGAATCGGACGTTTTCGAAGGTGACATTTCCCTGGATATTGATGTTGCCGTTTTCATCGGTGATCTTCACCGGATCTTTGACATCTTTTTCCTCTTCTTTCTCATTGAGCAAAGTGAAGACTCTTTCGGCTGCCGCGATCATCGTCTGTATCGTGTTCATCAGCTGGGCGATCGAAGAGATCGGCTGCTGCAGTCTTCTGACATAGGTCGTGAACGACTGTATCTCACCGATCAGCATCCTGCCCTGAATGACTTCAAAGCCGCCGATCAGACAGACCGCCACATAGCCCACGTTCTGTAAGAAACCGGTCAGAGGATGCATGACACCGGAATAAAACTGTGACTTGAAAGCCGCATTGTATAACTCATCATTGAGTTCATCGAAACGACGCAGCGATTCTTCCTCGTAGTTGTAGGTCTTGACTAACAGATGCCCCGAGTACATCTCTTCGACGTGACCGTTGATCTCGCCGAGATACTTCGAATGCGCCTTGAAGTGCTTCTGTGACTTCTTCACGATGAAGGCTGCCACAAGACCGGAAGCCGGGATGACGATCAAGGCGACCAGAGTCAGTTTGAATGAGATCGAGATCATCATGAACAGGACACCGACGATATTGACCATCGAGTTCAATACCTGGGATACGGTGGAAGTCAGGTTGTTGGAGATGTTGTCGACATCGTTGGTGACTCGCGACAGGACATCGCCATGGGTCTTGGAATCGAAATACTTCAAAGGAAGCCTGTTGATCTTCTTTGAGATATCATCTCTTAATTTATAGGAGATGTTGATCGCGATATTGACGTGCAGCAGGTTGACGAAGTAATCGATCAGAGCGCTTATGCCATAGATCGCCAGGATCGTCGTGATCAGCTTGCCGATCGTCTCAAAATCGATGCCGCTGCCTCCGGCATATTTATCCAGGATGCCCTGTGCGATCAGGGTCGTCACGTTGCCGATGAGCCTCGGCCCATAGATGCACATGACGGTGGAAGTGACCATCAATACAAGCGATAAAATGATCCTTGCGTAATACGGCTTGATGTAGCTTGCCAGCTGTCTGAATGTACCCTTAAAATCTTTTGGTTTTTCTGCTATTCTCATCGGCGGCATCAGGCAAGTTCCTCCTTTGAAAGCTGCGAGTAGGCGATCTGTTTATAGACTTCGCAATTCTTAAGCAGATCCTCATGCTTTCCTTCGCCGACGATCTTTCCTTCATTGAGGACGATGATCTTGTCGGCATTCTTGATCGTCGAGATCCTCTGGGCGACGATGAAGACGGTCGCCTTGGTCTTTTCGATCAGCTCGTTCAAAGCGGCTCGAAGCCTCTTGTCGGTCGCATAATCCAAAGCGGAGAACGAATCATCGAAGATATAGATGTTCCTTCTCTTCGCCAGTGCACGGGCGATCGAAAGACGCTGCTTCTGACCGCCGGAGACGTTGGTACCGCCCTGGGTGATCGGCGCATCGAGTCCTTCTTCCTTTTCTTTGATGATGGATTCCGATTGCGAGATCGCGATCGCTTCCTTCATCTCTTCCTCTGACACATCTCTTCCGAATTCGATATTGGAACGGATATCGCCGGTAAATAATATCGCCTTTTGCGTCGCCAGGCCGATCTTGTCGTGGAGCTGCTTTTGCGATACGTCGCGGATATCATGTCCGCAATAGGTGATCTTTCCTTCCGTGACATCGAAAAGACGCGGGATGAGCTTGATGATCGTCGATTTGCCCGAACCCGTCGATCCGATAAAGGCGACGGTCTCTCCCGGTTTTGCCTCAAAACTGATGTCTTCCAGGACCGATTCCTCGGCACCCGGATAACGGAAAGTGACGTGGTCGAAAGCCAGTGTGCCGTTCTCTTCCGGTAAAGCGATCGGGTCTTTGGGATCATTGATCGTATTGACCGTATTGAGGACTTCTTCGATTCGTTTGACCGAGACCATCGAACGCGGGATCATGAAGAAAGTCACCGTCACGAACATGAACGACATGACCACATGCATCGCATATTGCGTAAAGGCCATCATCTCGCCGATCGTCATCGCATCGATATCGATCTGCTTGGCGGCAAACCAGGTGATCGAGACGGTCAGAGCATTCATGACGAAGGTCATGACCGGACCCATGATGTTCATGATATTGGAAACGAAACGATCCACTTTGCGGAACGTTGAGTTGATGTCATCGAATTTTTCTTCTTCGATCTTTTCCGAATTGAAAGCACGTATCACCAGCATGCCGTCGAGAAATTCGCGCATGATCGAATTGAGACGGTCGGTGAGTTTCTGGATGACTTCGAATTTCGGAACGGCAAAGACCGCTAAGACGATCATCGCACAGACGATCACGCCGATCGCCACGATGAGAAGCCACGAGATATTGGGATAGCGCATGACCTTGATTACGGCCGTGATGCCCATGATCGGTGACATCAGCATCATCCGCATCATCATCTGTATCAGCTGCTGTATCTTGGTGATGTCATTGCCGGTACGCGTGATCAAAGAAGAGGTCGAAAACTTCGAGAATTCGCTCGAAGAAAAAGACTCCACCTTTTCAAAGACGTCTTTGCGCATCGTCGCAGCGATCTTTGAAGAAGTCTTGGTCGCAAGATATGTTCCCAAGATCTGCACGAAAACGCCGATCGCAGCGATGCCAAGCATCTTTAATCCGGTCGTCAGGATGTAACTGTTCTGTATCGTTTCTGCCGAAAGGCCAACATCTTCATACAGCTGTCTGATATAGATGCGGGCCATCGAACCGTAGTTTTCTTCCAGTCCCTTCAGACTTTCGCTGATCTTGTTTTCCGCATCCGCAGAAGAAATATCGATGCCCTGCTGCTTTGCCATATAGGCATAGACTAACGGTCTTTCCATCAGCGCATCCGCTTTTTCATCATCGTTCACCCTGACATAGACATCTTCTTTGAAAGTCACTGTCTGATCATCGACCTTGGCGGAAGAACCGGCCGGGATGAGCTCGAACATGTTTAAGATCGTCTGTCTGTCCCCGGCGGAAACAAAATTCAAAACCTCGTCCATGTCTTTTTTTGTCAGAGCCTGCGGCGAAGATTCTGTGATGCCGCCATACTGTATGCCGTTGGTGACGATGCCCGACATGTAATCCGGCAAGGTCAGTTCCGTCTGTACCTGCACGAACGTCAGTGCGATGACCGCAAGGACGATCAGCAGATACGGCTTCATATATCTAAATATCAGCTTCATCATCTTCCCCCATGATATTTGAAATGACCCTGTCGGTCACCTTGAAGAAGATCGCCAGTTCTTCTTCCGGGATACCGGCAACGATCTTCGCATTGTATTCTTTTTCCTTTTCGACCATCTTGCGGGCATATTCCATCGTCTTATCGCTCAGACGGATGAAATTCTTGCGCCGGTCGCTCTCACAGACCTCCCGGTAGATCAGATCCTTATCTGCCAGGGCATCCAGAATCGCGGTGATCGAAGCCTTCTTGAGATGGGTCTCATTCTCCAGATCTTTCTGACATACATCCTCCCCCTGATGATGCAGAAGATAAAAAAGGATCTGTAACTGTGTGTAGTTCAGGACCTTCTTCATCCCGTTTTTTCCCAGGGCACGGGAATGTATGAGGTGATCCAGACACGAGATCTGTTTTATCAAACTTCTGTCCATATCGTTCCTCATAAAAAATAATTAGTTTGAAAACTAACTATTTTATTATATATCGATTCGTTCGCTATGCAAACTATTTGCTCTCAGCCAATAAGATCGCCAGGAAGACTAAGATACAGCCGAAGATCTCCCGTAAGGACATGTTCTGATGAAGGATCAGCCAGCCAAACAAGGCTCCGAATACCGATTCGAAACTCATCAGCAGGGAAGCCAAAGAAGGTTCGAGGTCCTGCTGGTAGCGGATCTGTATGAGCTGTGAGATCAGTCCGCCGATAAAGACCATATATAAGATGACCAAGATCATCTCACCGGTAAGTGCCAGTTCCGTTTTTTCAAAAAGAAGCGAAGCGATCAGACCGAATAAGGCAACGGCGATCTGCGACAGGCAAGTAAGAGCGATCGCATCGCATCTTCGGCAATAGCGGTCGATCACGATGATCTGCAAGGCGAACAGGATCGAACCGATCAGTAAAAACAAGTCGCCGATGTTGATGCCCGATACCGAATTCATGCAAAGGAAATAAAGGCCTGACAGCGCGATCAAAGCGGAATACCAGATGCTTTTTGAGACCTTCTTGCCAAGAAAGATCTCGATGATCGGCACAAAGATGATATATAAGGCCGTGATGAAACTTGCCTTGGAGACCGTCGAATAGATGATGCCTAACTGCTGAAAGAAACAGCCGCCGAAGGCAAAGATGCCCATCAAGAGTCCGCCAAGAAGCGTATCCTTATCGATCTTCGTTCTTTTATATGCCAATAACGGCAGAAGGAAAATGCCCCCTGCCCCCTTGAAGCAGACGGTCATAAAAGGACCAAGGCCTTTGGCCGAGATGCTTTGGACCGAATAGGATAAGCCCCAGAACAGCGTCGCCAGCAATAACATGAGCGAGGCAAAGGTCTTCCTGTTTCTCATGACAACATTTTATCTTCTGTGTAAAAGAAAAGACAGTTCTCACTGCCTTTCTCTTTCTTATTTTCTTAATCTGCGGAACAGTGCAATGACGACGCATGCTCCGACGATCGAAACGATCGCTTCGGAAATGATCGAATTGCTTGAAAAGCCGATCAGATCGAAAAGGATCGAACCGACAAATCCGCCGGCAAGGCCCAGGATCACATATAAATACCAAGGACCCGCAAGCTTCATCAGATTAGCGGCAACATAACCGAATGCTGCACTGAGACATAAAGATATCAGTAATCCCATAAGTTTTCCTCCTTTGATTCTAAAAATGATTATAACACCAAATGTTTGTCTGTCTACAGACCCGCCCAGTCATAAAATGTGAAGGCAAAAGTCAAGGCAGCGGTAAGCAGATTGGCAAGGATCGCATATAAGATGAGCTTCCCTCTTTTCTCGTTCCGGATCAGGATCTGGTATAAGACCATCTCGAGAACGATCACGGCGATCTCTGCGATCGGGAAGAAGATCATCCATGTCAGCAGCCCGCCATAGTGATCCGCCAGCATCATCACGACTCCCAGAAGGATCTGTGTGATCAGGTTCACGATCAGTATGGTGATGATATGTTTCTTTTTCCGATAGCCGAACAGATACGCCACCGCCAGCTCGACAATCACCGTCGCCAGAGCTCTGCCTAAGGCTTTGAGCAGATCGATGCCGAAATGGGATTCCTCTTTTACACTTAATGAACCGTTTTCGATGCGGACATGGAAATAGGAATTGAAGGCTGTCCTTTCATATACATCGGATACAAGGATCGTTTCCGATCCGCTGTCATAGATCGCGATCTTGAAATTCTCCGGCGGATAGTAGTTCCAGGAAAAAGAACCCGCACCCGTCATTTCCTGTGACATATTTCCAAGGAAAAAATAGCCATCCGCATCTTTGTAGCGGGAGAAGAAAGCATAGGCCTGATCCTTCAGTGGATCATCCTTTGAAGCTTCTTTTTCTGAGATCTTCGCCCAGGGACCGTAGGGTTCCCTGTCAGAGAGAAGCGTGACGAAATACGAGCCCTTGATCTCTTCATCGACATAGACCGTTACGGAAGGTTTCGGTCCGACATCCGCCTGAAGATCATAAGTGAAGAGTCCGCTCATCAGAAATGCGCTGATCAGTAATACAAGGAAACGTTTCATATTACCCCTTATAGAAGCGATACATCAGGGCGATCATGAAATTGCCCATGAGGTAGCTGAGTATGCAGCATAAGATAAAATATAAGACCTGTGCCTGCACGACCCTGTCCTGTTTCAGGAAGCGGTTGAAGTCCAAGGCACTCATGCCGAAAAGAGCCAGCAGGAAACAGAAGAAGTAGATCCCGATCCTGAGATAGAACTCAAACATGAAGGAGCCCTCCTTTCAGACAGACGTCTTTGATATTCAGCTCATCATCCATGATGAGCAGATCTGCATACTTGCCTTTTTCAATGGTGCCAAAGCGTTTCTCCATGTCATAGAAACGGAAGGCGTTGTAACAGGAATAGCCTAACAGGTCGGTGTACTTGGCACCGAGCTTATACAGGACTTTCATCTCATCATTGATCGAAACGACGCTTCCGGCAAAATGACCGTCGAAGGTGATGAACGTCGTCCCCTTCTTGGTGCACGGTTTGGACAGAAACATGTATTCGCCATCCTCAAGGCCTCTGGCAATGCTGGAGTCCGATACCAGCATGATCTTATCTCTGTCGATATTGTTTAATACCAGTTTCAGTACGTTTTCCTTTACATGATTGCCATCGGCGATCAGTTCGACCTGCCACTTGTTCATGAAAGCACAGTTGACCAGGGTGATGTCCCGATGATGAAGGCCGCGCATCGCATTGAAAAGATGCGTGAAGCCATCGACCTTTTCGTCAAGATCCTCCAATACTGCGTCGGAGTGTCCGCACATGACTCTGATGCCTTTGTCATGCAAGAGCTCTCCGGCCTTTTTTGCCCCCTCGAGTTCATAAGCGATGGTGACCTGTCTGATCTTGGAAGAAGCATCCAATAATCTTTTCAGTTCTTCGATATCGACATCTTTGAATTTCTTAGGATCGCCGACCCCTAAATGTTTCGGGGAAAGGAAGGGTCCTTCCAGATGGAAACCTTCGAAACGGGAATAGGAACTTTCGTAGTCTTCAAAACGGGAAAGCTGGCGTATCATCCCCTCTTCAGAAAGATCATAGGACAAAGACGCCAGAAAAGACGTCGTACCCGACTTGGCAAATTCATAGGAGATCTTTTCCATCTCTTCTTTCGAGACTTCATCGAAATTCATCCCCAGGATGCCATGTGTATGCGTATCAAAAGATCCGGGCATGACGATACATCCGCCCAGATCGATCCTTTCGGTATCTTCAAATGACTGTTTTATCTTATCGGTCTGCGGAAAGACATCTTTGATGAGCCCGCCATCGATCAGGATCGAGGCATCGAGATATTCTCTGTTACAGTCGATGATGGCGTGGCAATGATCGAGAAGCAGAGCCATTATTTGGTACTCATCGCCTTGATCAGGCCCGGCAGAAGCTGTTTCTTACGGGAAACAAGATTGTTGACGAAACCTTCCGCATTGATATTGAAGGCGGCATTGACTACTCTCTTCCTGGCTCCGGCGGAAAGCACGTAGGATCCCGAACCGTTCGGATTCGTCAGCATGATCGCCATCAGATCGTAGCCGCCGGACTTGCAGGCATCTTCCATATATCTTGCCAGATCGCTCTTGAGGGCGTTGTATTCCTCTGCCGACTTGCATACGGCCTGGGAAAGGCCGACCTTGTTGCCGTCGATATTGAATTCCTTGAAGTCGTTGTAGACGATCTCGATGTGACGCTTGGAAAGCAGAGACTCGGAATGATCGATGAGTCCTTTGGAAAGCTCGCCGGCGGAAACACCGCAGATCGCTTCAAGTTTTCCTGCCGTCTCGATATCCAGAGAAGTCGTGGTCGGCGATTTGAAGTTCATCGTATCGGAAACGATGGCACCCAGAAGGATACCGGCAAGATTCGGTTCGATCTCCATGCCGTCGTTGAGGAACTTGTTGGTGACGATCGTTGCCGTCGCACCGACCGGCATCGTGGTGATGTTGATCGGATTCTCCGATTCAAAACCGCCGAAACGGTGATGGTCGACGATCTCCAGTACGACACCTTCATCGATGTCATCGATCGCCTGTTTCTTTTCGTTGTGGTCGACTAAGATGAGCTGCTTGTGCTGGTAATTGAATAAGTGATAACGCGAAATGGCACCGACGACCTTGCCCTCGTTGTCTAAGACCGGGTAGGATCTGTGACGGGACTTGGCGATCTTCTTGGATGCCTCGTCGATCGTGTCATTGATATTGAAATAATCGATCTTTTCCTTCTTGATCATGATATGTTCGATCGAAGGCGTCTGATAGATCAGACGGGTGATGGACAATGGTGTCAGTTCGGTCGTGACGATCGTCGCTTCCGCATCCCTGGCCATCGATAAGACCTGTCTTGAGATCGGCGAAGACGTACATACGACCAACATCGTCGCACCGAGCTCCAGACAATATAGAAGCTTGTCGTCTTCGTTTCGCAAAAGGACGATACTGTCATCCTCGACATTGGATTTCAAGGACGGGAACATGTGCATCTTGCCCGAAAGCTTGTGCGTTCCCTTTAAGACCAGAGTGCCTTCAAGTATCTTTACGATGTCATCGACTTCGATCGAAGAGATGATATCGGCCAGCTGTTCGTCCGACTTGGTCCACATGTAGGTCAGATCATCGAGCGTGACGATGCCTTCCAGGTGCTTGCGCTTGTTGACGACGACAAGGCCTCTGTTCTTCAGCTTCAGTACCTTGTCCAAAGCTTCCTTCATCGTCATCTCTTTGTAGGCGGTCGAAGCCTTATCCATATCGATCTCACGCAGCGTGGATTTGGCGGTGTACAGACGTCTGGGATCCTCGTAGCCGAAGCGTTCGAGCAGATATTCGGTCTCGGAACTGACCGATCCGATCCTGCCGGCCACCGCATCGACACCTTTCCGTTTCTTGTATTCCGCATAAGCGATCGCCGAAACGATCGCATCGGTATCAGGGTTCTTATGTCCTACGACATAGACGGGATTCTTCTTCACGATAATACCTCCATTATCTCTTCCAGTAAGATCGGTCCCTGACGCAGGACCTTGATATCTTCGCCAGTCACATCGATGATCGTGCTGGCACTTTCTCCTCTTGCATCTTCGCATACGATGGCATCGATCCTGTGATCCATGCACGACAGTACGTCTTCCCATTTCAGCAGAGAGCCTTCACCGGATACGTTGGCACTGGTCACCATCAGCGGCATGCCCAATCTGGAGATCAGATCCAGGATGAAGTCATCATCCGGCACGCGGATACCGATGGTCTTTCTGCCCATGGTCACAAAATCTTCCACGCTGTCTTTCTTTTCAAAGATCAGCGTCAGCGCTCCCGGTACGAAAGCGTCGATGATCTTTTCCGCCTTATCGTTTACCAGGGCAACTTCTTTTATCATTTTCAGGGAATCGCACATCATCGGCAGCGGCTTGTCAAAACTCCTTCCCTTGGCCTCGTAGACCTTTGCGATCGCCTTTTCTTCCTTGATGCAGGCCAGACCAAAGACCGTATCGGTCGGAAAAGCCACTAATCCCCCGTTAATCAATATCTTGATTATTTTATCGATGTCCATCTTTGTATACCTGATGGTCTTCATACTTCAATTATACGGGTTTTGCCAAATTTTTTTCATCCCGAATGTGCATTATAATAATATTGTCAGACAAGTATGTCTCAAAGAAAGAAGGATCATCCATGCAGATAAAACTTGAAGAAGTCGTGGAAGCCATCGATTCCACTGATGTCAATACCCAATACTATTACTACATTCCGGAAGAGAGGATCATCCTCAACGATGGTACGGTCAAGGACAAATACCTCATCCCGCTGCCAAGCCACAAACAGATCGATGACTACGGCACGATGAAAGCCTTCATCGAAGAAAAAACGGATGGCGAAGCCAAAGAGTGGCTGGAGGAATGCATCAAAGGTGCCGGTGCCTTCCGCCGTTTCCGCAACACACTGGAACGTTTTGCCCTGAGCGATCGCTGGTACGACTACCTGCAGGACGCTCACGAACAGATCGCCGTCGACTGGTGCGAATACTACGGCATCGAATATCTGGAAGACAGGCCCTTCCAGAAGATCGAGACATCTGTAAGTGCACCTGAACCCAAGACCCTCAGCAAGCACAACTACCGCTTCATCACGATCGATAAGGACAACATCTATTCCTTAGCCTATCTGACTGCCGATTTCCGAAAAGCCTTATCCGCTTTGAAAGGGATCAGAGAAGACGTCGATGTCGATGATGCTTTGGAAGAATTACGCTATTATGTGAATAAGGGATATCCGATCTTCGCCGTATCCGACAACGGCAGATACGTGGGCTATGGCGTCTGCCGTATCGAAGATGATACGGTCTGGCTCGAATCGCTCTATGTCAGACCGGAATGCCGGCGCAAAGGTATCGGAAGGATGCTGTTTGAAAAAGCGGAAGGGATCGCAAAGGAACACGGAAACTCCACGCTTTACCAGTATGTCCACCCGAACAACGATACGATGATCCGCTTCTTAAAACACTGCGGCTACGATGTGCTCAACCTCATCGAGATCCGCAAAGCTTATGAAAACGAAGAACCCGAAGATTCCTATACCATCGGTGAAAACAGCTTCAGATATTAAAGGAGAAAGAGAATATGCTTATCAGTGAAGTCATTCAATCCGTCAAAGACTGCTGCAAAGGTTCCTGGCTGGGAAGAAAGATCGAAGATGCGACGACCCGCGACAAGGTCTTATACGGAAGCACGGACAAAGAGTGTACCGGTATCGTCACCACCATCTATGCCTCACCGGATGTCATAAGAAAGGCACATGAACTTGGCGCCAATCTGATCATCGCCCACGAAGCACTGTTCTGGAATCACGGCGATCATCAGGACTGGCTGAAGGAAAGCGAAAACAAGACCTACCTTGCCAAAGCAAAACTCATGGATGACTATGGGATCACCGTCTGGCGTTTCCACGACTACATCCATTCCGGCATCCCTTATGAGGGAGGCTATATCGACGGCATCTTCTATGGCCTGGTCAAAGAGACCGGCTGGGATAAGGCGATCGTCAACAACGCCGACATCTCTTCTGCCGTCTATATGGAATGTCAAGAGACTACGCCGCGCAAGATCGGTGAGCTCATAAAAGAAAAGTGGCACCTCAACGGCATCAAGTGCATCGGCGATCTTGACTGCAAAGTTACCAAAGTCATGATCTGCGGACATGTCTCCGAAGGCGGCGATTCCAATTCCCTGATAAAAAGGATCGACAGGGAAGACATCAACCTCATGATCCCGCTGGAACTCATCGACTTCACATTGACCGAATACGTCAAAGACTCCGCCCAGCTCGGTTTCAACAGAGCCATCCTTGCCCCGGGACACTTCAACGTCGAAGAACCGGGCATGAAGTACATGGAAGAATGGCTGCCTGGCCAGCTGAAAGAAAAGATCGCCGTGACCTATGTACAGGCCGGCGACATGTACGAATTCCTGTAAAAAGCGCAGCTGCGCTTTTTCTGTACCGGTCGATGTATTTCTTGTTTGTTTTCAAGTGTGTCATACTTTTACTGAAGAGGTATCCTTATGCAATACAGAAAAGATAAACATGGCGAACCGATCTCCGTATTAGGCTACGGCTGCATGCGTTTCATTACGAAAAACGGAAAGATCGATGAAGAAAAAGCGGAAAAAGAGATCCTGAAAGCCTATGAGCTCGGCGTCAATTACTACGACACCGCCTATGTCTATACGGGCAGCGAAGCGGCACTGGGAAACATACTGGAGCGTAACGGCTTACGCGATAAGGTCAATATCGCCACCAAGCTTCCCCAGTATCTGATCTCTTCCGCCAAGAGTCTCGATACATATTTCAATGAGGAATTACAAAGACTGAAGACCGATCATGTGGACTACTACCTGATGCATCATCTGACCGATGACTCCCAATGGCAAAGACTCAGATCCTTGGGCATCGAAAACTGGATCAAAGACAAGAAACAAAAGGGTCAGATCCGCAATATCGGTTTCTCGTATCACGGCAACAGCGAGATGTTCATTAAAATACTCGAAGACTATGACTGGGATTTTGCCCAGGTCCAGTACAACTATCTCGATGAGAACACGCAAGCCGGACGAAGAGGCGTGGAAAAAGCCCATGCGCTCGGCATCCCGATCATCATCATGGAACCATTGCGGGGCGGAAAGCTCGTCAATCTGCTGCCGCAGAACGCCAAGAAGCTCATTCAGGAAAACGAAAAGAAATACTCACCTGCCGAATGGGGACTTCGCTGGCTCTTCGATCAGGAGAGCGTCACCTGCGTGCTTTCCGGTATGAACTCCCTTGAGATGGTCGAAGAAAACTGCCGCATTGCCTCGCAAAGCCAGCCGAATTCTTTCACGGAAGAAGACTTTGTCTTCATCGCAAAGATCATCGACGAGATAAGAGCCAACGAAAAGGTCGGCTGTACGGGCTGCCGCTATTGCATGCCTTGCGTCAAAGGCATCGACATTCCGGGCACCTTTGCCGCCTACAACCGCATGTATACGGAATCCAAACATGACGGCCGTTTCCAGTACGCGCAGACCGTCGCTTTACGAAAAGATGTTTCCTTCGCTTCTGCCTGTATCCGATGCGGCAAATGCGAGAGCCACTGTCCGCAATCCATCCCGATCCGGGAGAAACTGCAGGAAGCCGACAAAGCGCTACGTCCGCTGCCTTATAAGATCGGCATCAATATCGCAAGAGCCTTCCTGCTAAGAGGATCGAAACAATGAATATTCTTTTCTGCAAAAGCTGAGATTTAATATATAATAGATATGTTGATGGGGCTTTAGCTCAGCTGGCAGAGCGCCTGGTTCGCAATCAGGAGGTCACCGGTTCGATCCCGGCAAGCTCCACCATATATCGATATCGACCGCTGCAAAGCGGTTTTTTAATTGAAAGAAAAAGACACTTTCGTGTCTTCAACTCAGTTCCTCTTTCACATGCATATGGAAGAAGTCATTGGCTTTGTAGCAGATGTGAGACTGTGTGTCTAAGATATAGGTCGTATCATCATAGTAATCCGATTCCATATATCTCTTATAGGAAGAAGGACCAAGTTCATCTTCCCTTACATCAAACATCTCAGACCATTCATCACGCAAGTCTTTCAAAGTAAGAAGACTGTCATCCATGTCTTCCAGTACTTTATACATTTCAGTTTTCTCCTCCTATTCTTTCTAAGTTTTTTCTTTGTTTCAAGGAGGATGGCCATCCAACGATATTATTGTTTCACTTTTTAAAGTGTTTGTGTATGTCAAGATATTGACATAATCTCTTGTTGACAATTCAAAGAAGGCATAAAGAAAAGGTGCCGGAGCACCTTGAATAAAACTATTTCAGTACGTCAGAGGCAAACTTTCTGGCTTCTTCCTCCGTGTTGAAGGCACCGATGAACATGTAGTTGGCCATCGCACCGGAAAGCGCTTCTTCGACTCTTCCCTCTTCTCTGAGGTGAGTGCCGTATTTCTTGCGGATCTGTTCCGGCGTGAGTTCGAATACCAGTCCGTCACGTCTGGAAGCGAAACAGCATACGCCTTCCATGGATCTGAAGCGGTCCGTCTGATCGTAAGCGATCATATCCGCCCACATCTCATAGACATCCGTACCGTTTGCGTAGTTCATCATCGTCGGAGCGATACCTCCCGGCGGACGCATGTTGACTTCCAAGGCTGCGATCGTGCCCTTTTCACCGATGTGCTGGTCTCTGTCCAGACGGAAGAATTCCATATGAACGAAACGGCTCTTGACGCCAAAGGCCTTGACGGTCTTTCTGCCGGCTGTTAATAAGTCCTTTGGAAGCTTCGCCCGTTCAAAGAAACAGGAGTTCTTGTGTTCCGAAACGGTCTCCATCAGATTGGCGACGGTGACATTGCCGTTTTCAAAGATCGGCTTGCCCTTGGAGTTGATGATCGCATCGTAGGTCTCGACTTCACCATAGATGTATTCTTCCATGATGTAGGTGACATCATACTTCTTTTCAAAGAACTTCTTCAGATCATCTTCATTCTTAAGACGGTAGGTATCGTTGGCTCCTACGCCGTTGTCCGGTTTGACGACGACCGGGAAACCGACTTCCTTGATGAATTCCATGCAATGGTCATAGTCATCGACGATGTGATATCTTGCGACCGGGATGCCTGCCTTGGTGTAATTCTTCTTCATCAGGGATTTGTATTTGACGACGCTCATGTCTTTCGGCATGAAACCCGTCGTGATGTGGAAATCTTCTCTTAACTTCGCGTCTCTCTCGAGCCAGTATTCATTGTTGGATTCAAGATAGTCGATCTTTCCGTATTTGAAGGAAAAGAAAGCGACGGCGCGGAAGACTTCGTCGTAGTTTTCCAAAGAGGAAACCTTATAGTACTCGTTGAGTGCGTTCTTGAGTTCATCCGTCAGCTCATCGTAGGAGGCATCGCCGATGCCCAGTACGTTGATGCCGTTGTGCTTCAAGCGGTCGCAGAAGTTCCAGTGGTTGGCCGGAAAGTTCGGTGAGATGTAAATAAAATTCTTCATTTTCTTTAGTCTCCTTCTAACAGGTACGGCAGGAAGTAAGGTACTTGTTTATACCACCACGGCCAGTCGTGATTGACATCGCTTCCCCAGTAATCGACCCAGATATTGATGCCGAGCTCATGGAAGCGCTGGTCGAGGTATTGCGTGCTCCAAGGTTCTTCCCAGGCACCCATACCGACACAGACGACGGCTTTGTTGTTATTGTAGCGCTGGATGTACGGATGATCCGGACCCATTCCGCGCATATAATCGGTGATCGAGTTGTTGTAGACGACTTCGTCCATATAATCGCCAAAGAAGTAGGAAGCGTGGTAGATGCCGGATAATGCCAGGCATCGGTCGAAGAGATCCGGGAAACGCAGATACAGGTTGAGGGCATGGGTAGCACCCATCGAACAGCCGAACGTCATGATGCCCGGATAACCGTCCCAGCCGTTTTTCTCATTGGCATAATCACGGATGAACGGAACGACCTCTCTGGTGATGTAGTTGATCCACTCTTCGTGATGGCGGATGCGGTAGTACGGATCGCCGTTCTTATCGGACCAGGTCTCGATGTCGATAGTGTCGATCGCAAAGACCATGACTTTTCCCGCATCGATCCATGGCGCAAAGGTATCGGTCAGATGGAAGTTCTCGAAATCGAAGAACCTGCCATCCTGGCAGGGTATGAACAGGATCGGTCTTCCTGCATGTCCGTACACCTTGAGCGGCATCATCCTGCTCAGGTTCTCGGAATAGAATTCAAAATAATTGGTCTCCATGTTTTGCCCTTTCTATAAGCCGTAGAACAGAGTGTCCATAAAGAACGGGATCTGTTTCTCCCAGCTCGCTTCATTGTGTTCCCCGTCGGGAACGATGCGGCATTCCAGTAATACTTTCTTTTCGATCAGTTTTGCGGCAACTCTGCCGAAGACTTCTCTGGTATTTTGATAGGAGATCTCCTTCTCCCCATAGTCCATATACAATACGCTGCCTTTACGGAACCTGGCCTTTTCGATCATATCCATGACTTTCTCCGGTGAGAATCCCACGGATGGCGATAAGGCAGCACCTCTTGAGAAGTACTTCCCGTATCTGCACAGCGCATAGATGGTCATCAGTCCGCCCATCGAAGAGCCGGCGATGAAGGTGTATTCCCTTTGCGGAAGGCTCGGGTAATTGTCATCGATGTATGGCTTGAGTTCCCTGGTGAACCAGTCCATCGTGATCTTGCCTCTGGCCTTGACGCTTCCCCAGTCCGGATCATTGAAATCGAACGGGCTGTATTCCGAAAGCCGTCCGCCCGGCGCAACTGTCTCGGAGTGGTGGTTGCATTCGACACCTACGACCATCAGCGGCGTCTCGCTTTCCTCAAGATACTTTAAGAGTCCCCAGGATTTTCCATAGCTGGCCTCCTCATCACTGAAGAGGTTCTGGCCGTCAAACATGTATAAGACGGGATAGACATCCCCGTCATCGGGAACATAAACATAAACTTTTCTTTTTTCGTCTCCCGTCAACTGCGGGATACTGGTTTCAAAAACATCCAACATACTGATATCCTTTTATAATCTTATTTTTATTTTATATTATTTGGTTTTCCGATTCATCTTTTTTTTGAAAATATGTGAAACTTTTTTTGAAATATTTTTCATAATAAAAGGCCATCTGCGAAGATGACCTTTTCAAAATCTTTTTAAGTTCAGACTATTCCTTGTCCAGAGAACCTGCTTTGGCGACAGTCTTGGAATAACCGAAGAGCAGCAAGCCGCCGAGAACGACAGCGAACAGGCAGTCACCCAGACCGGCGACCAGACCCTGTGTGAAGACCAGGCTGGCATCCTCTTTGTAGATGACGATATCACCGATCGGCGCAACCAGGATCCATGCGACTGCATTGGCGATGATGTTGGCGATGACGAAGTTGACAAGTTCCTTCGTGGAGAAGTAACCGTCTCTGACATTGATCTTCTTACCGAAGATACCGACGATCAGGCCGTAAACTGCTGTGGCAAAAGCCCATGTCCACCATACGCCGCCCCATGACATATCGCAGAGCACATGGCCGATAAAGCCGGACAGACAGCCGACGACTGGTCCATACAATACCGCAAAGACGCCCTGGACCGCATACTGGAATGCGATGTTCGTGTTCGGGATACCGCTAGGGATCGCTACGAAACGTGCAAGGACGAAGAATAAGGCAGCACCGATACCGGTCGCAACGACCTTCTGTACAGAATCATTTTTCATTAAATTTTTCCCCCTTATCGTTTTTCCAATTCAACTAAAAAACCGTATCTTTTGGACGCATTTATCTTATCATCAACGCTGATCAGATTCAATAAGTCCGATATTCGCAAAAGCTTCTATTTCGTACCTTCGGAAAGAAAATCTATGCTTCGTTTCAACAGTTCTTCGTTATCTTCTTTCCTGCCGTCCCAAAGTCCGAAACCGTGGTCGGCATCCTTCATCAGGACGAGCGACTTCTTATCGGTGCCCTTCAGGGCATCATAGATATACTGTCCGTTTTCGACTTCAATCGTGCTGTCTTTTTCACCCTGCAGGATCAAAGCCTCTCCCCCAAAATCATACAAGGGAGATATGGCATCCTCATATAACAGATCAAAGATGAACTGTTTCGACATCCTGATAGTCTCATCGGAAAAGATGTCATAGAAATCGCAGTATCCTTTTTCCTCGCATTCCTTCTTTAAGACACCAAGGTCCTGTTCCAGGAAAAAATCTTCTTCCGTGTACTTTCGCAAGACGGATGCCCAGAAAAGAAGCTTCGTGAATTCTCTGTGTCTTTTCAGAAATAAGGAGATGATCCTTCCGCCCATCGAATAGCCAAGCAGCGACAGGTTTTCTTCCTCAAAGACATATTCTTTTCTGATGAAGTCATAGCAGGATTCAAGATCATCGATACAGGAAGTCAGACTGTAGGCTTCAAAAGGCTCTTTGGATACACCGTTGCCGGGGAAATCCGGAGCGATGCACAGGATGCCTTTTTTTGATAGTTCATTTCCTACGTATGTATATCTTCCATCCTCCTCTTTCTGGGAACGGAAGCTGTGCGCCATCAGTAAGACGCCTTTGACGGCTTCCGGCTCATAAACAGAAACGGGGATCCCGCTTCCCCGCTTTGACCTGATAAAGATCTCTTTCATCTTATGAAAGTTTCTTGTATAAGTAGTTGCCAAGCATCTGCACTGCCTGAACGAAAACGATCAGGACCGCCGAACAGATGATCAGCACGTCGGTCTTGTACTGCTGGTAGCCGTAGCGGATCGCCAGGTCACCGATACCGCCGCCGCCGACCGTTCCGGCCATTGCCGAATAGCCGACCAGGGAGATGATCAGCAGGATCACGCCGTTGAGCATGCGCGGAATGGATTCCTTGATGTAGACCCGAAGCAGTATCTGCCAGTCGGAAGCGCCGAAGGACCTTGCCGCCTCGATGACACCGGGATCGGTCTCCCTCAAGGAAGTCTCGAAGATCCTTGCGATATACGGGATCGCCGATACCGTCAGAGGAACGACGGCAGCTCTTGTGCCGATAGCCTTGCCGATCAGTGCTCTGGTGAACGGAATGATGATGACCAGCAGGATGATGAACGGAAAGGAACGGAAAACGTTCACGATCAAAGACAGCGTCTCATAGACGATCTTGTTCGGGCGAAGTCCGTCCGGTGCCGTCAGTGTCAGGATGATCGCCGGGATGAAACCCAGGATCACGGAAAATAAAGTCGACCAGAAGACCATGTATAAGGTCTGCTGGAATGAAGTCCAGATCACAGAGCTCATCCGTTCAATACCTCCCATAATACTTTCACACTGTCTAAGTAGGCAGTGACTTTATCTTTGTCTTCTTCCTTCACGTTGATGACCAGGGACCCGTAGACGTTGGAACGGAAATCCTCCAGTTTTGCCCAGGAGATCGAGAAATCGATGTTGAGTTTTCTCGCCATCTGGGAGATGACCGGTTCATCTGCGGACTCGTCCGTGAAGAACAGCTGTATGTTGACACCTTCCGAAGGAAGCAGTTCGGAGTCTTCATGTAAGAATGCCTTGATGTCTTTGGCAGGTCTTATGAACAGTTCTTCCGGTTTGCCGATCTGTAAGACTCTTCCTCCCTTGATGAAGGCGACTCTTTCACAGATCTGTTTGACGACTTCCATCTGGTGGGTGACCACGATGATCGTGATGCCCATCTGTTTGTTGATCTTGGAAAGCAGATCCAGGATTCCTCTGGTGATCGCCGGGTCAAGCGCTGAGGTCGCCTCATCGCAAAGAAGGATCTTCGGATCAAGGACCAGTGCCCTGGCGATGGCCACACGCTGTTTCTGACCGCCGGAAAGTTCCCTTGGCCTGGCGTGGATCTTATCGGAAAGACCGACCAGTTCGATCAGGCCTTCGATCTTCTTCTTCGCTTCCGGGGTCTTCGTCTTCATGCCCCAGAACTTCATCGGCAGTGCGACATTGTCATAGACATCGAGCCTTTCCAGCAGGTTGAAATTCTGAAAGATCATGCCCATCTCCTTCTGCAGAAGGTGCAGCTTCTTTTTATCCTTCAGATCGACCGTCACGTCATCCACGCTGATCGTACCGGACTGGTAGTCTTCCAGACCATTGATGCAGCGCAGAAGCGTCGACTTGCCGGCACCCGATTGGCCGATGATCCCATAGATCTCGTGATCGTTGATCTGCAAAGAGATGTCTTTCAAGACCTCCAGATCACCGAAACTCTTGGATACATTTTCCAGTTTTATCATAAACTCTCTCCTGTATAGAAACAGAAATGTTCAGAAAGACTCTGAACATTTCTCTCATTCACGTATTTTAAACTATTTTTCTTACTGCGGATCAACAAAGGAAGTGATGACTGCGCCTTTGTAGGTATCTTCGATGTACTTGGCGACAGCATCGGAAGTGATCGCCTCGATCAGGGCGTTGATCTTTTCAGAATTCTCGTTGCCTTCCGTGACGACGATGAAGTTCGTGCGGCGGATCGAAGTCTCGGCATCGAAGCTTTCGACCAAGAGTGCCGGATGGCTTGCCGGTAAGCCGGCACCCAAAGCGTAGTTGCCGTTGATGACGGAAGCGTCAACATCCGGTAAAGCCAGCGGAAGCTGTGCGGCTTCAAGTTCGACGATCTCGAAATTGCGCGGGTTGGCATCGGCATTGCCGTTGATCGTAGCGGCGGAAAGTTCACCTTCGATCGCATTCAGGAAACCGTTGGCGATCAAAAATTCGATGGCTCTCGTCCTGTTGTCTTCGTCGTTCGGCACAGAGATCGTTGCGCCATCCGGGATATCAGCAACGGCTGTGTATTTCTCGGAATATAAGCCCATCGGTTCGATATGGACGCCCTTGACGGCAGTCAGTTTCCAGCCGTGGGTATCGTTCTGGTTGTTCATGTAACCTAAGGTCTGGAAGTAGTTGGCATCCAGTTCACCGGCTACAAGGTTCTCGTTTGGCAATACGTAGTCTTCATAAACGATGACATCAAGTTCCCAGCCCGCTTCCGCCAAAACAGGCTTGACGGCATTTTCCAGGATCTCCGCATGCGGGACCGGATTGACACCGACGGTGATCTTCTTGTCTTCGACTTCAGCAGCCGGCTCCTGCGAGGAACCGCCGGAAGAACAGCCGGCAAGGCTCAACAATACTGATACTGCAAGCAATAATGTAATAATTTTTTTCATCTCGTTTTCCCCTTTCTTATTACATCGTCATTTGTATCCGGGCCTAGAAACAAAAAAGCCGCCCATAAGGACGACTTCAATATCGTGTTACCACCTTAATTCGTGTATTTCTACACCTCTTTCAGATACAAACATATCCTAGCACTGTAACGTATGCATCACGTCATCCTCTCATATCGAGGACGCAGCTCCAAGACCATGTTCAGCTGAATTCCGACGTCTTTTTCCACCAGCCAAAGACTCTCTGTGCTCTTTGTTCAGCCTACTCTTCTTTTCCAAGCCTTTTCTAAATCATAATATAATCTTTTGTTCTTTTCAATAAAACAGGACTTATTTTTTCTTAGATTTGAAATATTTTTTACATACAGTGAAACAATTTTCACTGCCAGTACAGATTCAGTTTTCCATCCTGATATCCGTAGAATTCATCCATGTCGATATAATAGTTGAACTCATCCTTCAGGAATTCTTCTCTGGTCACGCCTTTGGCCCGCATGTCGATGTTGTAGTTGGATTCGCCGATGTAATAGATGCCATCCTTATATCCGATCAGCATCGCGATGTGCCCGTTGGAAGATAACAGATCGCCTACCTTGATGTCGTTCAAAGATTCATCGGTGATCCGCACCTTTTCGCCCAAGTCGGAAAGATCGAAGACATTGGGCTTTGGTCCGGCACCGATGTCGCCCGGATCGAAGCCGGCATTGATCAGACACCAGCTGACGAAACCTGAGCAATCCATCGAATTCTTCTGATAGCCGTTGACCGGGATCGAATAGATCGGACAGCCCCAGGGCTTAGGTCCCCGCACGGTCTTTGAGATGCCTTCTTCCTCCACCTTGTATTCATTGAGATAGAGGCCGGTATGATAGTAGCGTCCTTCCCCGTCGGCATAAGGAAGTCTTCCGTTCTCGTTGAAGTAATTCATATGATACGGGAACTGCAGCAGAAGGAATCTTGCGGCCTGTACGGCGGCGGCTCTTGTGCGATAGCCCCGTTCGGCGATCTTGGTCGCCAGGATCTCATCGAGGTATTGATTCTCCTCGATCGTATATTCGCCGCACGGCATGGCCGGCTTGTTGGCATCGATATACGGCGCCGTGATGTAATCGGTCACTTCCACTTCGTAGACGTTGCAGTCCTTAATGAGCCTGGTCGAGCCGACTTTGTTGCCGGTGACGCGGTTGGTCTTGACGGAAGCGGTCGCTTCATCCTGCGATACGTAGCCGATATCATCCAGTACATAGACTTCTCCGACACCGAGATAGACTTTATAGTGTTCCTTCATCTCACAAGGCTTTTCGACCGTTTCACGCACGACCGGTTCGCTCACTTCTTCCTCCTGAGCGTTCCTGGAAGAAAAGCCCATGAAAAAAAGAGAGGAGAGGATCACGATCAGCAGCAGCGGAAGTGTATACGATTTGCTTTTCTTCACGCTATACATGATAACATAAATCCCGTTTCTCTCTTGTTTCAAGCTGTTTAATTATTCTCTTGCGTTCAGTATCTGCATGATGCCGGCTACGGCGCCATATAATACGCCGGCGATCGGCCAGACGATCCAGCTTCTGCCCCAGTCTCCGCTAAGGAAACTGTATGCCAGAAAGATAGTTAAGGCGATGCTCCAGTAGATGATCGCGATCGGAGAATTGCGTTTTGACTCCAGCTTCGCCTTGCGGCTGTAGTCGCCCTCCTGCAGAAGCACATCCATGGAACCCTTGATGATGCAGGCATGTACGATCATAAAGACGGCCAGTGCGATCACTGCCAGCATGAAGCAGGTTGCCGCAGTCTCCACGAAGAGATCGTTTGACACGGCACTGACCACAAAGACCGGCAAGACGGCCAGGATGCAAAGAATGATGCCGATGGTCAGCTGTCTTGCGTAGATCGGGGCATATCTTTCCCTTTTCTCTTTCACCAGACCGTCGACTCCGTATTCGGTATCGATGGCTTCCTTTTCCAGATATTCATAGCGGCTGCCGCTCAATCCGCAGGTGACGAACAATGCGACGGCTGCCGCCACCAGCAGAAGCAGGACAGCCATGCCAAACCCCTCGCAAAGCGGAGCGCTCCAGCTGATCTTTTTTGCTTCTCTTGCCCCCTCCAGCACCAGCATCGTGATCGGCGACAGGATGCATAAGGATACGCCCAAGGCGATCTTAAGGGATTGACTTTCCTTATAGGAAAGATACGCGGAAGCTTCTTCCATCGAAACGCGGATAACATCCGTTTCATCATCCGCATATATGACTTCTGTCCCCGAAAGCGAAAGCTCGTCCTTCAACAGGATGTCGGTGCTTACCCCGAAGATCTCGGAGAGCTTGAGTATCTTGTTCATATCCGGAACAGAGAGGGCTCCCTCCCATTTGGATACCGACTGACGGCTGACGTCGAGACGATCGGCCAGTTCCTCTTGTGACCAGCCGTTTCTTTTTCTTAATTCGATGATCTTATCTGCAAGTATCATATCTTGTGACTCCTTTCATTTCCTTTTGTCACCTGCATCATAACAATCTCTTCGATGGCAGACCATAAAGTCCGCTTTACAATCTGACAACTGTCAGGCGCAGATGGCCAAAAGCCAAGGAAAACCACATGGAAAAGGCGGATCTCATCAGAAAAAAGGGATGAAACAGCCTTTGACATGTCATATCTGTTATAACATGTTCTATCGCGCTATTCATCCCTTCAGCTCCACATCGGAGTGTAATTGCCCTCTTCCTTATAATATTCATCCATCAGGATGACATATTCCCATTCCGATTTTTCAAGGAATTCTTCCTTCTCATAGATCCTGACCTGCAGGTCATTGACCCAGTAGGCTTCCCCGATATAGATCTTTTCTTCATCGATGCCGATGATCATCCCGATATGGCCGTCAAGCCCTGTCAGGTCACCGCACTTGAGATCTTCGATCTTCACTTCATCGATCGTCACGAGTTTGCCCAGATCGGTCAGATCATAGGTGTCCGGCACCGGTCCGGCACCGATATCGCCGCAGTCGTAGCCGGCATTGTACAATGCCCAGGTGATGAAGCCCGAACAGTCTAAGCCGTTAGGCGTATACTGGTCCGTGGAATATTCGTAGATCTTCGTTCCCCAGGCTCCCGTTTTTGCCATGGAGGCGGAGATGCCGGCGTATTTGGCAGAGGAAAGATATAAGCCCGTGTGGTAATAGCGTCCTTCCCCATCCACTTCCATGCCTTCCCTTTCCATGCGGCCGTTCTCATAGAAGTAATGCAGCTTGTATGGGAAACGAAGGGTCAGAAAGCGTGCCGCCTCTATCGCACCTGCACGGCTCTGGTATCCTGCCTGATCGATCAGATACGCCAGCACATCATCAAGATATCTGTTTTCTTCGATGGTATATCTTTCTTCCGGCAGGTATTCCTTGTTCATATCGATACCCGGGGCGGTATAAAGATCGGAGACTTTAACGGTATAGGTATCACAGGCCGTTGAGATCGTCGTCTCGCCGCTTGAAATACCGATGATCTTTCCTTCCTCACATATGGCTATCGTTTCATCTTCACTTGTCAGATCATCTCTTTGAAGATCATAGGTCTCGCCTTTTGCCAGATAGATCTCATAGGATCTCTCCAGCTCGCAGGCATCCGCATCGATGATGTCCCGATGGGAGGCAAGATAGTAAGTTACAGTTAACAATGTTGCCAGGATAAGGAACATTTTAAAGCCATTTGAAAGTCTCATAGAGACATTATACATAAGAAAAAAGAAAAGAAATCTGAACTTTTTCTGAATTCAGCCATCAAAAAAAGGGGCCTAGCCCCTGATACGACCGTATTCTTCGCCGACGTTTAATCTTTTCCCTTTTTCATGAGACAGAGTAAAACCGGCATCTTTTTCAAAGATCATCACGATATCGCTTCCTCCATATAAGAAGTATCCCATCGGATCGCCCTTCTTCACATTCTTTCCGATAACGACATCCTCTTCAAAGTTCACCGAGGCGACCTGACACATGCCCAAAGGGCAGATGGCGACTTTATGGCCAGAAACATCCTCCATCAGGATGATCCCCCTGGCTTCCAGAGATTGCCACCCGAAGACTTCCGAGAAGAATTCCTTGTAGCGCCCGTGTTCCTCATCCCAGGTGATCACACCGCCCGGCACAGCTGCGGCAGGGATCTTTTTCACATCCAGTATCTTTCCGGAGATCGGGAAATGATAGCGGTGGTATTCGTTGATGTCCAGAAACGTGTGGGTCAGAGTCCCGCCCGCAAACAGCTTCCCGTATCTCTCATCAGCCAGGAACACCGAAACGTCACATAAGGTACCGGTCTTGATGGACAGGCCTTTCTGATGGTCTTCTTTTTTTTCGATGATCCTTGCGTTTTCATCGATCTGCCAGACGCCTTGCACAACCGCATCGGCAGGAGAAACGATGACGTGTTCATCTTCTTTGTGAGCGATCGGCCTCTTTGAAGGATCTTTCAGCTTTCTGGAAAAGAAGTCGTTGAAACAGCGCCAGTTCTTAGGGTCTTCAAAAAGATCCTCTTTCAGATGGAAGTCTTCTTCCTTAAGGGCCAGCTCATAGTGCTCCTTTGACCAGGAGGCTTCGCTGTCCAAGAAAGTGCCGATCTGTTTCACCAGTTTATGAAACCAGGAGCGCACAGGCTCGTGATGGATCAAAGAAGGATGATAGTATCCTTTCCCTTCCAGTTTTTCCAAAGGCTGGTCGATCACATAATATAGGATACCCATCGACTGGTCGATGCGCATATATAAGCTGGAATACTTTTCGGAAGGCGAAAAGGTCCAGGGCAAAGCTCTGAGACAGCGGTCGGTCAGATCCAGATAGTCTTCAATGTTCCGTATCGGGTTGGTGTCCGGATCGGGATTGACCGATATTCCTTTTCTGATCGAGGTCTCAAAAAGCTTCTTCAGTCCCTCATCTTCTTTCATATATGCGATCAGCTCTTGCGTGACAGGCTGATGCCTTTTATCCTGCGCATCCGTATTCATGATTGACATTATACACTGAAAGATCCTTTATCCCTAAACATAATGATCAAAAGAAAAAGGTGCGCATTTCTGCACACCTTTGACTCTTATTCTTCGACTTCTTCTGTCTCAGTTTCTTCTTCGAGGATCTCATCAGCGCCATCCTCATCAAGATCGCCGATCATCTCGCTAGGCAGAGAAGCTTCTTCTTGCGCCGCAAGGAGTTTTTCTTCTCTGATCTCGTCGAGTTCTTCGGCTCTCTCGCGGACCAAGTTCGTCGTTTCTCTTTCGAACTTCGAACCTGTTCCGGCCGGGATGAGCTTACCGATGATGACGTTTTCCTTGATACCGAAGAGGTTATCGACTTTGCCGTTGACGGCCGCATCGGTAAGGACTTTCGTCGTTTCCTGGAAGGAAGCAGCGGATAAGAAGGAATCCGTCTCAACGGAAGACTTCGAGATACCCAATAAGAGCGGTTCGAATTTCGCCGGCTGCTTGCCTGCGAACAACAGCTGCGTATTGAGATCGTTCAGTTTTTTCAGGGAGATCGTCTGACCTGCGCACAGTTCAGATCCGCCCGGTTCAACGATGATGACTTTCTTCAGCATCTGTTTGATGATGACTTCGACGTGTTTGTCGGAGATATCGATACCGGTAACGGCATAGACCTTCTTGACTTCCTTTAAGATGTAGTTCTGTACAGCCTGTACACCTGCGATCGACAGTAACTCTTTCGGGTCAACGTTGCCTTCCGTCAGTTTTGCACCGGCTTTCACCTGTTCACCGACTTTGATCCAGGCACGGACAGTGGAAGAGATACCGCACTTGTGTACGATGGTTTCCTTGTCGTTGGAGATCTCGATGACCCAGGAATGGTCTTCGAGCTCTTCGACCTTGGTGATCTCACCGGCGATCTTTGCGAGAACTGCCGGATGTTTCGGACAGCGTGCTTCAAACAGTTCTTCGACACGCGGCAGACCCTGGGTGATATCGTCGTCAGCGTTTGCGACACCACCGGAGTGGAATGTACGCATGGTCAGCTGAGTACCAGGTTCACCGATGGACTGCGCAGCCATGATACCGATCGCTTCGCCGGATTCGACGAGCTTGCCGGTCGCCATATTGCGGCCATAGCACTTGCGGCAGATACCGTCTTTGCACTTACAGGTGAAGGAATTTCGGATGTTCATGCCTTTGTAACCGGCTGCGATGATCCGATCAGCGGTCTGTTCATCGATGAATTCATCTTCGTCGATGATGATCTCGCCTGTTTCCGGATCCGTCAGCTGTTCCTTGGCATAACGTCCTACGATCCTGTCGTAGAATTTTTCGATCGTCGAGTTGTCTTTCTGATCGATGATGTCTTCCACATAGTAGCCCTGGTCAGTCTGACAGTCTTCTTCCATGATCATGACATCCTGAGCGACATCGACCAGACGTCTGGTCAGATAGCCGGATTCGGCTGTCTTCAAGGCAGTATCGGTCAGACCTTTACGGACACCGTGTGTGGAAATAAAGAATTCGGATACGTTCAGACCTTCACGGAAGGAAGAATAGATCGGGACTTCGATGATCGAAGGCTGATATTCTTTCTTGGATTTGGACTGGGTCGGTCTTCCCATCAGACCACGCATGCCGGCCAGCTGGGTAAAGTTGGACTTGTTACCACGGGCACCGGATACGGATGACATGGAGATCGGCGACTTACGCGACAGGTTGTTCATGACATCGTCACCGATGGCATTGGTCGCATCCGCCCAAAGCTTGGAGAAGTGCTTTTCCCATTCAGGGAGAGTCAGCTGACCTCTCTTCAGCAGGTTCTGTAACACATCGGCCTTGGCTTTTGCTTCATCGACGAAGTACTGCTTGTGCGGCGCAACGTTGATATCCGACAGAGAGATCGTCATACCGGCAACGGTAGAGTACTCAAAGCCCAGGTCTTTGATCGCATCCAGGACCTGGGAAGAACCTTCCGTCTTGTACTTCGCGAAGACTTCCGCGATGACCTTGGAAAGGGACTTCTTGGTGAATTCCGGAGCGATCGGCTTATCCTTGATGAACTTCCTGATATCCGTACCGTAGTCACAGAAACTGGAATCCGGCGTTTTCTTGAGTGAGTCGCCCTTGACTTCGTTGATGTAAGGGAAATCACTCGGGAACTGATCGTTGAAGATCAGTTTGCCGATCGTCGTAACGAGGTACTTATCAAGCTGTTCCTCAGTGAAGCTTGTTTTGTTGAGTGCACGCGCCGGGATAGCGACACGTGTATGTAAATGGACTTCCTTGTTCTGATATGCCATCAGAGCTTCGTTGAAGTCTTTGTAGACGTGGCCTTCGTTGTCACCGAACTTTCTCCACATAGCGGCAGTTTCCTTGTCGCCGAGAGCGTCGATGGCATCTGCCTTCTCATAGAATTCTTCCGCAGTCTCTTCCATGTTCAGATAGAAGTTACCGAGGACCATATCCTGGGAAGGAGTAACGATAGGCTTGCCATCTTTCGGACCTAAGATGTTGTTGGAAGCCATCATCAGGATCTCGGCTTCCGCACGTGCCTCTTCCGACAGAGGAAGGTGAACGGCCATCTGGTCACCATCGAAGTCGGCGTTGAAGGCTGTACATACCAGAGGATGCAGTCTTATCGCTCTTCCTTCGACGAGTTTCGGCTTGAAGGCCTGGATACCTAATCTGTGAAGTGTCGGGGCACGGTTCAGGAATACCGGATGATTGTCCATCAGTTCTTCGAGAACATCCCAGATCGCCGGATCAAATCTCTCGATCATCTTCTCGGCAAACTTGGAAGACTGCGCGATCCTCTGATTGACGAGTTCATTGATCACAAACGGTTTGTAAAGCTGGATCGCCATTTCTCTAGGGATACCGCACTGGTACATCTTGAGATCCGGACCGACCGCGATGACCGATCTTCCTGAGAAGTCGACACGCTTACCTAAGAGGTTCTGTCTGAAACGGCCCTGCTTACCCTTTAAAGAGTGAGACAGAGACTTTAACGGCCTGTTGGCGGAACCCTTGACCGGGTTGCCTCTTCTGCCGTTGTCGATCAGAGCGTCGACCGCTTCCTGAAGCATACGCTTTTCATTCTGAACGATGATACTCGGAGTGCCGATCTCCAGTAACTTCTTCAAACGGTTGTTACGGGTGATGACTCTTCTGTATAAGTCGTTGAGATCAGATGTCGCAAATCTGCCGCCGTCAAGCTGTAACATCGGCCTGAGATCAGGCGGTATGACAGGCAGCACCGTTAAGACCATCCATTCCGGCTTGTTCTCAGATTCAACGAAGGCGTTGATCGTTTCAAGTCTCTTGATCAGCTTCTTGCGCTTGTCGCCCTGTGCTTTTTCAAGTTCCTTGACGATATCGGACTTCTCTTTGAGGACATCGACCTGTTCAAGAAGGGTCTTGATGGCTTCTGCACCTGTCTGTGCTTTGAACGCATCCTTACCGTAGAGCGCTTCGTAATTTCTTACTTCGAGCTCGGATAAAGGCTGCTTGTATTCCAGATCCGTATTGCCCGGATCGGTCACGATCCAGGTAACGAAGTATACGACTTCTTCCAGGATCTTAGGAGAAACATTGAGTACTAAGCCCATTCTGGAAGGGATACCCTTCAGATACCAGATATGAGCTACCGGAGCTGCCAGGGCGATATGACCCATGCGCTCTCTACGTACGGAGGACTTGGTGATCTCAACACCGCATCTGTCACATACGACGCCTTTGTAACGGACCTTCTTGTACTTACCGCAGTAACATTCCCAGTCTTTGGTCGGACCGAATATCCTTTCGCAGAATAATCCGTCACGTTCCGGTTTCTGGGAACGGTAGTTGATCGTTTCAGGCTTCGTGACTTCGCCGTGAGACCATTCCAGGATCCTTTCAGGAGATGCTAAACCGACTTTGATCGCTTCAAATTTGTTCTTGGCCATGTCTATACCTCCTCTTCATCCAGACCCATGATCGCTTCCGGAGCCTCTTCCTCATCGATGGTGTCTCTGACATTGAGACCCTCGGTATCTTCGACCAGAGTCGCATCGCTTGCCTTTTCGACATCGCGCTCGTCTTCGTCGCTTCTTGAGATGGAGACTTCATTGCCTTCCGCGTCGAGCATCCTGACATCCAGAGCCAGAGCCTGTAATTCATTCTTCAGGACGTTGAAGGATTCCGGAATACCCGGTTCAGGGATCCTCTTGCCTTTGATGATGGCATCGTAGGTCTTTGTACGGCCGTTGATATCATCGGACTTGACAGTCAGGATCTCTTCAAGAGTATGGGCGGCACCATAAGCTTCCAGTGCCCAGACTTCCATCTCACCGAATCTCTGGCCGCCGTTCTGCGCTTTACCGCCTAATGGCTGCTGAGTGACTAATGAGTAAGGACCTGTTGCACGTGCGTGCAGCTTATCGTCGACCATGTGAGCCAGCTTGATCATGTACATGACACCGACGGCGATCCTTTCATCATAAGGTTCACCGGTCTTGCCGTCACGCAGCACGATCTTTCCGTCCATGGATGTTCCGGCTTCTTTCATGATGTCCGTCAGTTCTTCATTGGTGATACCGTCAAAGACCGGCGTAGCGAACTTGACAGGCTTACCTGTCTTTTCACTGAGCGTCTTGGCTGCCATGCCTAAGTGGATCTCCAGGACCTGACCGATGTTCATACGTGAAGGGACACCGAACGGGTTCAGCATGATATCCACAGGAGTTCCATCCGGCATGAAAGGCATATCCTCGACCGGTAAGATCTTGGAGATGACACCCTTGTTGCCGTGTCTTCCGGCCATCTTGTCGCCTTCAGAGATCTTACGTTTCTGAACGACATAGACCTTGATGACTTCCGTGACGCCCGGGCCCAGTTCATAGCCTTCCGATCTCTTGAAGATACGGATGGACTGAACGATACCGGCACCGCCATGCGGAACACGCAGTGAATTATCTCTGACTTCGTGTGATTTCTCACCGAAGATCGCTAATAACAGTTTTTCTTCCGGCGAAGCGTCGGACTGTCCTTTCGGAGTGACCTTACCTACAAGGATGTCACCCTCCTTGACTTCCGCACCGACCATGACGATACCTCTGGAATCCAGGTTGCGGCATGCGCCTTCCTGAACGTTCGGGATATCTCTGGTGATCTCTTCTTCACCGAGTTTCGTCTTTCTCTTTTCGATGGAGTATTCATCGATGTGGATCGACGTATAGACATCATCCTTGACCATCCTCTCAGACATGATGATGGCATCCTCGTAGTTGTAACCGTGCCATGTCATGAACGCGATGGTGACATTCTGTCCTAATGCCAGTTCGCCGTCATCCATCGAAGGGCCATCGGCGATGATATCGCCAGGTTTGACATAATCGCCGTCATAGACGATCGGACGATGGTTGATGCATGTGCCGGCATTCGAACGGGCAAACTTCTCGAGCATGTATTCGTGCTCCGTGCCGTCCTTTGAAGTGATGACGATCCTGTTGGCATCGACATAAGTGACCGTACCTTCATCGTTTGAGACCAGACCTGTGCCTGAGTCTTTCGCGATCTTCGGTTCGATACCTGTACCGACGTAAGGAGCGTGCGGCCTCAGAAGAGGAACGGCCTGTCTTTGCATGTTGGCACCCATGAGCGCACGGGAGGCGTCATCGTTCTCGAGGAACGGGATGCAGGCTGCAGCGACAGAGACGATCTGCTTCGGTGAGACGTCGGCCAGTTCGACCTGTGCCTTATTGACTAAGATGGTCTCTCCGGCTTTTCTTGCGACGACCTGATCATTGATCAGCTTGCCGCCGACGACTTCGTTGGCCTGTGCGATGATGTAGTCATTCTCATCATCTGCGGACAGATAGATGTAGTCTTCTGTGACATCGCCGTTTTCTAAGACCTTACGGTAAGGCGTCTGAATGAAGCCGTACTCGTTGATCTTGGCATATGTCGTAAGGTAGGAGATCAGACCGATGTTCTGACCTTCCGGGGTCTCGATCGGACAGATCCTGCCGTAATGTGAGTTGTGGACATCACGGACTTCGAAGCCCGCTCTTTCTCTTGTCAGACCGCCCGGGCCTAACGCAGAAATACGGCGCTTGTTGGTCAGCTCAGCCAGCGGATTCTGCTGGTCCATGAACTGGGACAGCTGCGAAGAAGAGAAGAATTCTCTGATCGCACCTGACAGAGGACGGTTGTTGGTCAGAGTCTTCGGAGTTGCGTTTTCAACTTCCGTGATGGACATCTTTTCCTTGACCGCTTTTTCCATTCTCGACAGACCGATACGGAACTGATTCTGGATCAGTTCGCCGACCGTTCTGATCCTACGGTTGCCCAGCATATCGATATCATCAGTGGAACCGACGCCATCGAGCAGCGTGAACATGTAGTTGTAGAATGCCAGCATGTCTGACATCGTGATGCACTTCTTGTTGTTGAGCGGATCGATACCGATGAGACGGATCTTGTTCTGATCATCGGACGGATTGCAGATATTGACGACCTGACAAGCCGTACCGACCAGCCAAGCAGAGATCTTTTCGCCATTGGCGATCCTGTTTCTGATCGCGTCTTCCTTATCGGACATCAGCATGTAGGAATCATGATCCGGCAGATAATAAGGCATAGCCTGCTCATCTTCCACCATGATATCCGCATTGTTTTCATCCGTAAGTCTGCCTAAGACGAACAATCTCTGGCCATAATCCATGACGGCATTGAAGTTTGCGGAAGTGAGTTTGACTTCCTTGGCAATGATGCCGGAATAGATCCTGACCTTGGAGATCTCTTTTGCGATCGTTTCGACATCTTCCTTGGTCAGAACGGTACCCATGAAATAGGTCCTGTCTTTCAAATCGATGTCACCCGCAAGTACACGGCCGATCAGAGCCAAAACGTTGGCCGTTTCGACTTCGACGATCGTCGGGTGGGAGAAGATGTGTCTGAACGGGAAGGCTTCCATATGGGAACCCTTGACCAATTCCTGTCTCAGGACATTTCTTTCCGCCTTTTCGATCTTCGTTCCGGCTGTGTAAAGGATAGTTCCGTCTGCCTTGTAGAGATCCTGCGCCAGTACATGGTGCTCGATCCTGTCGATGACGCTGAGCTTCTTGCCCAGTTTGTATCTGCCGGCAGCGGTGAGATCATACTTCTTCTGGTCGAAGAACTTCGCATTCATCAGGTTGGCAGCACCTTCGACGGTCGGGACTTCATCCTGCTTCTGGTTCTTGTGCATTTCCAGCAAAGCAGCGTCCATCGTCTTGGTCTTGTCGGCCTGAAGAGTGTTGGTGATCTCTTCGTAAGCACCTAAGAAAGAAGTGTAGATCGCTTCATAAATATTGAGGAATTCACGATCATCGTTCTGATTGATCAGATCTTCGTAAACCTCTAAGCCCATGGCCTTCAAGAACGTCTTGACCTTTTCGAGATCAAAGCCGTCCTCTCCTCTTTCAAGATTGAGAGAGAAGCCGATACATTTTAATAAGATAGTCGATAAGATCTTACGCTTTCTGTCGACCGACATGTTCATGATGCGGCCTAAGGCGTTCTTCTTATCATCAGTCAGAAATTCCAGCCACGTACCACGTGACGGAATCAGTTCGCCGCTGAATGCTTCCTTTCCCGTCTTATCATCCATCTGTGTATCGAAATACGCACCCGGAGATCTGACGATCTGGGAAACGATGACACGCTCAGCTCCATTGATGATGAAAGTGCCGGTAGGCGTCATCATCGGGAAGTCGCCTAAGAAGACTTCTTCCTTTCTGGTGATGACCTCACCTGTATCTTCATCAATGATCTCCAACTCCATGTTGGCTTTTAATGGCGCTCTATAATCTTCCTCACGATATTTTGTTTCGGCGACCGAGTACTTCGGCTCTCCGAATTCAAAATTCAGCAATTTCAAGCGGATGTTTCCGCTATAGTTCTGGATCGGGTAGATATCATCGAATACTTCTTTGATGCCTTCCTTGGTGAACCACTTGAAGGAATCAGTTTGTACCTCTACTAAGTTTGGCAATTCAAGATTGCCGGAAACCTTTGAATAGTCACGGCGAGTAGAATGCTTACCCGATTCAACGATTCTGTATGTTTGTGTCATTTGCGCCGTCCTTTCAAATAATTATAAGCTTTGCTCAGTCAGAACAATCCAGGACATAATAACCGCTGTCTCTTTCAATGATCCTGACACTTGCAAACAGTGTTTCAAGTTTATCTTTGGATGACTTCGCTCCCTGAGCCTTGCGGATCACGATATACAGATGACCCCCTTCATTGAGCATGATCTTCGACTTTTCATACAAGCCGTATATGACAGCTTTGCCCGCTCGTATGGGCGGGTTCAAAGTGATCGTATCGAACTTGTGAGGCAAAGCCGTGATATCATCGCACAGATGAACTTTAATATCCGTCTTGTTATTGACACCGTTGAGCCTTGAAAGCTCCACAGCCCTGGAATTCACCTCGGCCATCTCCACTTCCGTATCCGGATGGAAACGCTTGAGGATGATACCGATCGGACCGTAGCCGGAACCTAAGTCGAGCAGAGTCGCTCCTAAGTCCTTATCAACGATGCTTCGAATCAAGATATAACTGCCGTAATCGACATTGTTCTTGGAGAACACGCCGATGTCGGTAGTGAAACGGAAAACCTCATTACCGAAATAATAGGTGAATTCCTTTCGATCGGAATCCAGATCGCTATTATCCGTATAATAATGGTTCATCGCTCAATAATTATTTGATGTCGACGGAAGCTCCTGCATCCATTAACTGCTTCTTGATTTCTTCAGCTTCTTCCGGGCTGATGTTTTCCTTGATCGGGCTCGGGCACTTGTCAACTAAGCCTTTAGCTTCGACTAAGCCTAAACCGGTGATAGCCTTGACGACCTTGATGACAGCAGTCTTTGCTTCACCGAAGTTAGTTAAGATAACAGAAACGGAAGTCGGACCCTGAGGTGCTTCTTCTGCAGGTGCAGCAGCAACAGCAACCGGAGCAGCAGCAGTGACGCCGAATTTTTCTTCGATAGCTTTTACTAAGTCGTTCAGTTCTAAGATGCTAGCTTCTTCTAAGAAAGCCAGGATATCCTCATGTGATAATTTTGCCATTGTAAATTTTTCTCCTTTTTTTCTTCTAATAAATTACAATACGTAGATTACGCAGCGGCTTCTTCAGCCGGTGCTGCTTCTGCTGCCGGGGCAGCTTCAACAGGTGCAGGTGCTCCAGCCTCCTTGGCATCCGCAACAGCCTTGACGACTCTCGCAAATGAGCTTACAGGTGACTGCAGACAGCTCAGTAACATAGATAACATACCGTCACGGTTAGGCAGTAAGGACAGTTCCTTGATCGTAGCTTCATCGACGACTTTGCCTTCAACGATACCTTTCTTAAGTACAAGAGCTTTGTGTTTCTTCGCGAACTTAGCTAAAACTCTGGCCGGTGCAGTTGCATCTTCAGAGAACGCGAACGCATTCGGACCGTTCAAAGCGTCTTTGAGATCATCGTAACCACATTCATCACATGCTCTTTCGACCATCGTGTTCTTGTAGACTTTGAAGTCAACGCCTTCGGAACGAAGGTTGCGTCTGAGTTCAGTAACTTCGGCAACGCTAAGACCGCGGTACTCACAGACAACAGTAGACTGAGAAGCTTTGATCTTGTCAGAGATCTCAGTGACTAAAGCCTGCTTGTTACTTAATACAGCTTGATTCATATTTCCTCTTTCTAACACCCATATACTCATAAAAAGAAAACCTGTATCACATAGACACAGGTTAAAAATCATCTTCTGATCAACCTCGGTAACATGATTAAGGGATAGCCCCGTTACTGTCTATGGTATATCGATGCCTAATAATAATACACCAAGACGCTGATCATTTCAATCTTTTTTTGACGAAAATGCCCTATTTTACGGCATTTTCCGCACTCTTTCACACTTTGAAGACCGCTTTTACGTCATCGATGAAAGTTTCATCGATATGACCGTTGCCCAAAGGCGAAATTGCGACATAGCCTTTCTTCAAAGCGATCGCATCGATCCTTTCATCTTCCTCATCTCCTTTATAGAAGATATCGGATCCTATGATCTCTATGAAGTCTTTTTCTTCCTGCCTTACATGAGAGTAGGAATCGTTGTAGACGATCTCTCCGATACGGTCACACACCCGGATCCCTTTGATCTCATCCTCCTGCAAAGCAGGTATATTGACATTGAGGAAATACTTCGTATTGTCCTTCGCCTCAAGATATTTCAAAGCGATGTCTTTTCCCCGCTTCGCCGCGACATGATAATCTTCAGCTGTAAAGCTGTTTAATGACAAGGCCATCGCCGGCACATGATGGATGAAGGCTTCCCTGGCCGCTGAGATCGTTCCGGAATAGATGATGTCGGTCGAGATATTGGGACCCTTATTGATGCCGGAAACGACCAGATCGATCTGATCCCTGAAGAAATAATACAAGGCCATGTGGGTACAATCCGCCGGTGTCCCCCATAAGGCATAGGCCTTCTTCGCGCCTTTTACTTCTCTTTCTTCATACCTGATCTTTCCTTTGATGGTCAGATGGTGCGAATTGGAACTGCATTCCCCCTGCGGGGCAACGACATAGACATCCCCGATCCCGGAGAACTCTTCGACAAGTGTCCGCAAGCCCTTGAAATCGATGCCGTCATCATTTGTGATCAGTATGTTCATGCCAAAATCTTAACACAAAAATATGCGGATCTCTCCGCATATTTTCTAGTCGTTTTCTTTCGGCTGTCTGGCATCGAGGATCTTGTTGAGCAGATCCTTCAGGGTCTTCTTTTCCTCGTCGCTCAGCACCTCGAAGAAATCCTTCTTTTCGATCTGCACGTTTTCTTCTTTCAGGGTGATCAAAGAAGCTCTCCTGTCTTCATCATCTCTGCTTCTTTCGATGAGCCCCTTTTCTTCCATCTTGGATAAGACTTCCGAGATCGAACCGGGTCTTACGCCCATCAATTGCTGGATGGCTTTCTGTGACATCGTGTTGCCGTTTTCCTTTAGCAGCATGAGTATGTGCTCCTGGGCGGAACCGAAGTGTCCTCTTTTTTCATGCCTGAGCATCCTGGCACAGGCCATATACATGCCTTCAAGATCCTCACGGTCTCTTTCAAAGCTTTCGAAAGGACGGTGCATCTCATGCCTTCTGTGACATCTTCCCATCGGATGATGTCCCCTTTCTTTTTCAAACGATCTATTTTCTTCCTCAAAAAACATTCTCATTCCATGCTCCTTTCTTTAGGTACCTAAATACCTTACGATGACATGATACATATTATTCCCATATTTTGTCAAGGTACCTAAATATATTGTAATTCCGGTACAGAAAAAGACAGCCTACGCTGTCTGTAATCCTTTCAGTATGTTAAACAGTTCCCTGAGATCTTTGATGCGATAGCCTTTATAGTGCTGCGCCGGCCTTTCAAAGTCCGTGCACATCCACACGGTCGTCATGCCTGCCCTGGTCGCACCGAGGATGTCGGTCGAAAATACATCGCCGACCATAAGACACTCTTCGTTTTTTACACCGAGCCTTTGTGCCATCAGATCGAAGATCTTCGGATCGGGCTTATGGATGCCGATATCGCCGGAGACCATCACCTCATCGAAATACTCAGCGATCTTCACCTGGTCGATCTTATGGTGCTGCGAGAAGGGATCGCCGTTGGAAAGGATGGCGATCTTATAGGTCTTCCTCAACTCCTGAATGACCTCAAGTGTCTCATCCTTGAGCGGCGTACGTTTGAACATATTGTTGATATAGAAGTCCGAGAAGACTTTCACAAAATCTTCCGGCAGATCTTTGCCGTACTTATGTAAGAACGGGATCATCCTGAGTTCCATGTTGACCGTACCGTCGGCATCATAGAACATCATGTCCTGAAGCAAAGCCTCGTATTCGATCTCGGAGAGATCCTTGAAATGCTCACGGAAGTAGGCATCATAGGTCTCATAGGCGTTCTTCTTGCGGTTGGACAAAGTACCGTCGAAATCAAAAATGACGGCCTTAATCATCAGATGGTGCCGCCTTTTCTATGATCTTCTTGCATTTGCGTTCAAATTCCGGTCTTTCCATCATGACGATGGCACCGCACCCTTCGCACTTGATCTTGATATCGACGCCCATACGGATGATCTTCCAGTAATGGGACTTGCGGCAGGGGTGGTCTTTCTTCATCTGAACGATGTCATATAAACCATAATTTTCTACCATAATACCTCGCTGTCGAGAATGATCGTCACCGGTCCGTCATTCACCAGAGCGACCTTCATATCCGCTCCGAAGATGCCTTCTTCAACTTCGATGGAAAGTTTCCGCAGACACTCGTTGAAATACAGATAGAGGTCTTTCGCTTTTTCGCCGCCTAAGGCGTCGGTGAAACTCGGACGGTTGCCTTTTTTCGCATCGGCATACAGCGTGAACTGGGAGATCGACAGTATCTTTCCGTCGATATCGAAGATGGAACGGTTGATCTTGCCGTTGCCGTCTTCAAAGATGCGCAGCTTGCTTAATTTGACTGCCATCTTTTCCACAGTTTCTTCTGTGTCCCCAAGACCAAGACCGACCAGGACCATAAAGCCCCGGCCGATCTTGCCTGTGATCTTATTATCTACGGTGCAGCTGGCCTCACTTACTCTTTGTACGACCAGCTTCATCTTATTTGGTGTTCTTGACCTTGACCCAGAGTTCGGAGATCGTCTTTAAGACTTCCTCGTTGTTGTGGAAGACTTCGTCATTGGCGGTCTTGTTTCTCGGGATGTAGGCATCGATGCCCGCATAGTCTTCCGCTGCGACGGTCTTCAAGACTTCCGCATTGGCAGAAGAGTAGCCGACGAAGATCGAGTTTTCAAGAGCTGCATCATAGCCTGTGATGAAGTCGATGAACTTGTAGGCGTTCTCGACGTTCTTGGCATCCTTGTGGATGACCATCGCATCGACGAAGTAGTTGGTCCCTTCCGTCGGTGCCCAGAATGCGATGTTCTCGTTGTCCAAAGCGATCAAAGCCGCATCGCCGGAATACATCATGCCCATTGCCTTTTCACCGTTTGCCAGTCCGTCGATCGCCTCATCGGTGACATATGCCGGATCCATATTGACGGCGATGTCAAGCAGCCATTCATAAGCGGCATTGAGTTCCTCTTCCTTGTCCGTATTCATGGAATAGCCTAATGCTTTTTCAGCCATCATGAATGCGTCACGGATGGAGTCATACATGTAGATCATGCCTTTGTATTTGGTGTTCCTCAAGACGTTCCAGCCCTGTGATTCCACATCCGCCTGGTCGACCAGAGTCTTGTCATAGCAGATACCGACATTGCCCCAGAAATAAGGAACGGAATAGTCGTTGTTCGGATCGAAGTCCATGTTGAGTACCTGGTCATAGAGAAGACCCAGGTTCTGCAGTTTGGATTTGTCCAAAGGCTGGACCATATCTTCAGCGATCAGTCTTTCGATCATATAGTCAGAAGGAATGATGATGTCATAGACCGTACCGCCCAGCAGCTTGGTATACATCGATTCATTGGAATCAAACGTCGTAATGGAAAGCTTGATGCCTGTTTCTTCTTCAAAAGAAGAAATGACGTCATCGGAAATGTACTCACCCGGTAAGAAGACGAAGAGCTCGCCGCCCTTTTCGCTTCCGCCATTGCCGTTGCTGCCGCCGCCGGAGCAGCCGCATAAGAGAAGTAAAGCCAATACCACACTAAGCAGTTTTTTCATTATTTTTCCTCCTTGATTTCAATAACGGTAAAACATTGCTGAATACTAATACGATCGTGATCGCAAGAACGATCAGGGTCGAAAGCGCATTGACGCTCGGATTGATACGTTTCGTCGTTGCATAGACATAAGTGGAGATGTTGTTGATGCCCGGACCTGTCGTAAAGTAGGAGATCACGAAATCATCGAACGACATCGTAAAGGCAACAAGTGCCCCGGATACGATACCCTCTTTGATCTGAGGGATGATGACTTTATATAAGGCCTGGAACGGCGTACAGCCAAGATCCAGTGCCGCTTCCGCCAGGTTCTCATCGAGCTGTCTCAGCTTCGGTGTGACCGATAGCATCACGTATGGGATACAGAAGATGATATGGGCCAGAAGCAATGTACCGAAACCCGTCGGGATATTCAGTGTCGAGAACAATAACATCAGTCCGATCGCCGTGACGATATCCGGATTGAGCATCGGCAGGTTGTTGACCTGCGTGACGATCTGACGGATGAGGTGACTCGACTTGGACAGACCGATGGCAACGATCGTACCGATGATGGTCGAGACGACCGTAGCGATCACCGCGATCAGAACGGAATAATAGATCGATTCCATCATCGCTCTGGTGTGGAACATCTTTTCATACCACTGCAATGAGAAGCCCGTGAAGTTGGTCAGAGATCTTGACGCATTGAACGAGAAGAAGACGACATAGACGATCGGCAGATAGAAGAAAGCCATGATGAGTCCTAGATAGACTTTCTGGAAGATGGCCTTGTTTTTCTTGTTTTTCTTCATCAGACGGCCTCCTTGTCATAGTCGAACTTCCTGGTGAAATACATCGAGATCAGGATGACCAGAGCCATGATCAGTGAGATCGCCGAACCGAAGTTCCAGTCGCCGGTCGTGACGAAGTAGTTTTCGATCAGGTTACCGACTAAGACATAGGAACCGCCGCCCAGCAGTTTCGGAATGAAGAAGGATGATACGGCCGGAAGGAAGACCAGTGTGATGCCGGAAATGACGCCCGGGACCGACAAAGGAAGCGTTACCTTCAGGAAAGCCATACGATCATCGCAGCCCAGGTCATTGGCAGCCGGGACGAGCGACGGATCCATCTTTGATAAGGACGTATAGATCTGTAAGATCATATACGGTAAGAAGTTATATACCATGCCGATGTAGACTTTGATCTCCGGCGAGATATCGATATTCAGTAAGATACCTCTCCAGGCGTAAGTCCTTACCAGCATGTTGATCAGCTGCGGCAGTGTCACCATCAGCACCATGACGGACTGGGAATCCGGTTTCATCTTGGCGATGAAATAAGCAGCCGGATAGCCGAGCAGGATGCAGATGAGCGTCGTGATGAGCGCAAGCTTGAGGGAACGGCCCAATACTTCGATGAAGATCGGGTCGGAGAAGAAACGAACGAAATTGTTTAAGGTCAGTCTGACCGGGATGACAACATTTCCCTGTTCCGAGAACGCATAGAACACGATGATCAGCATCGGCAATACGATCAAAGCAGCTGCCCAGACCAGGTAAGGATGCACCAATCTTCGAAAGCTCTTCATTATCCTAAACTCTTCTCCATGACATGGATATCTTCCGGATCGAAGTCGAGCGATACGATATCGCCCTCTTCCTGGCGTTCCGTCGTGTGGATCTTATAGGTACGGCCCTCTGTGACGAATGTCACATCATAGACGCCCTCATCGATCTCCATCGGATCGAAATCGAAACGGACATCATCGATCTCGACTTCATTTTCCGTTTCCAGATCCCAGGCATAAGCACCTGCCCAGTTCTTGAGGTCGACCGAGATCGCCATGGATTCCTTGATCTCATCGATGGATTTGTAGACATCGAAGGCCTGGATACCGATCTTCTCTTCCTTGTCTTCGTTGAACTTCGGAAGGACGACATCGACATCGACACTGATGGATGTATTGGCTGCCGTTTTGAAGGTGATCTCATAACGGCCCGGTTCGTTCTGGATATTGTGAGTGACGGAAGCGATCGAAACTTCGGTCTCTTCCTCGTCATCTTTCCACGCCTGTGCGTTGGCATATAAGATGAGGTCCGCATCCGTCAGAGACGGGACATCGGCAACGTCCATCACGAAGTCGGAAGCCGACATCATTTCGTTGGCCTCTTCGTTGTGGACATCTTCGTTGCCCATGACATGCAGCTTGATGGTCTTGGCGGCACCGCGCTTGGTCTCCACGATGATCTCATAGTGGACGCCCTTGAATAAGACGGACATGACCTGGCCATTCATCTTGCCTCTGGATTTCTTCTTGATCTGGATATCTTCCGGACGGATGACGACATCGACCGGTTCATTCGGTTTGAAGTCGTGGTCGACACATTCGAAGTCGTGGTCATCGAAGTTGACCAGATAATCCTTCTTCATGATGCCGTCCATGATATTGGACTGACCGATGAAGTTTGCGACATAGCGGTTGGCCGGCTCGTTGTAGATCTCAGTCGGTGTACCGATCTGTTCGATATTGCCGTCTTTCATGACGACGATCTTATCGGACATCGTCAGAGCTTCTTCCTGATCGTGCGTGACGAAGATGAAGGTGATGCCGACTTCCTGCTGGATGCGCTTGAGTTCCTGCTGCATCTCCTTGCGAAGCTTTGCGTCAAGTGCACTCAGAGGTTCATCGAGAAGGAGCACATCCGGTTCATTTACCAGAGCTCTGGCGATCGCAACTCTTTGCTGCTGTCCGCCGGAAAGCATCGTGACATCTCTTTTCTGATAGCCGTCCAGACCTACCAGTTCCAGCATCCTGTCGACTTTCGGTTTGATCAGGTCATTGGACATCTTCTTGATGCGTAAACCGAATGCCACGTTTTCATAGACGTTGAGATGCGGGAACAGTGCATACTTCTGGAATACTGTATTGATGGGGCGCTTGTATGCGGGAACATCGGAGATCTCTTCTCCGTTGAATACCACAGAACCCTCGTCCTGTTCCAAGAATCCGCCCAGGATCCTCAAAAGGGTAGTCTTACCGCAACCAGATGGTCCCAAAAGGGTCACGAACTCATTTTCGTAGATATCGAGGTTGATCCCCTTCAACACCATTTGACCATCGAAACTTTTGACGATATTTCTAAATTCAATTAACTTTTCCATAGTCAAGCCCTCCAAATAAAATCATTATACGGTATTTTCATTTTTTTTGATGGTAAATAAAAAAATATTTAAAAAATTGCACTGATTTTACAAATTTGATCAGAGATCTGCCTTTTTTGAGGCAAATAATATATCGGAAAGGCTCTTTTCCGCGCAATGAAATCTTCAAAACATCATACCGGCCGAAATATCAGACATACACCATAAGGCATAATATAATCGGAAAGAAGCTGAAATCTGTTACGGGCGGAACGATCATCGAATACCAGGCGAGAACAGACTATCTCGAAGGATTTAAAGAAGGATAAAACGAAGAGGTAAAAAGAATACTTGAACGTCTAACAGAGATGAACAAGCTGACGAAAGAAGAAGCCGAACATTTCGCCGGACAATAATGAAGTGAACCTCCCATAAGCTAAAGACTTATGGGCTTCTTAAGAAGTCTGATATTTAAGCTTTGTTCACCTGAATCATACAATACAGTATGTTTGTGAATACCTGGTCTATGTATGTATGTGTATTCCATTTCCTGTATGCAG
>JAFRQF010000002.1 GCA_017428765.1 Erysipelotrichaceae bacterium
GACTCCCGTGCTTTCTCTTACCGTAATTCCTTTACGAAGCCTTCCATCGCTTTTTTATAGCTTGCGATCGTTTCATCGCACCATACATCGAAGTCCGGATCTTCCTTTTTCTCCTCCGGATGTTCTTCCATATATTCCGCATAGCGCCTTGCGCCTTCGTAGATGTCGACATCCAATGTGACATCCGGCGAGAAGGCCTTCACCTTGGAGATATCGAAGATGCAGGAGAAGTGCTTGTCGCCATGGATCGAGGAACGTAAGTCGTAAGCCTTCGATGCGTCCAGCAGATACTCCGAGATATAGACCGGCTTATAGACCCCGCCGATCGCCTCAGCCAGTGCCCTGTATATCGTATCCCAGGTATAGGCCCGCGGATTCATGACCTGATAGATCTCACCGACCGTCTTTTCATTGCAGACAAGCGGAAGGAAAAGCTTGGCAAAATCGTCTGCGTGGCTGCAAGCCCATACGCCCTGCCCGTCGCCGTGCACGATGACTTCCTTTCCCTGTAACATCCTGGAAGCGATCGACCAGTAGGACTTTCCCTTGACGGAAAGCGGATAACGGGAATCCGAATAGGTCTGCGTCGGACGAACGATGCAGACCGGAAAGCCCTTCTCATATTCTTCAAGGAAATATTCTTCACACGCCTGTTTGTTCTGGCCATAGAGGGAATATTCATTTCCATACGGCGTCTTTTCATCGATGTTGCAGGAAACGGACTTGTCCAAAACGCAGACCGTGGAGATGAAGATGAACTGTTTCGTCTTTCCATGAAACAGCTCGACATTCCGTTTCGCATCGTTCAGATCCATGATCAGGAAATTGATGACGCTGTCAAAATCATAGTCTTTGATCACAACCTTGAGCTCATCGATATCGCCGCGGATATCACCGATCAGGCGGTGGACACTGTCAGGAAGATCATCTTTCCTTTTGCCGCGATTGAGCACATAAAGGTCGACGTCTTCCGATAAGGAAAGTGCTTTTGTGATCGGCGAAGAGATCGTCCCCGTACCGCCGATGATCAATACTTTTTTCATATGCTACCTTTCTTTTAAAAAAAGCCCCAACAGACGGGGCTCATGAAATTTTAGAAATCGATGCGCTTGAACGGTTTGACGTCCTTGACCGCCTCTTTCGGCGTGATGCGCACTTCATCATTATCCAGGTCGATCAGGATGTAGCGGTCATTGCCCATGCCCAGCTCCTTCATATATGTCATCTGACGGAAGCCGTGTCTTGACTGCATCCTCTCCCAAAGATCATGGTTCTGTTCCTTGGTCATCGCATGGATCAGGTCGACGCAGGCACAGTCGATGGCACAGATATCAGTGGAAGCCAAGATACCGACGTTTGGCGTGACGACCGGTGCAGCACCCAAGCCTTCGCAGTCACAGGAGACCGACATGTTTCTCATGACGTTGACGTAGGTGACGTTCTTGCCGAAGTAGTCGATCGTACCCTTGGTCGATTCGGAGATCTTTTCCATCAGTTCTTCCTCGGCAACGGACCACTGTCCCTCGCCTTCTCTGGAATGGATCATCTTCTTGCCGATATGGGCATCCGCACAGCCGATACCGATGTTCTTGTTGGAACCGCCGAAGCCGCCCATCGTATGGCCCTTGAAGTGAGTCAGTGTGAACATCGAATCATAGTTGGTCAGATGGGAACCGACGGTGATATGGTCGAACCACTTGCCGCCCTTGACCGGTAAGTCTGTGGTGCCTTCTTCATCGATGATGTCGACCGGGCAGAAGGTCCAGCCGTTGACCTTTAAGGTCTCACGATGCTTTTCCGTCGTATCACGGTCGCCTTCGTAATAAGTATTCGTCTCGATGATCGTCGCATCCTTCAATGCTTCGCTCGTTTCAAAGACTTCTTTGACCCAGGAAGCCGGTGTGAAGTTGGGACCGTTCTTTTCACCGGTATGCAGCTTTACCGCAACTTTGCCCGTAATGTGCTGACTGACTTTTTCAAAAGCCTTCTTTATCCCTACAGGGGAGATCTCACGGGTAAAATAAACGATCGATTCATTTCCCTTACGATCCTCAAAAGGAACATAGATATTGCCATCTTTTACTTCTTTGACTTCTGTCATAGTTTTCTCTCCTTTTTACATCTGCATTATATCATCAATCATCATCATCTCAGACCATGGTGATCACATTTCCCGCAACAAAAAAAGAGGGATCCTTTCCCTCTTGAAAAACTAATTTCCGCTTTTTCTCACCAATTCGCGATAGACGAAATCCGGATGATCCTCTTCCAATACGATATCCCAGTCCTCCATCTCAAATACATTGAACCAGGTATCGACTTCATATTCTTCTTTCACGAAAGATACATAGGCCTTCTTTGCGTAAGGATATGCCTGATTGAAGATCGACGCACCGCCGCAGATGATATATTCCGTCTCATCATCCTTGTGTTCCTCCAGGAACCCTTTGAGGTCGTTGGTGACTTGCGCATCTTCCGGGTGATATTCCGGGTCGATGGAAGCGACGGTGATGTAGCGATCCGCCAGTTTCCTTGGCAATCCGTCAAAGGTCGTCTGACCCATCAGGATGTTTTTATACATGGTATTGCGCTTGAAGATCTTTAATTCATCTTTCAGATGCCAGGGCAAAGCGCCTCTGATACCGATCCCCTTGTTGGGATCGAATGCGACAGAAAAACTGATCATCAGACCGACACCTTCCCTTTGATGGCAGGCCATGGATCATAGTCCAGTACCTTGACATCATCGATCGTGAAATCAAAGATATCCTTGATCTCAGGATTTAACCATAACTTCGGAAGCGGTCTCGGCTGCCTGGAGAGCTGTTCCTTGATCTGCTCGATATGATCGAGATAGATATGCGCATCGCCAAATGTGTGGATGAATTCGTAAGGTTCATATCCGCAGACCTGTGCCACCATCGCCAGTAACAGTGCATAGGAAGCGATATTGAACGGAACGCCTAGGAACAAGTCCGCCGACCTCTGGTAGAGCTGACAGGAAAGTTTCTTCTTATCGGCAGAAACGTAGAACTGGAAGAAAGCGTGACAAGGCGGCAAAGCCATGTTTTCGACCTGAGCCGGATTGTAAGCCACGACCAGGTGTCTTCTGGAATACGGGTCGTTCTTGAGACCTTCGATGAGGTTCTTGATCTGGTCGACACCGGAATCATCGAAGTTGCGCCATTGTCTGCCATAGACGGGGCCAAGGTCGCCCCACTTATCCGCAAAGGCTTCATCCTCACAGATCTTCTTGATGAATTCTTCCATCGTCTCACCCTGGTATTCCTCAGAGTTTTTATATTTGGCATAAGGCCAGTCGTTCCAGATCTTGACATTCTTCAAAGCCAAAGGACGGATGTTGGTCTCCCCCTTCAGGAACCAGAACAGCTCCTCAAAGATGCCTCTGTAGAAGACCTTCTTCGTCGTCAGCAAAGGAAAACCGTCTTCCAGGTTGACCCGCATCTGATAACCGAATTTCGAGATCGTACCCGTACCGGTCCTGTCTCCTCTTTGTTCGCCGTGTTCCAATACTTCACGGCACAGATCCAGATATTGTTTCATAACACTACCTCACTTATCACAATTATACTCATAAACCGACGCCATCATCGAAAGCTTCTCTCGATCTTTCGCTTCAAAGCCTCCAGATCCATCCCTTCCTGAAGATAGGTCGGCTTCACATCATATCTTTCTTTCGGGGAAAGCTTGGAGTGGATGTAATACGCATCCATACTGACATCCATTGCCCCCTTGATGTCACAATACAAGTCGTTGCCGATCATCAGACATTCTCTGACATCCAGGTGACGGGCTTCGATCAGGGTTTTGAAGAAACAGGGATCGGGCTTCTTATAGCCGACCAGCGAAGAGATGAAGATGTCATCGAAATCATCAGCGATACCCAGATCTTTCAGTTCCTTCATCGTAAAGACTTCCTGGGCATTGGATAAAAGATAGACGCCTTTATTATTCCGCTTCAGCATCTTCAATAATTCTCTTGTTCCCGCATAGAGCCTCAGATGTGTCAGAGAAAACTTACGGAATCCTTCCATCGTATCCCGCAGCATCTTTTCATCCGCCGTCACACCTTTAAGACGATAAAGTTCCTTAAAGACCTCCATCAGATCGATCTCGATATGATGGCCTTTTTTCTTTTTCTTCTTTTCAAGCTCTTCCGTCAGAGAAAAATAGTTTTCTTTCAGCTTCAAAGGATCATATTCTGTGCCATGAACAAGAAAGATCTGACTCACCTTCTTCCAAAAGGAAGTCTTCCATTCATCCGTATGGATATCCACGAGCGTCCCATACAGATCAAAGATATAATTCTCATACTCTTTCATTTACTCTACATTTTACAATTTTCAAAAAGGAAACTGATGTTTTTCTTACGAATAATGTATAGGAGGCCTGTAATACTTTCTTCAGACAATTAAGTCAGATCGGCTATACAAATTTGTATTACATTTTGTTATACTTATGATAGTTAAAGCGAAATCGTCCTGTATCGAATGGGACTGCAACAAGGAAAAGCTGAACATCCGGAAACATGGCATCAACTTTCAGACTGCATCGAAAGTTTTTGCAGATGATGATAAGATCATCCTCTACGATACTTTGCACAGCAATGAGGAAGACAGATACATCGTCCTAGGTGACATTGGAAAAATCCTCTTCGTTGTCTTCACTTATCGAAATGACAATATCCGTATAATTTCTGCACGCATGGCGACCGCAAGAGAAAGGAAAGTTTATTATGGAGTATAAAGAAGATATCATCCGCATCCGTTTTCCAAAAGATAAGGATCTTAATGAGCAAGAACTTCGCGAACTTGAAGAAGCGGCAAAACGTCCCATCATCTTTTCTGAAGACGCTCCGGAGCTGAGCGATGAACAATATGCGCAGATGGCTGCACTTGCAAGAAAACGTAACGCAAAGAAAAACAAGCCAGTCATAGCCTTGCGTGTCTCTCCCGACACTTTACGCAAAGCCAAAGCCACCGGCAAGGGCTACACCGGTTTTCTGAGCCGGCTTCTCGATAATGCGATCAAAGATCCTGAGCTTGTAATGAAAAGTCTTCAAAAAGGAAGATGAGCACTTGATGTATCTGTTTTCAAAGACCGTCATGTATTTTAAAAAGTCATCCTTGAAGATGACTTTTTTTGTTCAATCTTTGCAGCAGTGCTTATACTTTCTGCCGCTCCCGCAAGGACATAGGGCATTTCCCTTGATGTCTTTCCACAGCAGATCTCTTTCCGTTTTCAAAACGGCAGCCGCCTGCGGAAGGCTTTTCCCCTGCCGCATCAGAAGGATCGTCTTTTCCATTACTTCTTTCGTCTTTTCAAATAACGGCAGGTAGGCATCACATAAGACGTTGTTTCCCGTATCGTCTCTGTCTTTGATGCAGCCGCCATGGCACAGGAACAAGAACGGACAGTTTGTACATTTCTCGCTTAAGGTGCTCTTGCGTTTGGAAAAAGCTTCCTGCTTCTCCATGATCTGCGACAGGCTCATTTGATGAAGATTGCCGATACGGTTTGTTTCATTGACGAAGTGATCGCAGGAATAGACCCTGCCGTCGGACTCGATGACCGGCACATTGCCGCACTCTTCCTGTAACCAGCATAAGGTCTGCCGCTTTCCCGAGTATGCCAGCAACATCTCCATGAAAAGCTGTATGCCAAGCCTGTTCGTATCGTGATAGAACCACTGATGGAAGATCGAATGTAAGAAATCCCCATAGGCCTTCACATCGACGGAATCCTCATCGAGCGTACCGTCTTGTCTGAAATTGACGATCGGGATGAACTGCAGCCAGCCCGTATCAAGATCTTTCAAAGAATGATAGACCCCGTAAGGATCCTCACAGGTCATGCGGTTGACCGTACATAAAAGATCCGGCCGTATCCCATAACGTTTCAAAAGCTGTATGTTTTCCTTTATACGATCATAAGTATCCTTGCCTGAGGCATCCTTTCGATAGGTGTCATGGATGAGCCTGGTCCCGTCGATCGAAAGACCAACATCAAAAGATTCCTTCTTCAGAAAGGCACACCACTCCTCATTCAATGAAAGACCGTTGGTCTGCAAGTTGTTCCAGCAGCTCTTTCCTTCCGGCAGATACTTCTTCTGTAATTCCACGGCCTTCTTGAAGAATTCCAGACCGCGAAGCGTGGGTTCGCCCCCGTGCCAGATGAAGGAGTACGTATCACTGTCATCTGCGGCAAAATACTCTTTGATCACAAGCTCCAATGTCTCATAGGACATCGGCTGACGCTTACTCAGATCATTGCCGAGATAGTAACAGTACTTACAAGCCATGTTGCAGGCCGAGCCGATCGGCTTGACCATGATCGTAAAAGGAAGCTTAAACATCTACTTCAGATTCTTATCGAAAAACTCCAGGACCTTGTTGAAGGAATCCATCGCCGCCTCCTGCCTATACATCGGCTTATCGTAGTACCAGATGCCATGTCCCGCACCGTCGTAGCGGTGGAATTCATAGTCCTTTCCTTTTTCCTTCAATATCCTTTCCGTCTCATTGACCTCGTTTACGTCCGGACGTCTGTCATCGTTGCCGAAGATGCCGATCAAAGGACACTTGAGTCCGTCTACCAGATCGATCGGTGAGACCGGTCTTGCCTCATTCAGGTCTTCTTCCTTCATGATGACACCGCCGCCCCATAAGTCGGCTGCCGCATCGATCTCATCGATCTGACAGGCTGCCATAAATGCGTGTCTGCCGCCGGAACACATGCCGATGACACCGACTTTGCCGTTGGAATCTTCCTGATCCTTGAGATAATCGATCGAGGCTCTGACATCGTCCATGACGCTTTCATCTTTGACACCGCCGGCTTCCATCATCTTTTTGGAGACTTCCGTCGGCTTTCCGGTACCGAAATCCTGATAGATGTCGGGACATACTACCGCATAGCCGTGTTCCGTAAATCTGCGGGAAGCTTCCCTGCAATACTCGTCCCAGCCCGGCATATGCGGGATGAGGACCAAAGAAGGCACATCCTTTTTCTTCAAAGGATGGGAATAATAGACACGAAGAGGCTGATCGTCTTTGCCCTTGATGTCGATCGTCTCAGCGATCATGCCGTTATGATCGCCCGTATTGAAATCATTCCACATTATCTTTTCCTCTTTCTATATCCTTATTCTATCATCGAGACAGCTCATGTCTGATTCAAACGATCCCCTTACAGCGTGCTATAATTGCCTTATTGGAGTATGAATATTATGCAAGTAAACGATATGATCCACGGTTTTAAAGTAAACCGCATCCGCCCTCTTGATGAGATACAGGGCGAAATGTATGAAATGGTCCATGAAAAGACCAATGCCAGAGCGATCTGGTTAAAACGAAACGATGAAAACAAGACCTTCTCCATCGCTTTCAAGACCACGCCGGTCGACGATACGGGCGTCTTCCACATCCTGGAACACTCCGTACTCAACGGCTCCCGCAAGTATCCGGTCAGAGAACCTTTCGTCGATCTTCTGAAAGGCTCCCTGCAGACCTTCTTAAACGCGATGACCTATCCTGACAAGACCGTCTATCCGGTCTCCTCAAGAAACGACAAGGACTTCATCAACCTGATGCGCGTCTATATGGACGCCGTCTTCCATCCGCTGGTAAGACAGAACCCGAACGTCTTCTACCAGGAAGGCTGGCACTATGAATTAAATGACGTCGATGCCGACCCGATCTACAAAGGCGTCGTCTTCAACGAGATGAAAGGCGCCTTCTCTTCTCCGGACGGCGTCAAGGGAAGACTGATGATGCACGCCTTGTTCCCGGACAACTGCTATGGCAATGAATCGGGCGGCGATCCTGACTATATCACCGACCTTTCCTATGAACAGTTCTGCGCATCACACGCCAGATACTACAACCCTTCCAATTCCTACATCTTCTTAGATGGCGATATGGACATCGAAAATGTCCTTAAGATCATCGATGAAGAATACCTGAGCGAATTTGGCAAAGAGGGCGATCTCATCGATATCGCAAAACAGACACCGGTCGTAAACGAAGTCACGAAAGACTACGAGATCGCACCGGATGATGACCCGGCCGGCAAATCGCAGATGGCGTATGGCTATGTCTTTGGCGATTACTGCGACTATGAAAAGACAGCTGCCTTTTCTCTGATCGCTTCCGTCCTTTGCGGAAGCAACGAATCTCCTTTGAAGAAAGCCATCCTTTCCAAGGGCCTGGGCGAAGATGTCAGCTTCGATGTACAGGACGGCATCTTGCAGCCATACCTGGAGATCGATGTCTACAATACCGACATGGAAAAGAAGGAAGAAGTCGAAGAAGCGATCAAGGAAGTCCTCAGTGACGCCGTGAAAAACGGCATTGACAGGAAAGAGCTGGAAGCTTCCCTCAACCAGAAAGAATTCAAGGCGCTGGAAAGAGACTTCGGCGGCATGCCGAAAGGCCTCGTCTTTGCCCTGACGGCTCTGGATGCCTGGCTTTATGGCGGTGACCCGAAAGATTCGATCTGCTTTGGTGACCTGTTCAAAAACCTCAGAGAAAAGCTCTCCACTTCCTACTATGAAGATCTGATCAGAGAGTACATTCTTGAATCCAAGCACTGCGCAAAGATCTTCTTGAAACCATCCAATACCCTGGGTGAAGAAAAACTCAGAAAAGAAAAAGAAAAACTGCAAGCCATCAAAGCCTCCTGGACAAAAGAAGAAAAAGAAGAGCTCGTCGAAATGAACCGCAGGCTCGCGATCTGGCAGAACGAAGAAGATACGCCGGAACAGAAAGCGACGCTTCCTGCCCTTCATCTGGAAGATCTCAAGAAGACGCCGTCTTCCTATCCGATCGAAGTAAACAAGAACGGCGACAATACCATCCTCTTGCATCCGAATGAGACCGGCGGCATCTCCTATACCTCCCTCATGGCAAAGGCCAATGACCTGAATGAAGAGGAGATCACGATCACCGCGCAGCTGATGACATTGCTTGGAAATCTGCCGACGAAGAACTATGATGCGCTGACACTTAATAGAGAGATCAAAGCCCTCTTAGGCGACTTCTCAGCGACCTTATCCGGTTATAAGAACTATAAACAAGGAAACGTCAACGACTATATCATCATCTCCTGGTCCGCTTTAAACAGAAATGATACGAAAGCCAACGAACTGGTCAAGGAGATCTTATACAGGACCGACTTCTCTGACAAGAAAGCGATCCGCGACATCCTGAAACAGAACCTCTTCGGTCAGGAACAGGCCTACATCAATGCCGGCCATTCACTGGCTTTACAAAGAGCTTCTTCCTATTCTTCCAGTGTGAGTGCGATCGCCGAATATGCCAAGGGCTATGAAGCTTACCGCTATCTCAAAGACCTCGACGCCAACTGGGAAGAAAAGTCCGATCATTTCCTGAAGAAACTGCAGGAACTGGCCGAAAAGCTCTTCATCAGGGAAAGATATCTCGTATCCGTGGCAGGTGCTGACGCCATGGAAAATGCGAAAGGCCTTCTCGACGATGCACCAAACGGCACGATCGGGGAAGATAAGTTCATCGCTCCGTTAGGTTCCAGAAAAGAAGGCATCGCCGTACCGGCCAACATCTCCTATGCGGCCAAGTCATCGATGTTGAATGACAGAGTCGAGAAGATCGGTACGATGATCGTCTTATCCAACATCTTAAGCTACGACTACCTGTGGAACAATGTCCGCGTCAAGGGAGGAGCCTACGGCTGCGGCTTCCGCTCCGGCTTCAACAAAACGGCCGGTTTCTATTCCTACAGAGACCCGAGCCCTGCCAACACATTGAGGATCTTCGAAGAGACACCGCAGTATCTGAAAGACTTCGTCGCAAAGAAGACCGACATCGAAAACTACATCGTCGGTACGACCGGTGATTTCGATCCGTATCTGTCCCTGCGGGCTTCCATCCTGACCAGCGATCTGGAATACCTGATGAGCTACAGCTACGAGGATAAATGTGAGATACTCACCCAGATCCTGTCCACAACAAGGGAAGACATCGAAAGAACGATCAGAAACTTCGAGTTCGTCAACGAAGATGATAACGTCTGTGTCATCGGCAACAAGGCGGCTTTACAGAAATGCGAAGGAAAGCTCGATACGATCTTCGATCTCAGCGCCAAGTAGACCAAAGTACGGTGCATACCGTACTTTTCTTATATAGAAATTTTCACAGTAAAAAGCCAATGTAATATAATAAAGGTAACAAATATCTACATCCAAATATCATATCAGTGATGTAAAAAACGAAGGAGGAATCAGGAATTATGGGATTATTTGATGCATTCAAGAAAAAGACCGATGAAGCCAAGGAAGAAGTAAAGACACAGGCTGCCGAAGTCAAGAAAGATGTTGAAACGCTTGCCAAGGAAGTCATGGACGGTGCCTGGGGCAAGACCGATGATGAGATCAAGGCAAAACTGGAAGCTGCCGGCTATGACAACTTCTTACATGTCAAATCCAAGGTCAACAATCTGATCAAGGCTGCCGAAGATGCCAAGAAGGCTGCTGAAGCTGCTGCCAAGGAAGCTGCCGCAAAGGTTGAAGCTGAAAGACTCGCTAAGAGAGCTGCCAGGATCGAAGAACTCGCTAAGGAAGTCATCCAGGGCAAATGGGGCAACGGCCAGGAAAGAAAAGACAAGCTCACAGCTGCCGGCTACGACTATTCCGAAGTTCAGGGCAAGGTCAACGAACTCTTAGCTTCCGCTAAGAAGGACATCGAAGAAGTTGCCAAGGAAGTCATTCGCGGCAAATGGGGCAACGGCCAGGAAAGAAAAGACAAGCTCACAGCTGCCGGCTACGACTATTCCGCAGTTCAGGCTAAGGTCAACGAATTACTGAAATAATTCATTTTCCAAAAACGCATGAAGGACGTATCGATGATACGTCCTTTTTCATGCATAAAAGAAAAAGGAAGCCCTGAGGCTTCCGAAATGATACTAGTTGCTGCTGGAAGATGAAGATGAAGATCCGACACTGACGCTGGATGAAGAAGGCATATACGGAACCAGCTTCTGTGCCATATCCTGTGCCGTCAGAGTCTGCAGCCACACCTTGCCCGGACCGGTCAGAGTCGTAAGGAAGAGGCCCTGTCCGCCGAAGAAGATGTTCTTGAAACCGGAAACGGATTCGACATCATACGTGCAGGTCGATTCGAACAGTGCTACGTGGCCTGTTTCGACCTTGATGGATTCGCCTTCCTTGAGGTCGACTTCGACGACCGAACCATCGATCTCCGCCAGCATCGTTCCTTCACCGGTGAATTTCTGGATGATGAAACCTTCGCCGCCTAACAGACCTGCCCAGAACTTCTTGTTGACGGTCGCATCGATATTGACGCCCTCTTCCGCAACTAAGAATGCGGATTTCTGTGCATAGTATTCATGATCTGCGTCGACTTCGAACTCCTTGATCGTTCCCGGGAAACTTGCCGAGAAGGTGATCTTGGAACCGTTCCTCTGTGCCGTGTGTCTGACAAACATCAGACTGGCACCGGAGAACATCCTGCCGATCGATTTCAGAAGACCGCCTTCCGCGTTGGTGGACATCTGGATATCTTTATCGCACCATGCCATCGCACCGGACTGCGTAATGACCGTCTCGCCATCATTCAAAACGACGTTGACTGCCGGAAAAGAACCGCCAATGATCTCATAATACATGTTTTATTCCTCCTGTTTTTTATGTTGTTTCAGATAGATCGCCAGGACCTGGATGTCACTCGGATTGATGCCCGAGATACGTGACGCCTGTCCCAAAGACGACGGTCTGATCTTGTCTAATTTTGCCCTGGCCTCAAGTGCCAGGTTGTCTACATGCAGGTAATCGATGTCATCATCGAGCCGTATCGCATCCATCTTCAGCATGCGCTCCGCTTCCTTGCGGGCCTTGGAGATGTAGCCTTCGTACTTGACCTCGATCTCGACCTGTTTTGCGATGTCTTCCTCATGACCGATGCCTGCGATATTCAAAATCTTGTGAAGTTCAACGCCCGGACGCTTCAATAATTCATAGGCATTATGCGAACCGGTCTCGTTTTCAAAGCCCAGCGTTTCAAGATATTCGTTGATGCCGGAATCCTTATCGATCTTAGTCTCCTTCAGTAATTCCTTCATCTTTATGATATCATCCATCTTTTTTTGGAATGAAGCATATCTTTCCTCAGAGATCAGATGATTCTCATAGCCGTATTTCAGCAGACGCTGATCGGCATTGTCGTGACGCAGCAGCAGACGGTATTCCGCTCTCGAGGTCAGCAGACGGTAAGGTTCATTGGTACCCTTGGTGACAAGATCATCGATCATGACACCGATGTAGGACTCATCCCGTTTCAGGATCAAAGGATCGAGCCCGTCGAGCTTCCTTCTGGCATTGATGCCTGCCATCAGACCGAGCCCCGCCGCTTCCTCATAACCGGAAGTGCCTAAGATCTGTCCGCCGATGAAGAGATTTTCGATCGGCTTGAGTTCCAGGGAAGCCTTTACCTGCAAAGGATCGATCGCATCATATTCGATCGCATAGGCATACTTGATGATCTTTGCGTTCTCCAAACCTATCAGAGAATGGACCATCTCCTCCTGCACGTCTCTTGGCATCGAAGTGGAAAAGCCCTGGATGTAGGTCGTATCCAGAGAAAGAGATTCCGGCTCCAGGAAGAGCTGGTGTCTTTCCTTGTCGGCAAAACGCACGACCTTGTCTTCGATCGAAGGACAATACCTTGGTCCTACGCCCTTGACTACACCCGAATACATTGAAGACTTATGTAAGTTCTCTTTGATGATCTGCAGTGTCTTTGGGGTCGTATAGGTCAGATAGCACGGCACCTGTTTTTCCGGCGGCAGAACATCTTCCTTTTTCGTCTCTTCCGAAAAACGCAGGAACTCGCCCGCGCCGGGTTCGTATTTCGTCTTCGAGAAATCGATCGAAGAAGTAAGGACTCTTTGCGGCGTACCGGTCTTCAAACGGAACAGTCTGAGCCCCATATCACGCAAAGACTTCGAAAGATCTTTGGTCGTCTTATCGCCATCCGGACCTTCGGATCTGGTATCCGAAGAGATCATGACCGTGGAATCCATGTAAGTTCCGGTCGTCAAGATGCAGGCTCTGGCTTCAATGACACCATGATCTCTCAAACGGACGGCTTTGAACTTCTTATCTTGCACGATGACCTCATCGACGATGTCTTCGATGACCTCAAGGTTTCTTGTATGCATGCACAGATCCGCCATGGCCTTGGAGTATTCGAGCTTGTCCGACTGCACGCGCATGTTCCAGACACCGGGTCCCTTGGTGGTATTGAGCATCTTGAACTGTAAGGCCGTCTTATCGGCGATCTTGGGCATGACGCCGCCCAAGGCATCGATCTCTCTGACGACGACCCCTTTGGCCGGTCCGCCGATCGAAGGGTTGCACGGCATCTTGGCGATATGGGAAAGTCTGATCGTGACTAAAACGGTATCCTTGCCCGCATGGGCCAAAGCCATCGCCGCTTCCACGCCCGCATGTCCGGCGCCGACTACGACACAATCACGCATGGAAGATACTCCGTATCCTTTCATAGACCTCATACATATCTTTGTAATGGCCCATCACATCGGAATACATCTCATATTCCAGATCCTCATAGACCTCCAGCAATCTCTCATACAAAGGGAACATGCATAACTCGCTTGCCAGGATGTAGAGTCCTTTCGTTGCATCCTTGGCCATCGCATAATCTTCCTCGTCCAGCATGTCTTCCAGCTGTCTGAAAAACTCATCCGACAGATAGGCGTTGGCGCTTTCCTCATAGTCGTAGATATTCTTGAATTTATCGATGATCAGATCATAATCCAATCCGACACTTTTATATTTGTTTTTCATGTTTTCTATTATAATGCATAGTTCCTTCTTTCTTATGCATCCCTTTCATTATAGTTTCCTTTTGTGTCAGAAACGTGAGTAACAAAAGACTTTCAAAGCCTGCATAGTTAGTGTAAACGAACCGTTTTTAATGCTAAAATCTATTTATGCTGAAAATCAGGAATATTTCAAAGACGTATAAGACCGGAGACCTCGTCCAGCAGGCCTTGGACAATGTGTCTCTCGATCTTCGTGATAACGAATTCGTCGCGATACTGGGACCTTCGGGTTCGGGCAAGACGACGCTTTTGAACATCATCGGCGGACTTGACCGCTATGATGAGGGCGACCTCATCATCAACGGCGTCTCGACCAAAAACTACAAGGACAGAGACTGGGATACCTACCGCAATCACACGATCGGTTTCGTCTTCCAGTCCTACAACCTGATCCCGCATCAGAGCGTACTTTCCAATGTCGAGCTTGCCCTTACGATCGGCGGCATCTCACGGAAAGAAAGAAGACAAAGAGCCCTCGATGCCCTGGAACAGGTCGGGCTCAGGGAACAGGCACACAAGAAACCCAATCAGATGTCCGGCGGACAGATGCAGCGTGTCGCCATCGCCAGAGCCCTGGTCAACAATCCCGATATCCTCTTAGCGGACGAACCTACCGGAGCGCTGGATTCCAAGACGTCCATCCAGGTCATGGAACTGCTCAAGGAAGTCGCCAAAGACCGCCTCGTCGTCATGGTCACCCACAACCCCGAACTGGCGCAGCAGTACGCCAACCGCATCGTCAACCTCAAAGACGGACACATCATCTCCGATACCAATCCGTTCATCGATCAAAACGATACGATCGATCAAAGACCAAAGAAAGTCAAAAAGGCCCACATGTCCTATCTGACAGCCTTATCTCTTTCCTTCAATAACCTGCTGACCAAAAAAGGAAGGACGATCCTGACCGCTTTTGCCGGATCGATCGGCATCATCGGCATCGCACTGATCACCTCCTTATCGACCGGCTTTCAGAACTATATCGACAAGATACAGGAAGATACCTTGTCTTCCTATCCGTTAACGATCACCTCGGAAACGGCCGATGCCACTTCCGCGATCCTGACGATGGTATCCGACAGGGAAAACTACAAGAGCGAAGGAAATTTCGTCACAGAGCGTCAATACCTGACCACCATGTTTTCCGTCATCGGCACCAACGACCTAAAAACTCTCAAACAGTATCTGGATGAACATCCGCAGGAATACAAAGACGATGTCGCCCACATCAACTACGCCTATTCGGTCCGTCCGACCATCTATACGATCGATGCGGCCGACAATCTTTCCAAACTCAACCCGTCATCTCTGATGTCGACGATGTATTCTTCGCAGGCGACTTCCTTCATGTCCTCCTTCTCGATGGGCGGCAACTCCGTCTTCTCCGAGATGCCGCAGAACATCGATTCCTACAAGGAACAGTATGATGTGCTGATGGGCCGGTGGCCGGAGCGCTACGATGAGCTCTTACTCGTTCTGTCAGAACCCAATTCGATCTCCGACCTCTTGGTCTATTCCCTGGGTTTAAGAGATACCTCGGAACTGAGGACCATCATCACCAACGTCATGTCGGGAGAAGAATCCGGCATCCGCAACACGCCGCGGGAGTACAGCTACGAAGATCTCATGAACATCGATCTGCGTCTCATCGAACCGACCGATGTCTACCGTTACAACGTCAGATACAACGTCTATGAAGACATGTCGAATGACGATGCCTACATGAGAGATCTCTATGACAAGTCTCTCAGGCTCAACATCGTCGGCATCGTCTGCCTCAAGGAAGGCGACAGCTCGATGGCCCTTTCTCCGGGCGTATGTTATCGCAAAGACCTGTGCGAATACATCATTGAAGAATCCGCCAGGACCGCCATCGTCTCCAAACAGCTGGCGGACAAAGACGTCGATGTCTTCTCCGGCAAGAGATTCGATGAAGTCAACGAAGAAGAAAATGAACAGCTCGACTTCAACGAGATGGTCAGCATCGATGAAGATATGATCAAGGACGCCTTCAAGATCAACATCGACGAAGATGCCTTCAAATTTGAGACTGTCGATGAGAAAGCGATGCAGGACATCGTCATGAACTCTGCCAAAACGGCAGCCGACATGATCGCCAATACACCGGACAAGACGATGCTGACAGGCATGTTCACACTGGTCAATTCCTCTTTCCTGCAGCAGCAGGTCAACGCCTTTGATGCAGGACATCTCGAGGAAAGTCAGGAAGTGATACCGGCAGAACCGGAAGAACAGACTCCGGCCGATCCTCAGACTGATCCGGTCACAGAACCGGAAGCTCCGACGGAGACTGACCCGGCGGCAGGACCTGAGATCCCACAGGAAAGTGAGCCGGCACAGGATCAGGCTCTCACTAAAACGATCCTGAAACTTGACCCGGAAGAGATACAGAAGGTGGCAGCCGCCATAAGCGGCGACGCCTATAAACAGTTCGCAAAGATCCTGATCGCCAATTCCCAGCAGTATATCGCCGAACTCGGCGGAAACGATGTGACACCTTTGCTCGACATGATCACAGCCGAACAGTACGATTCTCTGGCAAAGGGCGTACAGGCGATGTTTGTGGCCTACTATGAAGGACTGTCGCAGATCGCCAACGAAGGAAGCGTCGAATATCTCAAAGAAGAAAACGATGCACTGTATACCGGAAATGGCGGCATTCAGTTAAGGAGTTCGCAGCTGGCCGCCGCACAATTGGGAAATCAGACCGCTTTGCAGAACACTTCCGCTGTCATCAGCCAGATGATCAATGACTTCACCGTCATGATGATCGCCGGTCAGATCGGCGCAGCGACCGCCAAGATGATGGAACCGATGACCGATACCTTCTCAAAACTCGGCGAGATGTTCTCAGGCGACATCATGAAGTTCGATACCGACAAGTTCTCGCAGGCATTCAAGTTCAACATGGACCAGGATGAGCTGTCCCGTCTGATGGAGACGATGATGCAGGGAACGGAAGAGAAATCCGCCGGTTCCAACCTGATCGCCTTGGGCTACCAGGATCTTGAAGATCCGACTTCGATCTCCTTCTACTTCAAAGATTTCGAATCCAAAGAAAACTTCTTAAGTTTCCTTGAACGTTACAACGAAAACGCGGACGAAGATTCCAAAGTCCGCTATACCGATATCACCGGTATCCTGATGTCTTCGGTCAAGACGATCGTCGATGTCGTCACCTACGTCCTGATCGCCTTCGTATCGATCTCCCTGGTAGTCTCGTCGATCATGATCGCCGTCATCACACTGATCTCCGTGCTTGAACGTACCAAAGAGATCGGTATCTTAAGAGCTATGGGTGCCTCCAAGCGGAATGTCTCCTCGATCTTCTCGGCCGAGACCTTCATCATCGGTGCACTCTCGGGACTTTTGGGAGTCGGTGTCACCCTGGCGTCTCTGCCTTTGATCAATAAGATCATCCATAATGTGGCAGACAACCGCGACGTCAATGCCGTCCTGCCGAAAGAAGCGGCGATCGCTTTGATCCTGATCTCGATCTTCTTAACGATCATCGCCGGCTTCATCCCATCCAAGAAAGCCGCCAAGCAGGATCCGGTCATCGCACTCCGTACAGAATGATCACCAATACAAAGAAACTGTTCAAAACACCGAACAGTTTTTTCATAAGTCCCTTCTGCCTTATAATGAGGATGATGTTCCTGACGAACAAAGCAGATAAAGAAAAATTCAAAACATTTTATGAAAGGAAACGGAAGCGGAAGCATTCCCTTTTCTCTGCTTCCAAAGAAGCCTTCATCTTTGCCACAGTCATGTTGTTGGGCGTGATCGTTCCCGTAGGTCTGACCTTTTACTATGCAAACATACTCGGTGTTTTCTGGTGGATCATCCTACTGGCCTACAGCAGCCTGCTTTCATCTGCGATCTACCTGATCTACCGCTATCGCGAGATCACTGAGATCCGCGGCTACTTCACCGACGAAGAATTCAATCAACGTTTTAAAAAAGAACTATGGCTCGTCCGCTTCATGGACAAAGCCCGCAGGTTTCTGATCCACTGATCTTCATCTGCTTAGCGATCATCGCTGTACTGATCCCATCCAAGGAAGCATCAGACAGGACACATCGTATACCTTAACGAACAATAAAGAAAACAGTATCCTATATCCTTATGTTTCATAAAGCTATGGATACTGTTTTTGTGATCCGTTCATTTATCTGTCTTCATATTACGAACGTTCGTTATTATTGAAAACCATTTTTTCGGACGTTCGTAAAGTATGTTTTTGTTATGTTCGTAAATGTACAGGTTTATAAACATCCTTTTGGTTCATATTTTCTTATTCATCTTTGTTACTTTAATTTCAGATACTCTGCCGGTGCTTCATTGACATCACGTTCTACAAAGTCATTGTATAAAGGAGGAAGGTACTCTTCCCAGCTGTCCAATTCCCCTTTTTCGTTATAGTAAAAGACCCGATAATATGTTATGCCGTCTTCAAGGTATACTGTTATCTGCGTGCCAGCAATAGAATCATCTTCATTCAGCAGTACATGTTTGGTTACCCTGTTCTGCTCATTGCAATAGTTTATATCAGATGAAAGGAAATTCATTTCTCCGTCGTAAATTGTATTCTTTTTCCCGCCGTCTTCACAAAAGACAACGACATTCCATTGGTCATGCATATTATCTCTGGTTATGCTTCTTATGACTCTGCCGTTTTCATCTTTTACATCAACTATATAGAAATTGCACTTCTCTTCAAGATCTTTTTCAGGCGCATTAAAGGGCCCGACCAGCGGATTGATGCCACCATAATATATTTCGCCACCTTCATCATAGTAGTATTCTACACGGCCGCCTTTTGGAGGCTTCATATCGGGTGTTTTCTGTTTCTGACACCCAACAGATATGAACAATAAGAATACCATTACAAATATCTTCTTTATCATTCTGGTCATATCTAAATTATAAACAATACATTAATGTTGAGCAGAGTTCGTAATTGTCTAGAATTATGAACAGATCTCATACCGGAACTTATTGGTCTTTCCTTCTTTTAAAAATACACACTATGCTTTTGGACGCCCCATAGCTCTGGTTGGTAGATGTACAGCTGACCATCTCCCATCCGTCATTTCCAATCAGATTAAGCTGGTCTTCAATCTGTTGAGTCTCAACACCTCCGCCCCAAAAGCCTTTGGTATCATAAGCCACTACTTTATATTCGAACTTTTCCATGTTAAACCTCCTTTTGCAAACCAAAACTTATTTTACTCTCTCATTTTAAAAAAGAGCCCGGATTATACATTTGGAGCCTTCAAAAATGGATAATGTACGTAAACTTGAATATTTTGCCCTGAAACATCACGGAGTTTGACGAAAGGCTGTCAAATCCCTGATCACAAAGATCACGGTTTTCAAAGATCACTCGCCATCTGTTTCAATTCCGAAGTCATCATTAAAATCAAGGCATATGAAAAGGCTCTACGCCACATTTGCCGGAAGTGGGGAGCCTTGGTATTTCTTATCCTTCTTTTGTCAGCACTTTCTTCTGCCAGCTGGCTTTCCCGCACTCAGGGCATTTCATATATCTTGTCCTGCCCATATGCATAGCGAGATTTGTCTGCGCACGTATCTGTGGTGACAATACTGACATTCATAGTATCCGGCCTTTTGTTCAATGCCCACAGCGATAAAAGAGACTGTAAATATCATCACGAGAGCGAACAGGATAAGCACGATCCGAAGCCAGACCGGCATTTCTATAAATGAAGCCATAAACACCATGGCCAGCTCAGCAATGACGGTCGGAAGCGCAAGCCAGTATTCCATCCTGAGCATCTGTCTGTTCTTTTCTTCAACCTCCCGTTTCATTGCCAGCAGGTTTTCTTCTGCCCGTTTATCATAAGATTCTGCCATGATTTTTTCGCCCGACAGGAGTTCGTTGACATTAATTTTCATGAGTTCACATAGTTCCGGCATGATCCCGGAATCCGGCAGCGACTTCCCGGTCTCCCACTTTGATACCGCCCGGTCACTGATTCCGAGTTTTTCAGCAAGGACAGCCTGAGTCATGCCCTGTTCCTTACGACAGGATGCTATGAATTTACCGATTTTGATCTGATCCATATCGGGCACCTCCTTTCATGGTTCAAGCATATCTGAAAGCGCCTTGGTTCAACACGAACTACTGGTTGATTTTCCACAGTTCTACCACTGATCGAGTCCTATAAAGCACGCTTCCCATCCCTGCCGATAGCAAAGTGGAAGCCTGTATCTGTTTATGAAACTGTAATCTAATCCTTGGATTTTCTGTTAAAAACCACAGCTTAAACAGCACAAATGATCATCGCTGTCATGAACGAAACAGTACAGATAAATATGCCGATGATCATGCCCTCACGCACCACGCCATAGTTATTGCTCGCTGTTTTGATACCGGCGATAATATCGATGAGATTGCAGAACTGTAGTTTAACCATTTTATTAAATCAGATACGCATCTACAAATCCCGATATTCCTGCTTCCATCGTAATAAAAAGTTTTCGGATAATGAATCAGAAGTCTTTGTTTGAATGAATTATGTTCGTAAATCTACACTTTGTCAACCATATCGTGATAAACAAAATCAATCTATTGCATAAGAAAGGATCTCGCTTTGAGATCCTGTCATATCATTCCCACTTTATTGAAAGTTTCTTGTTTTCCTTCATGCATTCCACAAGATACAGGTTCATCAGCGTCTGATATGGAATGCCGGAAGCGGAAGACTGTTTCTTGAAATAGTCGATGACATCGGCATCGATGTTGATCGTGACCTGTTTTTTCAACTTCTTGGCATAAGGATTTTTTACGCCTTTGCTGAAATCATATTCCTCTCTCATCTCATTCACCTTTTCTTTCATAGTACTGCCTGCTTTCGTTCTTTGTTGCCTTTCTTGCCGATATGATCCGTATGATCGTTTCCGTCTCTCTTAGGCAATGGACGACCGTAAGCAGATCAGCTTTCCTGCTCGTACCGATCAGAACAAATCTTTCTTCATAATCGGAATGATCGGGATCGGGAATCAATATACCTTCTTCATCCAGAAATACGGTAGCGGCTTCTTCAAAGGAAACGCCATGTTTCTTCTGATTGGATCTGTTCTTATCGGGATCCCATTCAAAGCTCAGATCTACTTCATCATCTATACTAATATTATAATTATCTCCTAATTATTATTCAATATCTGATACATTATCGTCTTTCATCAGATTCATCATGCCGGTGGCAGTATTCTCATCAATCCGGTTGAAGGATTCTTCAAAGGAAACGGCCAGATCTCTTCTGTAGTTGGGCTGTCCTGTCAAAGAGATCCGGATAAAATTCCTGGATACTTTGGCGGCGTCCTCCAGCAGCTGCTTTGGATAAGGCTTCAGATGATAGTGTTCGGCAATGATATCGATCCATCCTTTGGGAATGGATCTTCTTCCGGTCTCAACAGATGAAAGAAAACTCTTTGTCACTCCAAGAACTTCAGCCATGTCCTTCTGGCTCTGATGTCTTCTGGTCCTGAGAACTCTCATTTCTTCTCCAAATCTTGTATACTCCACCTCTCTCCTTTCTGGAGCTCTTATA
>JAFRQF010000006.1 GCA_017428765.1 Erysipelotrichaceae bacterium
ATGCCGCCCATGCCTCCCATGCCGCCCATCATCTGGCCGGTGATCTGCTCGGTCTGCGTGCCGTTGACGATGATGGTGCCGCTGTTTTTCTCAGCGCCTTTGTCATAATCGAATGCTGACTGGGCAGTGATATCCAGAGTGCCGCCATTGACATAGATGTAGCCGTTGGAATCTACCGCATCGGTATCGCCCTGGCCCATATTTATGGTGATGTAGCCGCCGTTGATCTCGATCGTTGCCGTATACGCCGCGACCGTCTGGGATGCGTTGATCGCGTCATCAGTTGCGCTGATCGAAATATTGCCGTCATTGATCACAATATACGTGGCTTCGATGCCTTCGTGAGCTGTGATGTCAAACTGTCCGTCATCGATCTGGACCTTGGCATCGGCATGGATGCCGTCGTCATCACTGCTGATGGTGAAGCTTCCGCCGGTGATCAGGATGTCGGTATCGGAATGGATCGCATCATCGGACGAATCGATCGTAAAATCGCCGCCGGAGATCTCGATGCTGACATCGGATTTGATGGCCTTGGCCGAAGAATCGGAAGCCGAATATGTGCTGATATTGAAGCTGCCGCCGGAGATATTGACAAGGTTGAGTCCGTAGATCGCATCCTGTGAAGATTCGATCGCAAAATCACCGCCGGTGATATTGATATAGCCTCTGTATTCATCTTCGTCATTGTCGGACTTGAGAGCATCTTTGCCCGCTTTGATATCGAACGTGCCATCCGAGATCATCAGACAGTCCTTGCCTCTTAATCCCTGGCCGGCAACATCGATCTTGTAATTTCCCGAAGTGATGATCAGGTCATCCTTGGAAACGATGCCGTGATTGTATGACGAATATAAGTTCAGCGTACCGTTTCCGTTGATGGTCAGATCGGCCTTGGAATAGATCAGGGCATCGACGTCATTGTCATCGATCTGCGTATACGTACCGGAATCCGAGATCGTATTGACACTGCCATCCGCCAGAGTGATCGTGATCTCATCACCTTCAACGATGTAGATACCGGCAAAGTCACCGGATTCGATCGTCACGTTGTTGAGCACAAGCTGCACATCTTCACTATCGGAAACTTCAACGATGATCGATGCATCGCTCAAAGTTCCTTCCAGGATGTAGGTGCCGCCTTCCTTGATCTTGACATCTTCGCTTCCCAATGAGATATACGTCGAATCATTGATCGTATAGGAAGGATCATCTGCGCTTTCGCTGATCGAAAGGTTGTATGCATCGGCAGTTTCTTCAGCTGCCGTATTATCGGAAATGACCGCATTGCAGCCGCATAAGGACAGAAGTGCGATCAGTAAACAGATCATTTTTTTCATCAGAGTTCCTCCCTGTTGGTCGAAGGTCTTGCGCACATGATCTCCAGATTGCCGTTTCTGACTCTGAGCTCATCGATCATTTCTTTGACCTCCGAAGGATCTTTCATATTTAAGGAATATTCGACTCTGAACAAGGAACCCAGGGTCAGAGTCTTGATGGACTCCAGCTGCCAGGAGCTCGCATATTTGTTCAGGATGTCGGTAAAGACTTCATCGTAATTGAGTGATTCCGGGATCGTGATCTTAAGACATCTTTCAGCATCATTTGCCTTGCCGAAATCCGTCAAAGTCAGACCAAGCATCACCGCACTGAGAAGAAGTGTGAATATGCCGGCCAGTGCGACATAGCCTGTGCCGCAGATGATACCGATGGTCATCGCGATGAACACGGCGACCAGTTCCTTTGCGTTACCCTTGACCGAACGGAAACGGATCAGAGCGAAGGAACCGGCGACGGACAGACCGACACCGAAATTGTCATTCACCATCATGATGACGACTGTCTCGACCGCCGGTAAGAGTACCAGAGCGGAGATGAACGACTTGGTATATGTGTTTTTATGCATGAAGACGATCGCCAGGATCAGTCCCATGATCATGGAGGCGGCGATCGCCAGCATGAACTGACCGAGCGTCAGTGAACCTGTGAATATGCTTCCTAATATATTTGCCATGATATCAAACTCCTTGTAATTCTTTTAAGAATGCACTGCCTGCCTTGGAATAGCCTCGGGGGTAGGCTTTTATCTCATCGAGTATCTGTGTTAGCCATAACGGCATCGCATCTTTGATCTTAAGCTCCATGACCGTTTTATCGGTCAGCTGCTTGTCTTTTTCGCTCCTGGATAAGGAGAGGTCTTCCATACGGTATGTGATATCTCTGTCAAAGGTGATCCTGAGATCCTTATCTTCCTTTCCGACAAAGGAGACCCTTTTGCATCCGATGAAGATCGAAGGTCTGAGTCTGCCGTAGTAATTCAAGGCATACATGATCTCTTTTCCGACCTGCGGGTCCTTGAACGAGCAGTGATAGATGTCTGTCAGAAGCTGTCTGCTGAGAGCTTTCGTACGTCTTTTGTAGACGATGCCGTCAAACTTCTTCTTCAGCTCCACGAATACCGGCTCATCGCCTTTGACTTCCCCATAGGATCTGACACGGAGCTTTTCCTTGTACTCCGGCTTTTCGATCGAACGGCGGATCAGTTCATGATCGCTCGTATCATAGTAGATCGAACGGATATCCGTTTCATAGAACGCATCAGGCATCACATGCCCTTTCATAAGATACAGGAACTGACGGAACTGCTCGTCTGTCAGCAGGTACTTCTTTTCAAATCGTCTGAACGTCTCCATCGTGCGTCCTCCTTTCCTTTGATGATTCCATGATATTTTTTGAATGTGAACTTCATCTGAACTTAATTTGAACAGTAAATGAAAAAGCCTTCCCATCAGGAAGGCTTCAAAACAGGCGCTGTTTAAGGTCTATACGAATTCTCTGTCGATGTTGACCTGTATCTGTTTGTCGGGATAGATCTTGGAAAGATACTCATCGAATTCCTTTGCGGTCTTCTCAAAGTCAGCTTCATAGTCTACGACCAGATCGCAATAGATCTTGTTCGTCTTTGCGTCGGAATAGATCGCATGATAGGACTTGATATGTTCCTTCGATTTGACGAAATCAGCGATCTCGCTTCTTAACTTATGAGCATCCGTGGAGTCGTTATCGACCGCATAGATGCCAAAGACCATTGCGACACGATACTTTTCATAGATGCGGATCTGCAGAGATCTTAAGAATTCATAGACATCACCGACCGTCTTCTTATGATCAAGTTCCACGTTGCACGAACCGGTATAGGCATCCGGACCATAGTTGTGCAAGACCATATCGACGGCGTTGATGACACCTTCCGTATTGCGTATCTCTTTGTAAAGCTCTCTGACCAGGTTTTCATCCGCCGGCTGGCCGAGCAGTTCGGAGACCGTATCCCTCATGATCTCGTAACCCGCCTTGATGATCAGGCTGGAAGTAAAGACACCGGCGAAAGCATCGATGGAAAAATGACCGAGCAGATAGACCAGTGCGGAAATGATCGTGACGACAGAAACATAGGAATCGTTGCGGCAGTCGACGCCGACCGCTTCCAAAGTATCCGATCCGACTCTTCTTCCGGTCTTCATCGTATAGACACCCATGGCATACTTGATGATGGCCGAGACCAACACCACAGCCAGGGAAACGTAAGAAACATTGAGCTCTTCCGATTCAAAGATCAGTTTGATGGAACTTGTAAGCATCTCGATACCGCCGACCAGGATGAAGGAAGCGATGACCATCGAAGTCAGGTATTCGATACGTCCGTAGCCGAACGGATGCCTGGCATCCGGTGCTTTGCCGGCAAGTTTCGTGCCGACCAGTGTCAGGATCGAAGAAAGCGCATCGGTGGCGTTGTTGACACCTTCCGATACGATGGCGATCGATGAAGCGACCAGGCCGACGATGACTTTCATCAATGCGACAAGAAGATTGACGATCACGTTCAGGATCGACGTTGCCGAAACGACGCCTTCTCTGCTATTGGGATCGAGTTTGAACAGTTTGTAAATAAGTGACATAAATAAAATTGATCTCCAGCAACAATTATAATGCCCCATCTTCAAATGGGGCATCAAATTGCTCAGGATCTCAGATCTTCTTAAGCCTTGAACAGGGAATGCAGGTTGCAATACGCATAGACCGCTTCCACTTCATCATCCTCCAACAAGGCAAAACATGCCTTTGGCGCATCGCCCGGTTTCAGAGCTTTGCGCTGGTTGCCGCTTTTGGTCTGAATGGCGATCCATTCGATATAATGTTCTTCGCTCATCGGATGTTCCACGGAACCTACCGTTACATATGCCTTGTTGTCTTTGACTTCACAGACCGGAACATGCTTTTCAACGGCACCGTCGGATTCGCCCGGGATGATCTCCTCCATTGGCTCTCCGCAGCACATGATCGGACAGCCTTTCTTCTTGACGATGGCCACCATCTGGCCGCAGCGCTTGCAGCGATAGAATTTCATTTCCATTTTCTTTTTTCTCCTTATGTTTCTTTAACTATATTATATATGTTTTCTTTAGAAGTCCTAGAAGCTGTGGCCGCCTCCGCCACCGGAAGAGCCGCCTCCTCCGCCTCCTCCGCCG